>CAXSFE010000009.1:0-54147 GCA_964236585.1 uncultured Acetobacteraceae bacterium
CCGCGCCGCCCGCAGCAGCGCCGCCCACTGCACCACCAGCAGCGCCGCCACCCCCACCGGATGCAGCAGCGCGCCGAGCACCGGCTGGCGGAACCGCGCCGCCAGCAGCAGCCGCAGCCCGATCCCCGCCGCCGCCGCCGCCGCCGCCTCCACGCCCGGAAACAGCACCAGCAGCACCGCCGGCAGCACCTGCCCGCCGCCGAGCACCACCGTCCACACCGGAAGCGCCCGCGCGCTCGCCATGCCCTCCGTGGCGTTCTTGGTCAGCCCCTCCCAGACCTCGGCCGCGTTGCTGTACATGCGGCACGACGCGAAGCGGCCCGCGTCGAACAGCCCGGTCATCGACCCTGCGCGCCGGAACGCGCGGGGCAGGGTGATGCCGTCGTGCAGCGAGGCCTGGATCGCCCCGTGCCCCCCGGCGCGCAGGTAGTCGTCGCGCCGCACGATCACCAGCTGCCCGCACGCTGCCCCAAACCCAGGTGCAGGCGAACGCCGCATCGCTGCCATCGGCAGGTAACCCAGCAGCAGAAAATGGATCAGCGGCAGCAGCAGCCGCTCCGACCAGGTCAGCGTCACCTGGCGCGGGAAACCGCTCGCCAGGCCGACGTCGTGGCGCTGCATGAACCCCGCCATCCGCGACAGCGCGTCCGGCGCCAGCCGCACGTCCGCGTCCACGAACACCATCAGCTCGTGGCGCGCGAGCCGCCCGAGCGCCGCGCAGGCGTGCTGCTTGCCCGACCACCCCGGCGGCAGAGCCGGCGCGTGCGACACCCTCAGCCGCGGGTCGCCGATCCCCGCCAGGATCGCCGGCGTCGCGTCGGTGGACGCGTCGTCGAGCACCACCAGCTCGACCTCGACGCTCCGGCTGGCCAGCACGCAGGCCACCGCATCGGCGATGTTGGCCGCCTCGTTGCGCGCGGGGATCAGCACCGACACCGCCGGCATCCCCTCCGCCATCGCCGGCCTGCGGTACAGCGCGAGGTTCCACAGCGCGAGCACGACCGGCCCGAACGCCAATACCAGCACCACGATCATGCCAGCGGGCCCGCCGCGCCGGCCATCCCGCCCCGTGCCGGAACGGCGCCCGGATCACGTGCCGGAACGGAGCCCGGATCACGCGCCGGGACGGCACCGGACCCATGCGCCGGGACAGCGCCGGGATCATGCGCCGGGTCGAAGCTGCGGCCCGACACCGCGGCGCACACCCGCCGCCACAGGTCGTACACGCCGCCCACCCCCGTGCCACCGGCCAGGAGGGTGCGGAACGGCGCCGGATCGCGCGCCACGGCGTCCTGTCCCAGCGCGTCCATCGTCGCCGCCAGCGCCGCCTCCAGGATCTGCGTGCCCTCCCGCGCCGACTTGCCCCGCAGGCTGGCGGCCTCGATCGGCGCCCCGAAGCGCAGCAGCGCCTCCGGCCGGCTCTCGTTCCAGAACGGATACTCCGCCGCCAGCGGCAGCAGCACCGCCTGCGGTGCCAGCCGGGCCAGGTGCGCGAGTCCCGGCCGCAGCGTCACCGGCCGCAGCCGTGCATCGGCGAACCGCCCCTGCGCCGTGACCCACAGCGCGCCCGCCGGATCGGCCAGCACCCGCGCCCCCAGCCGCAGGAACGTCGCCGCCCCCACCCGGCTGTCCGCCTCGATGCCGAACATCCCCATCCGCCGCAGCAGCCCGTAACGCACCAGCGCCGCCGCCTCCATCGGACCGAACGCCGCCCGCTCGCGCATCAGCGTGCAGTGCACCAGCACGAACATCGCCGGGTCCCACCACGACGGATGGTTGGTGAACACCACCACCGGCCGCCCTGCCGGCAGCGCCGGCCACCCCTCCCGCGCCAGCCTCACCGCGTGAAAATGCCGCGGCAGGTACCACAGCAGGTAGCGGTGGAACATCGCGATCGCCAGCGGCGAGCGGGCCGCCAACGGGTCCGCGCCCCCTGCGTACGGCGCCGCCAACGGCGTCCCGTCAGGCACCGCGCGGATCGTCCCGCCTGCCGGCTGCCCCCGTGGCGCGTCTCACGCCGCCCGCGTCCCTGCGCGGTCGCCGTCGAGCGCGTCCGCCGCGATCCACCCCGACATCAGCACCATCGGCATCCCCGGCCCGGGATGCGCTGCCCCACCCGCGAGATACAGCCCGCCCAGGTCGCGCGACCGGTTGCCCGGCTTGAACGCCCCGAAGAACGACCCGTGGCTCGCCAGCCCGTAGATCGCCCCGTCCAGCACCCGGTAGCGCTCGTGGATGTCCTGCGGCGTCAGCACCCGCTCGGTGACGATCCGGCTTTCCAGGTCCGCCATCCCCGCCGTGCGCGCCAGCTTGTCCAGAATCACCCTCCGATACGCCGGCAGCATCGCCGCCCAGTCGTGGTGCGGCCGCAGGTACGGCGTGTGCACCAGCACGTACAACGCCTCGCCCCCCGGCGGCGCCACCCCCGGCTCTGTGCGCGCCGGCGCCGCGATGTAGCAGGTCGGGTCCGGCGCCGGCTCGCCCTTCTTGTAGATGAAGTCGAACTCCTCCTCCGGGTCGCGCGAGAACACGAAGTCGTGGTGCGCCAGGTGCTCGTAGGCCCTGTCGAGCCCGAGGTACATCACGACCCCCGAGCAAGCCGCCTCTCGCTTCCACCGCTTGGCGAACCCCGCCGCCGGAGCACCCCCCACCAGCTCGCGGTACGTCCGCACGCTGTCCATGTTCGACACCACCGCCGACAGAGGGATGCTCTCGCCCCGCTCCGTCACCACGCCCGTGGCCCGCCCGCTCGCGCTGGAGATGCGCGCGACCCCGTCCCCCATCCGGACCTCGACGCCCAGCTCCTCCGCGAGCTTCGCCAGCGCCAGCGGCACCGCCCGTGTCCCCCCCATCGGGTACCAAACCCCCTCGTCGACCTGCATGTGCCCGATCGAGCACAGCACCGCCGGCGACCCGTAAGGCGACGACCCCACGTACTGCACGAAATGGTCGAGCATCTGCGACACCCTCGGGTCCGCCACGTGCTTCCTGATCTGCTTGGCCACCGTCGAGCCCATCTTCAGGCTCAGCACGTCCTTCAGCGTCGACAGGTTCATCCCCGTCTTCAGGTCCATCGTGTCGCGGATATCCTCCACCGAGCGCCAGAAGAAGAACTTCTCGCTGACGGTGTGCAGCCCCTCCGACATCTTCAGGAAGTCCTGGTAGCCCCGCTCCGTCCCCGGCGCATACCGCGCCAGGCTCGCCGACATCTCCGCCACGTTCTCCTGCAGGTCCAGCCGGCTGCCGTCGTCGAAGAAGCAGCGCCACTGCGGGTCCAGCCTGCGCAGGTCCAGCCGGTCGCTCATCTTCACCCCGGCCTCGGCGAAGATGCGCTCCAGCACCGACGGCACCGTCAGGATCGTCGGCCCCATGTCGAAGCGGAACCCGTCCTGCTCCCACTGCGCCGCCTTGCCGCCGAGCCAGTCGTTCTTCTCGAACAGAACGACCTTGTGCCCGCGCGCCGCCAGCACGCAGGCCGCCGCCAGGCCGCCAAGGCCCGCGCCGATGACGCCAACGGGAAGGGTCTCAGCCATTTGGATGCCTCTTGCACAGGGGAGAGAAAGCAAGGCCAGGAGCTCTGCCCCTGGACCCCGCCAGGGCGAGCCGCCCTGGACCGGCTTCACTTAAGTAGAGGTTTCCAAAGGCTTGCCTTTGGCGGGGTCCAGGGGCAGAGTTCCTGGCCTTGCTTCCTGGCATCATGCCGGCTCCGCCAGCGCCGGCTCGTAGTCCGGCAACGCCATCTTCGACGGCGCGCTCCAGTGCGGGTCCATTCCCAGGTCCTCCGCCATCAGCCGCGCCGTGATCCGCGCGCTCTCGAAGATCACCGGCAGCCCGCTCCCAGGGTGCGTCCCCCCGCCCACCAGGTACAGACCGTCGAGGTCCTCGAACCGGTTGCGCGGCCTGCGGTGCAGCATCTGGTTCAGCGAGTGCGCCAAGTTGAACGTCGCCCCCCGGTGCACGCTCATCTCCCGCTCCCAGCCCACCGGCGTGAGCATCTTCTCCGTCACGATCCGCTTCTCCACGTCGCGCAGGCCCACCCGCTCCAGCCGCCTGAGCGTCATCGCCCGGTAGCGCGCCTGCTCGCTCGCCCAGTCCACGCCCTCGCCGTTGCGGTTGCCCACCGGAACCAGCACGTACAGTGTCGAGCACCCCTTCGGCGCCAGCTCCGAGTCGGTCACGCAGGCGTTCTGCACGTAGAACGAGGGATCGGTCGGCGCCTCGCCCGCCTCGATCTCGGCGACGTTGCGGCGGTAATCCTTGGACAGGTAGATCGTGTGGTGCGCCAGATCATCGCTGGCGCCGTCCAGCCCGAGATAGAGCATGAACGTCGAGCAGGAGAACTTCTTGCCCGCGATCTTGCGGTCGCTCCAGCGGCGGCGCAGCCGGTCCGGCACCAGCTTCGTCATCGCGTCGGCGAAGTCCGCGTTGACCACCATCGCGTCGTGGCGGACCTCGCCGCGCGCCGTGCGCACCCCCACCGCGCGCCTGCCCTCGAACAGGATCTCCTCGACCGGCTCGTTCAGGCGGATCCTGACGCCGAGGTCGCTGGCCACGTCCGCCATCGCCGCCATCACCGCCCCGGTGCCGCCCTTGGGGTGGAACACGCCGAACTCGTATTCCATGAACGAGAGGATGGTGAACAGGCTCGGGCAGCGGAACGGCGACATGCCCAGATACTTGCTCTGGAACGAGAACGCGAGCCGCACCCGCTCATCGTCGAAATGGCTCGCCAGGTCACTGTCCACCGTCCGGTGCGGCCGCAGCAGCCGCAGCGAGCGCAGCACGTCCGGCCGCAGGTAGTCGCGCATCGAGTTGAACGCGTTCTCCAGCACAGGCCGGAACGCCGCGAGCTTGGTCCTGTTCTCCGCCATGAACTTCGGCAGCGCCAGCGCGTCGTGCGGGTTGAGCCGCGCGATCTCGGCGGCCATCCGCTCCAGGTCTGGCGTTGCGTGCATCTCGCCGCCCGCTTCGAAGATCAGGTGATACTGCGGGTCGAGCCGCATCAGCTCGACCTCGTCCTCCAGAACCCGCCCGCAGGCGGCGAAGATGTCGGCCAGAACGCGGGGGTAGAGAAAGAACGTCGGCCCCATGTCGAAGCGGAACCGGCCGCGCGCGCTGTCCTGGGTCAGCGTCGCCGAGCGCCCGCCGAGACGGTCCTGGCTCTCGTAGATCGTGACGTCCGCGCCGGCCCGGGCCAGCAGCATCGCGGCCGCGAGCCCGCCCGGTCCCGCACCGACGATGCCGATGCTGCGTGTCTTGCTGTGAGGAAGCATCCGGCCGTTGGTATCCCTATCCCCGGCGGCCCCGGCGCCTGCCGTGCCTGCTCCGGCGTGAAATGGGAGGTCCCGCCCGCTTGTCAGGCCCCGCCGGTGCGACACTCTCGGGTTCGAGCCCGGACTGCCGCGCAGCAAGGCAAGCCGGCACCGGCTGCGTCAAGCCCCCACGGACGCAACGAACGGTGAGGAGCGCGGGTCGCACCCGCACTGGCGGGGCTGTCGCCGCCACGCTATGCCGGATGGCGACAGCGAGGGGCCGCAGGATGGCAGCGTCGGACCAGGCGCCCGCGCAAGCGCCGCGCACCACCGCACCCGGCCCGGCGAAGCCCACGCCTCCCCGCCGCACCGGCGTCCTGCGACTGGCCCCCGCCCTCGTGCTTGCGGGGCTTGTCCCGGTGGCCGCCCTCGCCCAGGAACGCGCCCCCGGCGCCGTCCCGGCCCCACTGGGCCAGGATGTCGCCGGCCTGCACGACGAGATCGAGCGCCTGCGCGGCCGCGTCGACGAGCTCGGCATCGAGCTGCAGCGCCAGGAACGCCTGCTCGGCGCGCTCGCCGCCCGCCCGCCCGACGCCGCGGCCCAGGCCGCCGCGCCGCCCGCCGCACCTGTGCCGGCGACAACCCCCCGCCGCGACGCCGCGGCACCGGCGCCCGCCGCAAGGAACGCCTCGCCCGCGCCCCCGGAGTCGAGCGCCCCGGCGCTGATCGTGATGGTCGGCAACGACGGCGCGCTCACCCTGGAAGGCCGCCCCGCCGCGCTGCCGACGCTCGGCTACACGCTGCGGGCCGCGGCCGGCGGCGACGTCACCCGCCGCATCGTGGTCGGCGCCGAGCCGAAGGCCAGCCCCGCGCAGGTCGGCGACGTCGTCTCCGCCCTCTCGCAGTCCGGGTTCGGGCGCATCACCATCACCGGACCGTAGGAAAGGAAGAAGGCAAGGCCGGGGCTCTGCCGTGGACCCGCCAGGGCGAGCCGCCCTGGACCAGCTTCACTCAAGGAAGGCGATCCAAGGGCCCAGCCCTTGGCGGAGTTTGAGGCAGAGCCTCAACCTTGCTTCCTTGCCCGGCTTCGCGCTCATTCCCGACCGAAGCCGGAGCGTCCCATGTCCCGCCACGCCCAGACCACCCGCCTGACCGTCCCCGCGCTGCGCGCCCGCAAGGGCGGCGACAGGCTTGTCTGCCTGACCGCCTACACCGCGCCGATGGCCGCCCTCCTCGACCCCCACGTCGACGTGCTGCTGGTCGGCGACTCGCTCGGCATGGTGGTCTACGGCCTCCCCACCACGCTTGGCGTCACCCTGGACATGATGATCGCCCACGGCCAGGCGGTGATGCGCGCCAGCACGCGCGCCCTCGTCGTCGTCGACCTCCCCTTCGGCACCTACGAGGCCGGCCCCGCCCAGGCCCACGCCAGCGCCGCCCGCGTCCTCGCCGAGACCGGCGCCCAGGCCGTCAAGGTCGAGTCCTGCGACGGCATGGCCGAGACCATCGCCTTCCTGGCCGGCCGCGGCATCCCGGTGATGGGCCACGTCGGCCTGCGCCCCCAGGCCGCCAACGCCGACGGCGGCTTCCGCACCAAGGGCCGCACCGAGGCAGAGCGCACCCGTGCCCTCGCCGAGGCCCGCGACGCGGACGCTGCCGGCGCCTTCGCGATCGTCGTCGAGGGCGTCAGCCGCGACCTGGCCGACGAGATCACCCGCGCCGTCTCCGTCCCCACGATCGGCATCGGCGCCTCCGCCAGCTGCGACGGGCAGATCCTGGTGGCCGACGACATGCTGGGCCTGTTCGAATGGACGCCCCGCTTCGTCCGCCGCTACGCCGACGCCCGCGGCCTCGTGGACCAGGCCGCGGCGGCCTACGCCGCGGACGTGCGCGCCGGGACGTTCCCGGGGACCGCGGAGACCTACGGGCTCGGGACGCGCAGGGACGACGAGGCAAAGCAAGGTTGAGGCTCTGCCTCAAACTCCGCCAAAGGCAAGCCTTTGGAAGCCAATTCTTAAGTAAGGCCGGTCCAGGGGCGGCTCGCCCCTGGCGGGTCTGGGCAGAGCCCAGCCTTCCTCAGTCTCTCTCCTGCAGCCTAGCCAGCAGGAAGTCGCGGAACACCATGACCCGCTTCGAGCTGCGCAGCTCCTCCGGGTAGACGAAGTAGGCGTCCACCTTCGGCGCCTTGGTCTCCGGCAGCAGCCGCACCAGCCCGTCGAGGTCCGAGCCCATCCAGTCCGGCAGCGCCCCGATGCCGAGCCCGCCGCGCACCGCCGTGGCCATCGCCGCGAGGCTGTTGACCTCCAGCAGCGCCCGCCGCGGCTGCCCCGGCCTGCGCCCCGCCTCCGCGAGCCAGTTCATGTCGGCCACCGGCGCGTGGTAGTCGCCGAACAGGATCAGCCTGTGTTCGTCCAGCTCCTCAGCCCGCGTCGGCACGCCATGCGCCTTGCAGTACTCCGGCGCCGCGCACACCAGCCAGCGGATCTCCATCAGGTGGCGCTGCACCAGGTCGGGCTGCCGGGGCGGGTGCATCCGGATCGCCACGTCGGCCTGGCGCATCGCGAGGTCGAGGTCCGCGTCGTCGAGCAGCAGGCTGACCGTCACGTCCGGGTAGGACGCGAGGAACCCCGGCAGCTTCGGCGCCAGCCACGACGCGCCGAAGCCCACCGTGGTGGTCACCCGCAGCCGTCCGGCCGGCTTCTCCTTGCTCTCGGTGAGCAGCGCCTCGGTCATCGCCAGCTTCGCGAACACCTCGCGCACAGTGCGGTTCAGGCTCTCTCCCTGCTCGGTCAGGATCAGCCCGCGGGCGTGGCGATGGAACAGCGGCACCGCCAGCGCCTCCTCCAGCGCCGAGATCTGCCGCGACACCGCGGACTGGCTGAGGTTGAGCGTGTCCCCGGCGTGGGTGAAGCTGCCGGCCTCCGCGACCGCGTGGAACACCCGCAGCTTGTCCCAGTCCATCACCGCTCCTGGCCTGTGGGGGGAGTGCCGCCCGCTCGCGCGGCGACGCCCGGGTGCGCCCGGCGCTCAGTACGCGGCAATGGAGGCGACCTGCTCGCCCACGATGTCGCCCTGCCCGGCGAGCCAGCGCTCCGCCTCCAGCGCGGCCATGCAGCCCGTGCCCGCAGCCGTCACCGCCTGGCGGAACACCCGGTCCGCCACGTCGCCGGCCGCGAACACCCCGGCGATGTTGGTCCGCGTGCTGCCCGGCTCGGTGATGACGTAGCCGTCCTCGTCGAGCACGACCTGCCCGCCGAACACCCCCGTGTTCGGCGTGTGCCCGATCGCCACGAACACCCCGTCGACGGCCAGCCGCGACAGCGCCCCGGTGCGCCGGTTGCGCAGCGACAGCCCGCACACGGTCTCCGGCTGCCCCTGGCCCAGCACCTCCTCGACCTCGCTGTCCCACACGACCTCGATCTTCGGATGCGCGAACAGCCTGTCCTGCATGATGCGCTCGGCGCGCAGCGTGTCGCGCCGGTGGATCAGCGTGACCTTCGTCGCGTGGTGGGTGAGGTAGAGCGCCTCCTCGACCGCGGTGTTGCCGCCGCCGACCACGGCGACCTCCTTGCCCCGGAAGAAGAACCCGTCGCAGGTCGCGCAGGCCGACACGCCCCCCGCGCGCAGCCGGGTCTCGGACTCAAGCCCCAGCCAGCGCGCCGACGCCCCCGTGGCGATCACGACCGCGTCGGCGACGTAGACGTCCCCCGAGTCGCCCGTGCAGCGGAACGGCGACCGGCCGAGATCGGTCTCCACGATGATGTCGTCGACGAGGCGGGTGCCGACGTGGGCCGCCTGCGCCGCCATCTGCTCCATCAGCCACGGGCCCTGCACCGCCTCGGCGAAGCCCGGGTAGTTCTCGACGTCGGTGGTGATGGTGAGCTGCCCGCCCGGCTGCAGCCCCGCGACCAGGATCGGCTGGAAGCTGGCGCGGGCGGCGTAGATCGCGGCGGTGTAGCCGGCCGGGCCCGCGCCGATCACGAGCAGGCGGGTGCGATGGATCTGCGGCATCGACGATTCTGCCTCCGGCAATGTGACACGTTAAAGGCCGGTCGCCGCGCGGCGCAAGCAACCGCACGTCCGCCATCGGGCGCAGGCAGACCCGGAAGCCCTGCCGCCCGATCGTTCGGCCTTGCGCCATCACGCCCGCGGCCCGATCCTGCCACCCCCGGAGGCCTCCTGCCGACCGGCCAGGTGCGCGGCGACATGGAGACCACGACCACGGCCGAGCTGGACGGCATCGACCGCCGCATCCTCGACGAGCTACAGCAGGACGGGCGCATGACCAACGTCGAGCTGGCGCGTCGCGCAGGCATCTCCGCGCCGCCCTGCCTGCGCCGCGTGCGCCGCCTCGAGGAGGCCGGGATCATCCGCGGCTACCACGCCGACACCGACCCGCAGGTGCTGGGCTGGGAGATCACCTTCTTCGCGATCGTCGGCCTGGACAGCCAGAAGGAGACGGTGCTTACCGCCTTCGAGACCCTGGTGGCGGCCTGGCCCGAGGTGCGCGAGTGCCACATGATCCGCGGCGGCGGCGACTTCCTCCTGCGCCTCGTGGCACGCGACACCGCCCACGAGAACCAGCTCACCCGTCGGCTCACCGCGGCGCCCGGCGTGGCGCGCGTGCAGACCCTGCAGACCATCCGCACCAGCCGAAGCCTCGCCGGCGTCCCGCTCTGAGACCGGCAGGACAGGAAGCAAGGTTGAGGCTCTGCCTCAAACTCCGCCAAAGGCAAGCCTTTGGAATCCGATTCTTAAGTGCAGGGTTTCCAGAGGGCTCGGCCCTTTGGCGGGTCCGGGCGGAGGAGCCCAAAGGTTCCGATGGCCCGCTTGGGCCATTGGAATGGGCACCGGAGAGAAAGCCCGGCCTTGCTTCCTGAAACCCGCCTCAGTCGATCAGCGGCCGCGTCAGGATGCGGTCCATCCCCCGGCTCGGGTTGCTGCGCGCGGTCAGCCCGGGAATGGTGCGGCTCGGGTACACGGACAGCGTGCTGCCGGTCGAGGCGCCGCGCGGCAGGCTGTTGAGCGGCTGCGGCATCGACGAGGCGGAGAACGCGGACGGCGGGCTGTGCGTGAACCCCACCGCGTCCTGCGCCATCGCGCCGGCAGGAAGTGCGGCCGCGATCACGGCGGCCAGGAGGAAATGTCTCATCTTCGGTTGTCCATCACGCGTCGGCGACATCGTCGGCGTCCATGCCAACACAGATGGTCATGCCGTGACGGCACTGAATTACGACACTGGGCATAACATTCATGCGCCACACGCCTGAAGCCGGCCCCTGGCCAGGGCCGGGCGTGACTTACCCGGACCAGGACGGAGGCATGGGGCAGGGGCACCGCGCGGCCCTGCTCGCGCTGCTGGCGCTGACCGCCGTGCGGCTGCTGGTGGCCGGGCTGGCGCCGCTGTCCCCCGACGAAGCCTACTACTGGACCTGGTCGCGCGCCTTGGCCCCCGGCTACCTCGACCACCCGCCGATGGTGGCGCTGTGGGTGCGCGCCGGCACCGCGCTCGCCGGCGACACCCGGATCGGGGTGCGCCTGCTCGCCCCCCTGGCCGCGGCCCTCGGCTCCGCGCTGCTGTGGCGCGCCGCCGAGGACATCCTGCCGGGCCGTCGCGCCGGGGTGCCGGCGGCGGCGCTGCTCAACGCGACGCTCCTGCTCGGCGTCGGCGCGGTGACCATGACGCCGGACACGCCGCTGCTGTTCTTCTGGTGCGCGGCGCTGGCGGCGCTGGGCCGGCTGCTGCGCACGGGGCAGGGGGCGTGGTGGCTGGCCGTCGGGCTCGCCGCCGGCTGCGCGGGGGAAAGCAAGTACACCGCGCTCCTGCTCGGCGCCGGCCTGGCGCTGTGGCTGCTGGCGGTGCCCCAGGCGAGACGCTGGCTGCGCACACCGTGGCCATGGGCGGGCGGGGCATTGGCCGCGCTGCTGTTCGCGCCGGACCTGCTGTGGAACGCGGCGCACGGCTGGGCCAGCTTCGGCAGGCAGGGCGGGCGCACCGCCGACTGGCATCCCGCCCAGGCCCTGCGCTTCGAGTCCGAGCTGCTGGCCGGCCAGCTCGCCCTGGCCACGCCCCTGGTGCTCGCGGCCTGCGTCGCGGGAACCTGGCGCGCCGCCCGGGCCTGGCCGGCGCCCGGGCCGGCGCTGCTGGCGGCGCTGACCCTGCCCGGAGCGGCGGTGTTCCTCGAGCACGCCACCGGCGACCGCGTGCAGGCGAACTGGCCGGCGATCCTCTACCCGGCGGCGGCGATCGCGGCCGGCGGCCTGGTGCGGCGATGGCGGCCGGCGGCGGCGCTCGGCCTCGCGCTGGCGGTGCCGGTCTACCTGCAGGCGGCCGTGGCGCCGTTCCCGCTGCCGCGCTCGCTCGATCCCACCCTGGCCCGCCTCGGCGGCTGGCCCGGCCTCGCCCACCAGGTGGCGGACCACGCGGCGCGCGGCGCGATCCCGGACGCCCCGACGCCGGTGCTGGCAGCCGACGAGTACGGCCTGGCGGCGGAGCTGGCCTGGCAGGCCGCAGCGCCGGTGGTGCTCGGCGTCGAGCCGCGCTGGGCCGCATTCGACCTGCCGCGGGTGGCGCTCGGCGGACGCGCCGTGCTCCTGCTCCGCAGCGAGCGCCGCGGCGACGGGCCCGACCCCGCCGCGTGGGACGACGTACGGCAGGTGGCCACGCTGACCCGTGGTCGCGACGGCCGCACCGCCGAGCGTTACCGCCTCTACCAGGTCGTTGGCCGCCCCGGACTAACCGGCGCGCTGCTGCCCGTCCCGCGACCCGGCGATCCGCGACCCGGTGCCCCGTGACCCGGCGCCCCGCCCCGTCCTGCGGCTCCTCCGCGCCACCTCCCCATTAGCGGCCGGTTAAACCCGACCCGTCATCCTGCCTCCCGGACGGAAAGGCGGTTCGGCTGATGGCGAAGAAGGACGGCAAGGCGACCATCGTCATCCGCAGGGAGGAGGTGGTCGAGGGCGGCCACCACGGCGGGGCGTGGAAGGTGGCCTACGCCGATTTCGTGACCGCGATGATGGCGTTCTTCCTGCTGATGTGGCTGCTCAACGCCACCACGGAGGCGCAGCGCCGCGGCATCGCCGACTACTTCAGCCCGGTGATCGGCAGCACCAGAACCCCGGCGGGGCAGGGCGGCCCGTTCGGCGGCCATACCCCCTACGACCACGGCCCGCTGCTGTCCGACCAGGGCGCGCTCGCCGTGATGAACGCCAAGTCGCCCCCCACCAACGTCGAGGACGACGACAGCGACACCCCCGCGCAGACGATGAACTGGCGCGACCCCGGCCAGGCCGAGATCCCCGCCGACTCTGCCGCCGCCCCGGTCGCCGGCCCCGCCGGCCAGCCCGGGGGCGCGTCGCCGGACGGGGCCGCCCGGCAGCAGATGGCCGCGCACGACAGGACCGACCCGGGCAAGGCCGACGATGCCCAGGGTGCCAATCCGGGCACCGGCCAGGGCGCCGCGCAGAACGCCGCGCGGGAAAAAGCCGCGTTCCGGGCGGCGGCGGCCGAGATCAGGCAGGCCCTGGAGGCCGATCCCGCCTACGCCGAGCTGTCCCACCAGCTCGCGGTCGACGTGACGCGCAGCGGCCTGCGCGTGCAGATCCTGGACGAGGACGGCCGGCCGATGTTCGCCAGCGGCTCGGCCGCGGTGAACGACCGCGCCCGCCTGCTGCTGCGCAAGATCGCCCCTGTGCTCCTGCGCCTTCCCGAGCAGATCGCCATCACCGGCCACACCGACGCAGCCCCCTACCGCGGCGGCGAGCGCTCCAACTGGGAGCTGTCCGCCGAGCGCGCCAACGCCACCCGCCGCCTCCTAGCCGAAGCGGGCCTGCCGGAGTCGCGCATCCGCAGCGTGACCGGTGCCGCCGACCGCGACCTGCTGCTGCCCGCAACCCCGCTGGCCGCCGCCAACCGGCGCATCGCAATCACCGTGCTCCGCGAGGCGCCGGACCGTCCGCCACCCGTGCCGGCCGCCCCGGGCGCCGTTCCGACGACGCCCGCGCCCGCGACCCCGCCAGGCGTCCCGTCCAGTCCGCCGGCGGCCCTGCCGCCTGCGTCGCGCTGAGGCCGCCCGATGCTCACCATTGGCGGCCTCGGCTTCCTGTTCGCCTGCGTGTTCGGCAGCTTCCTGATGTCCGGCGGCGCCCTCGGCCCGCTGCTCGAGGCGATGCCGTTCGAGCTGCTGACCATCGGCGGTGCCGCCATCGGCACCTTCTTCATGGCCAACAGCATGCACGACGTGAAGCACACGATCGGCGCCTTCAAGAAGATCCTGAAGGGCTCGGGCTTCCACAAGGCCGAGTACATCGAGCTGCTGAGCCTGCTCTACTTTCTCACCCGCCTGGCCACCACCAAGGGCTCCATGGCGCTCGAGGCCCACATCGAGAAGCCGGAGGAAAGCCCGGCGTTCCAGAAGTTCCCCAAGGTGCTGGGCGATCACCACGCTACCGCGATCATCTGCGACTACCTGCGCATGGTGGGCATGAACGCCGACGACCCCTATCAGATCGAGGATCTCATGAGCCGCGAGATCAAGAAGACCCTGCACGAGGAGATGCACCCGAGCCACGCGATCCAGACCCTCGCCGACGCCCTGCCGGCCCTGGGCATCGTCGCCGCCGTGCTCGGCGTGATCAAGACCATGGGCCACATCAGCGAGCCTCCCGCCGTGCTCGGCGAGATGATCGGCGGCGCCCTCGTCGGCACCTTCCTCGGCGTGCTCCTGGCCTACGGCATGGCGGCGCCCTTCGCCACGCGGATCAAGGGCGTGGTCGAAGAAGACATCAAGTTCTACGAGGTGATCCGCGGCGTCCTGGTCGCGCACCTGCACGGCATGGCGCCGCAGGTCAGCGTGGAGACTGGGCGCAAGCTGGTGCCGACGCAGTACATGCCGGGCTTTGCCGAGCTGGAAGAGGCAGTGCAGTCGATCCAGATCGGCTGAGACCGACAGAAGCAAGCCAAGCAAGGCCAGGGGGCTCTGCCCCTGGACCCCGCCAAGGGCTGGGCCCTTGGATCGCCCTTCTTGAGTAAGGCCGGTCCAGGGGCGGCTCGCCCCTGGCGGGTCTGGGCAGAGCCCAGCCTTGCTTCCTTGTCAGGCCGGCTGCCCGTAAGCCTTGCGCCGCAGTTCGTCGAGCCGCGCCTCGCCCCCCTCCGTCTTGGGGTCCAGCTCCAGCAGCTTCTTCCACGCCGTGTAGGCCCCCTTGGTGTCCCCGTGCGCCTCGGCCATGTGCGACAGGTCCTCGAACGCCACGAAGTCGCGCGGCTCGGTGTGCACCGCCTGCTCCAGGTCGTGCAGCGCCCCAGGATAGTCGCTCCCCTGATAGCGGGCCAGCGCGCGCAGCCGGTACAGCTCGGCCAGCTCCGGCTGCAGGTCGATCGCCGAGGAGAAGTCCGTGGCCGCCTCGCCGGTCTGCCCGGCCCCGAGTTCGCGGTTGCCCCGCTCCACCAGCAGCGACACCGCCGGTGTCGCCGTCTTGAGCAGGTAGACCCGCAGATGCGCCTCGATGATGCTGGCCGCGGTGCTGTCGGTCGCCTCCTGGAGCGCCGTCATCATGTGCTCTGTGACCACCTGCGGGCTGGCCGTCTGTGCCGCCGCCGACCCCGCCCAAAGCCCGAAGCCGGCCAGCAGGACGGCCGGTACACCCCAGACCGGCGACAGGCCCCTTCCGTCGCGACGCCGCGCCACCCTGGCCCTGTCCATCCGCCGTCCTTCCCGTTCCGGCGCCGCCCGCAGCGCCGTCCGCGCCTCAGTGCCGCGGTGCGCGCGGCCGCCCCGCCTCCGCCGCCTCGACCGCCGCCGGCCCGCTCAGGCCCGCATCAATGCCGTCCAGCCCCGCAGGATCCACGCCACCCTGCCCGTCCACGCCCAACCCCGTGCGCGGATGGCCCGCGCCCACCCACCACGTCTCCCGCGGCCTGCCGACCGGCCCTGCGCCCGCCCGCGCCCGCTCAACCTCATCCAGCGCCGCCGGCCGCGGCCCGCCCTGCATCCAGTCCAGCAGCTCCACGGTGTGCACCACCGGCAGTCCGCCCCCGCCCAGCTGCGTCAGGCACCCGATGTTGCCCGCCACCACCAGCTCCGCCCCGGTGTCCTGCAGGTTCGCCAGCTTGCGCGCCCGCAGCTGCCCGGCGATCTCAGGTTGCACGATGTTGTAGGTCCCCGCCGATCCGCAACACAGGTGCGGCTCGCGCGGCTCCGCCACCACGAACCCCGCCTGCTTCAGCAGCGCCTTGGGCGCCCCCGTCACGCCCTGCCCATGCTGCAGCGAGCACGCCGAATGATACGCGACCCGCATCCCCGATGCCGGCCGCGCCGGCACATACCCCAGCTTCGCCACGTATTCGGACACATCCATCGCCAGCGCCGACACCCGCGCCGCTCGCGAGCACCACGGCTCCGGCTCCTCGCGGAACATGTATCCGTAGTCCTTCACCGTCGTCCCGCACCCCGACGTGTTGATCACGATCGCGTCCAGCCCCTCGCCGCCCTCCTCGACCGTCTCCCGCCCCCACCCAGCCAGCACCGCCCGTACCGTCTCCATCGCCTGGTCGTGGCGCCCCATGTGGTGGGTCAGCGCCCCGCAGCACCCAACCCCCTTCGCCACCACCACCTCGATGCCGCGCCGCGTCAGCATCCGGATCGTCGCCTCGTTGATCGACGGCGCCAGCACCGTCTGCGCGCACCCCGCCAGCAGCGCCACCCGCCCGACCCGCTCGCCCTGCGCACGATGCACCTGCGGCCCCTGCATCGTGCCCGCCGCCGGGATCCGCGCCGGCGCCAGCGCCAGCATCGCCCGCACCCGCTGCGCCAGCATCCCCCGCCCCGGCACCAGCCCCGCCGCCGGCCGCGCCAGCCGCGCCCCGCGCAGCGCCCAGCGGAACACCCCCGGATACGGCAGCACCCGCGACAGCACCTCGCGCATCGCCCGCTCGTGCCACGGCCGCGTGTAGGTCTCCTCGATGTAGCGTCGCGCGTGGTCGACCAGGTGCATATAGTTCACCCCAGACGGGCAGGTCGTCATGCACGACAGGCACGACAGGCAGCGGTCGACGTGCTGCACCACCTCGCGCGTCGCCGGCCGCCCCGACTCCAGCATGTCCTTGATGAGGTAGATGCGCCCCCGCGGCGAATCCAGCTCGTCGCCCAGCAGCACGAACGTCGGGCAGGTCGCGGTGCAGAACCCGCAGTGCACGCAGGTCCGCAGCACCGCGTTGGCGCTGGCGGTCTCTGGGTCGCGAAGCTGCTCGGCGGTGAAGCTGGTCTGCATGACGGCATCCCGGAAAGAGACAAGAAAGGCCAGAGGCTCTGCCTCTGGACTCCGCCAAGGGAAGCCCCTTGGATGGCTTCTCTTAAGTCAAGGGATCAAAGGGTCCTCGGACCCTTTGCGGGTCCGGGCAGAGCCCGGCCTTGCTCCCTTCACAGCCCCGCCACCATCCGCCCCGGGTTGAGCACGCCCCCCGGGTCCATCGCCGCCTTCACCCGCCGCGTGATCGCAGCCAAGCCCGCGGCCTCCGGCGGCACCACCGCGATCGCCGCGCGCAGCCCGTCCGGCGCGCGCAGCACCGCCCACGTGCCCCCCGACGCCAGCGCCGCCCGCGACACCGCCCCGTGCGCCGCCTCGCTCGCCGGCCCCGCCAGCCACACGAGCCCGCCCCCCCAGTCCAGGAAGCCGCGCAGCCCCGCCGCCTCCGCCGCGTCCAGCACCCCCGGCCCACGCGACGGCCGCACCGACACCCGCCACACCGCGTCGCCCGCATCCGCCCGCAGCGGCCGCGCATCCCGGATCGCCGCCCACGCCGCCAGACTCGCCTCGTGCTCCAGCCGCAGCACCGCGCCGAAGCGCGCCATCTCCCCCGCCAGCCGCCCGAGCCGATACTCCGTGCTGTGTGCCACATCCTCGATGCGCAGGATCGCCAGCGGCCCCGCCGGCAGCCCGCCGACCCGCGCCGCCGCGTCCGCCGGCAGCCAGGCCGCGCCCGACACCGCATACGGCGACCCCAGCCCTGCCGACAGCGCCGCCACCCCCGCCCGCGCGTCCAGTCCCGCCAGCACCACCGACCCCGTGCGCTCCGGCCGCGGCAGCACTTTCATCGTGACCTCGGTGATCACCCCCAGCGTGCCGTGCGACCCCGCCAGCAGCTTGCACAGGTCGAGCCCGGTGACGTTCTTCAGCACCCGCCCCCCGGAGCGCGTCACCTCGCCTGCCCCATTGACCACGCGCACGCCCATCACGTGGTCGCGCACCGCCCCCCACGCCACGCGCCGCGGCCCTGACAGATTCGTCGCCACCACCCCGCCAAGGCTTTGCGGCAGCGCCTCCCCGTCCGGCGAGAGCAGCCCCCCCAGGTCCGGCGGCTCCGCGATCAAATGCTGACCGCCTTCTGCCAGCGCCGCCTCCACCTCCGACAGCGGCGTCCCCGCCTTCGCCGTCAGGATCAGCTCGTTCGGCGCATACAGCCCGATCCCCGCATGGTTGCGCGTCGACAACGACCCCGCCGCCTGCACCGGCCGCAGCATCCCCAGCTTGCTGCCAAGCCCCCGCACCAGCAGCGGCTCGCCGCGCTCCCGTGCCCCGCGCACCACGTCGGCGATCCCGGCCTCGGTGTCGGGCGCAAAGTCAGCCACCGCCAAATCCATCAAGGAAAGACGAGGCCAGGGCTCTGCCCTGGACCCGCTGGGGGCGAGCGCCCCCAGACCCGCGCACATGAAGCACAGACCCAATCCCAGGTTTCCAAAGGCTTGCCTTTGGCGGGGTCCAGGGGCAGAGCCCCTGGCCTTCCTTGCCCGGCCTCACTCCGCCGCCTGCAGCGCCGCCCTCGGCCCCGCCGCCCACTCCCGCCCCAGCCGGTCCTGCACCGCCTGCTCCTGCAGCGGGAACACCTTGGCCGTGTTGAGCAGCCACCCCGGGTCGAACGCCGCCTTGATCCTGCGCTGCTGGTCCAGCTCGACCTCGGTGAACTGCACGCCCATCAGGTCGCGCTTTTCCACGCCCACGCCGTGCTCCCCGGTCAGGCAGCCGCCCACCTCGACGCACAGCGTGAGGATGTCCGCGCCGAACGCCTCCGCCTTGTGGAAGCTCTGCGCGTCATTGGCGTCGAACATGATCAGCGGGTGCAGGTTGCCGTCGCCGGCATGGAAGATGTTGGCGACCTTGAGCCCGTAGCTGTCGCTCATCTCCGCCATCCGCCGCAGGACCTCCGGCAGCCGCGACGTCGGGATCGTGCCGTCCATGCAGAGGTAGTCCGGGCTGATCCGACCCACCGCGCCGAACGCGCCCTTGCGCCCCTTCCAGATCGCAGCACTCTCCTCGGCCGACGAGGACACCTTCAGGCTGATAGGGTCATGCTGCCGGCACAGCGCACTGATGGAGGCGAGCAGCTTGTCCTGCTCCTCCACCGACCCCTCGACCTCGATGATCAGCATCGCCTCCGCATCCAGCGGATAGCCCGCGTGCGCGAACGCCTCACACGCATGGATCGCCGGCCGGTCCATGAACTCCAGCGCCACCGGGATGATCCCCGACGAGATGATGCTGTCCACGCAGGCGCCCGCCACCTCGTTGGACGAGAACGCCGCCAGCATCGCCCGCTGCCCCTCCGGCGAGCGCAGGATGCGCACTGTGACCTCGGTCACCAGCGCGAGCTGCCCCTCGCTCCCGGTCAGCAGCCCCAGCCAGTCGTACCCCGCCGCGTCCAGGTGCGCGCCGCCGATGTCAAGGATCTCCCCGTCCACGGTCACCACGCGCAGGCCCAGCAGGTTGTTCGCCGTCACCCCGTAGCGCAGGCAGTGCGCCCCCCCGGAGTTCATGTTCACGTTGCCGCCGATCATGCAGGCGAGCTGGCTCGACGGGTCGGGCGCGTAGAAGAACCCGTCCCCCGCCACCGCCTGGGTGACGCCGATGTTGGTCACCCCCGCCTGCACCACTGCCAGGCGGTCGTCGTAGTCGACCTCGAGGATCGCGTTCATCCGCATCAGCCCGACCACCACCGCGTCGGCCAGCGGCAGCGCGCCCCCCGACAGGCTCGTGCCCGCACCCCTTGGCACCACCCGCACGCCGTTGGCGTGGAGGAAGCGCATCACCGCGGCGACCTGCTCCGTGGTCTCGGGCAGCACCACCGCCATTGGCGGCTGGCGGTAGGCGGACAGCCCGTCGGTCTCGTAGGGCCGCAGGCGCAGGGGGTCCGAGATCAGCCCGGACGCCGGCACCAGCCGCGCAAGGCCGGCGACGATCTCGTCGCGGCGGGCCAGCACATCCTGTTTCGGTTCCGGCAACTGGATCATCGCACGTCCCCACCCTGCTGCGCCCGTTTTGCCGGGCTTGGGTGCAAGACATGGCGCAGCATGCGGACGGCGGCAAGTTGCACGAACGATCTTGAAGCGCACGGATCAGGTATTCTCGCGAACCCCCGCCGAGCACGAACGGGTGGCGGACAGGGCCGACAGCCCGTCACCGGCTTCCACCCAATCGGAGTCTCAGAAGTCCAGCAGCAGTACACCGACCCGCACGAACCCCGTGCGTCCGTTGTTCTCCAGCAAAACCTGTGCCTGCCTGTCGAAACCGAGCATCAGGTGCGGAGAACGGCTGTCTGGCCCCTCAATCCACCGGCCATGCGGCCCGATGGTCCGGCAAGCCGGCCCCCGAGGACCGGCAACGGCGATCAGCCCTGGCGGGCCTTCATGCGCGGGTTCTTCTTGTTGATCACGTAGACCCGGCCGCGGCGGCGCACCACGCGGCAGTTCTTGTCGCGGACCTTGGCGGCGCGCAGGCTGTTGCGGATCTTCATGACGCGACCTCGGACGAGCGCGGCAGGAACCGCATTCGGGGAATGGCGCCTGTCGCACGACCATCGCCCGGTGCGACGGCCAGACACTGAGGCATGCCGGAAGCCGCGCGAGATACCGGCGCCCCCGCCTCCTGTCAACCGCTCCACCGCCCGCGCGCCGCGTGGTGCCCGGACCACCGCGGCACGGCCGGGCAACGCCGCCGGCGCGGACCCGGTGGTTGACGTCGCCGCGGACAGGCCTGATGTCGCGGGTCACGGCCGAATCGCGCCGCAGGGGAGTTGCTGCCGGTGGCGAACGGATCGAGACGAGGCGGGCTGGCCTGGACCGCGTTTCTGGCGATGGCCTTCGCCGTGGTGGGCATGACCGGCGTTGTCGCCACCTACGCCGCCCAGATCCCCCTGCAGCGCGCGCTCATCCACGAGGCGTTGCTGGACCGCATCCTGCTCACCGCCCAGGCGCCTGACCCCGCGCAGGCCCTGGCCGCGTTCCGCCCCGAGGCGACCGAGGTCCTGGGCGACCAGGCCGCCCCCGTGCTCGACGGCCCCAGCCCGCTGGCCGCCCGCATCGCCGACGCCCGCGCCCGCCTGCAGACGAGCTTCGGCGCGGAGGCCACCGACGTCGGCTTCCGGCTGCGCATCGTCATCTGCGTGTTCTCGGTGGTGGGGATGCTGTTCGGCGCGATCGTGCTGAGCGTGGTGCAGCGCGCGGCTTGACGGGCGGCAAGACAGCTAAGGTCGAGGCTCTGCCTCGAGCTCCGCCAAAGGTGAGCCTTTGGAAACCTCTACCTGGGTCTTTTTCACCGAATGCCGGTCCAGGGGCGGCTCGCCCCTGGCGGGTCTGGGCAGAGCCCAGCCTTGCTCCTCTACCCTGCCGGCTGCAGCGTGCGCAGGTAGGCGATGATCGACTGCCGCTGCCCCGCGTCCGGCACGGCCATCGGCATCCCCGCCCCCGGCACCATCGCCGCCGGCCCCGCCAGCCAGCGCGCCAGGTTCGCGTCGCTCCACACCACCCCGGACTGCGCCAGCGCCGCCGAGTACGGATACCCTGCCACGCTGGCCGCCGGCCGCCCGACCACGCCGGCCAGCGACGGCCCCACCTTGCTCCGCTCCGCCGCATGGCAGCCGCTGCACTGCGCGGTGAACAGCTGCGCCCCGGCCGCCGCGTCCTCGCCGCCAAATCGTGCCAGGTCGGTGGCCCCCTCCGGCTTGCGCGACGGAAAGAACGTGTAGGACAGGGTGATGTCCCTCACGTCCTTCGTCTCGCGGTCGGTGGCGAAGCGCGGATCGACGAAGAAATCGACCGGCATCTGCACCTTGGCATGCGCCGCCAGACGCTCCTCCGTGAAGCAGAAGCACTGGATCTTCTTGAAGTAAGGTCCTGCCTGGTCGGGCGTGACGTTGAACGTCGCGTGGCCCACGATGTCGTGGTCCGACAGGTTCTCCGCCTCGAAGAACACCAGCGTGTCCTCGCCGAGGTGCAGGCGCACCCTGCGCTGCATCGGCTTGAACCGCCACGGCAGGTTCGGCGCCACGCTGGTGTCGAAGCTCACCGACACCGTGCGCTCCGACAGCGCGGCGTCGTCCGCCGCCACCCTCTGCGTGGTGCCGCCGGCGCCCGTCGCCTCGCAGAACAGCCGGTACAGCGTCACCGAATACGACGTCACCACCGTCATCACCGCGAGCACGGCGAACAGCCCGGCCAGGGTGAAGGCGAAACGGCGGCGCTCTGGGGTCATCATGACGGTGATCTGGGCGCACGGAGCAAGGAAGGCCAGGGGCTCTGCCCCTGGACCCCGCCAAAGGCGGAGCCTTTGGAAACCTCGACCTAGTGTGTGCGGGTCTGGGGGCGCCTGCCCCCAGCGGGTCCAGGGCAGAGCCCTAGCCTCACTTCGCCGCCACCAGCGACAGCACCGCCCGTGCCACGATCTCCGGCGCCTCGCGCGGCATGAAGTGCCCGACCCCCGGCACGATCGCGCGCCGGTACGGCCCGGTGAAGTGCTTCGCGTGCGGGTCCTCGTCGTGCGCCGGGTGCACCCCGTCGATCTGCCCTTCCAGAACCACGCTGGGCACGCTGATCGCCGGCGTCGCCGCCAGCGCCCGCTCGATCGCCTCCAACGCCGGATCGCCGGGCGCTGCCGAGTGCCTGTGCCGATACGACTGGATCACCACGTCGACGAAGTCCGGGTTGTCGAACGAGGCCGCGGTGCGCTCGAACGCCGCGTCGGAGAACGCCCACCCCGGCGACCACATCCGCCACAGCGCCCGGCACAGCCTCTGCCGGTCGTCGCGCAGCCCCGCGACACCCCGCTCGGTGTGGAAATACCACTGGTACCACAGCCGCCGCTCCTGCTCCGGATCGGTGGGCGCACGGGTCGCCTCGATGTCCTGCAGGTTGTAGCCGCCGACGCTGAGCAGGCCGGCCACCCGCTCCGGCCACAGCGCGGCGGTGATGCACGCCGCCCGCCCGCCCCAGTCGTAGCCCGCGAGCACCGCCTTCTCGACCTCCAGCGCGTCGAGCAGGTCGCGCAGGTCCGCGCCCAGCGCCGCCTGCTGCCCGGAGCGCGGCGTGGCGGCGTCGAGGAAGCGCGTCGGCCCATAGCCGCGCAGCCACGGCACGATCACCCGGCACCCCGCGTCCGCCAGCACCGGAACCACGGCGTCGTAGGTCTGCGCGTCGTCCGGGAAGCCGTGCAGCAGCACTACGGGCGGCCCGCCGGACGGACCATGCTCCAGGAGGCCGATCTCCAGCGTGGCGGTGCGCACCTGCCGGAACCCGGGCAGCGCGGTGAGGGCGTCGTGCGGCAGGGTCATGGCGGGCGTCCCGGAGGCTGGCGTCGGATGGAGCGACCATGCCGGGTAGCGCCCCCGGTCGCAACGCGGGAGCACGGCCTTGTCCGACGGCAGCTGCCGGCTCCCCCGCGACCGGTTCACCTGCCGTTCATCGCGGGCGGGCATCCTTGGCCACGGCGGCAACATCGCGCCACAATCGCATGGCGGAACACCGAAACCTGTTGCCCGCGCCGGTGGCGGCGGGGACAACAGCCATGGCGCGGACACCGCGCGGAACGCGAGGTGGGGCGTGCGGCGTTCGGGCGGGCGAGACGGGTTCATGCTGCGGGGGGTGCTGGCGTCGGGCCTGCTGCTGCTGGCCGGCTGCGGCGGCGGCAGCGGCCTGACCGCGCGCCAGTCCGCGCGCAACTACGCCGGCTCCAGCCACCAATACCCCCCGCCCGGCCCGCCGGAGGACCCGTGGGGCCCATACATCCGCGAGGCCGCCCACCGCTTCCGCGTCCCCGAGCAGTGGGTGCGCGCGGTGATGCACCAGGAGTCCGGCGGCCACGCCTTCCTCGGCGGCGCCCCGATCACCTCCTCCGCCGGCGCCATGGGCCTGATGCAGGTGATGCCCGCGACCTACGACGAGCTGCGCGAGCAGAACAACCTCGGCGACGACCCGTTCGACCCGCACAACTCCATCCTCGCCGGCACCGCCTACATCCGCCAGATGTACGACCGCTACGGCTCGCCCGGGTTCCTCGCCGCCTACAACGCCGGCCCGCAGCGCATGGACAACTACCTGGCCGGCTCCGGCTCGCTGCCCAACGAGACGGTGAACTACGTCGCCTCGATCGGCCCGCACCTCGGCGGCGCCATGCCCGGCGGCGGGTCCGCCCCCGTCTCCACCCCGGTGATGCTGGCCGCCTCCTCGCCCCGAGCCGCCTACGGCCGCCGGCGTGGCTCGGGCTGCGTGCGCGATCCGGATGCCGCCTACGACTCGCCATGCGGCACGATCGCGCGCCCGCCGGACCCGCAGCCGGTCGAGGTGGCCGCCGCCCCCGCGCCGCGCTGGGCCGCCCCGTCCGATGCCCCCCCATCCCAGGCCGGCTGCGTGCGCGATCCCGATGCCGCGTTCGACTCGCCGTGCGGCAGCGCGCCCGCGCCGGTGGTGGTGGCCGCGGTGCAGCCGACCCCGCCCGGCTGCCTGCGCGACCCGGACGCGGCGTACGATGCGCCCTGCGGCACGTCCCGCCCGGCGCCGGTGCTGGTCGCCGCCTCCGAGCCGGTCGCCAGCGCCATCTACAGCGCGGCCCCGCCGTCCTACGCCACGCGCCCCCCGCCGCAGCAGGTCGCCGACGCCCCCCCTCCGTCCCGCCCCTACGCGATGCCCGCCCTCGTCGCCCGCGCAGAGGCCGCCCCCCTCTATGCGCCGCGCGAGGCCACGCCGACCCGGTTCGGCGTCACGCCCGTGGCCCGGGCAATGCCGGTGCTGGCGACCGGGGGAGGCGAGCGCGGCTGGGGCATCCAGGTCGGCGCGTTCGCCACGCCCGAGCTCGCCCGAACCACCGCCGAGGGCGCGCGCCGCGCAGCCCCGCAGCTGCTCGGCGCCGCGCAGACCCGGGTCGGCACGACAACCCCGTTCGGGGGCGCGGTGCTCTACCGCGCGCGCCTGGTCGGGATCGGAGCGCAGGAAGCCGCCGAAGCATGCGCCCGCGTGCAGCGCCAGGGTACCCCGTGCCTGACCGTGGCGCCGGGCGCATAGCCCGCAGCGGTCCGTTTCTGTCCTGCCGCGCAGGACTTCGCCACAAAAAAGCCACGAGGAGTCAACTGCGGCGTGACAGCGTTGTCACGTGCCCCGTGACACGGCAGTGGCAGCCGGAAAGCAAGATAAAGTCGGGCTCTGCCCGAACCCGCCAAAGGGCCGAGCCCTTTGGAAACCCTGACTTAAGAGTCGGATTCCAAAGGCTTGCCTTTGGCGGGGTCCAGGGGCAGAGCCCCTGGCCTTCCTTCCTTCCCCGAGTGACCGGTCCCGGCGCGATATCCACGCCACCCCGCCGCGCGCAGTTCGCACGCCGGGCAGGCACCGCACCCGTAGCCCCAGTCGTGGCGGTGAGCGCGGTCGCCGACGTAGCAGGAGTGCGTGCCCTCCACGAGCGCCGCCACCAGCCCCTCGCCGCCCAGCCGCTCCGCCAGCCGCCAGGTCTCCGCCTTGTCGCGCCACATCAGCGGCGTCTCCAGCACGAAGCGCCGCGCGAGCCCGAGGCTGACCGCGAGCTGCATCGCCTTGATCGTGTCGTCGCGGCAGTCCGGGTAGCCGGAGTAGTCGGTCTCGCACATCCCTGCCACGATCCGCCGCAGCCCGCGCCGCCAGCCCAGCGCCGCCGCCGACGCCAGGAACAGTAGGTTGCGCCCCGGCACGAACGTCGTAGGCAGCCCGTCCCGCCCGGTCTCGATCGCGACGTCGGCAGTCAGCGCGGTCTCGCCCAGCCCCGCGATCAGGCTGCGCAGGTCCAGCACGTGGTCCGCGCCTAGCCGCCCGGGCCACAGCGCCGACAGCGTCTCGCGCAGCGGCGGGCGGCACTCCAGCTCCACGGCGTGGCGCTGGCCATAGTCGAAGCCCACCGTCTCGACGTGCGGGTAGCGGTCCAGCGCCCAGGCCAGGCAGGTCGCGCTGTCCTGGCCGCCGGAGAACAGCACCAGGGCATGGTCGTTGGAGGTCGTGGCCATGAGCGCCTTTCCAGGAAGCAAGGCCAGGGCTCTGCCTTGGACCCGCCAGGGGCGAGCCGCCCCTGGACCGGCGTCAATTAAGCACAGCCAGGCGAAGCGCCCCATGTGCGCCGGGGTCCGGGGGGACGGCCCGCCCCCCGGTCTTCGCTTCGCCACTCCGCGTCCTTACATTCCGCCCCATGGACCTCGATTTCAGCGAAGACGAGATCACCCGCTACTCCCGCCACATCCTGCTCGCCGAGATCGGCGGCACCGGTCAGGCCCGCCTGCGCGCGGCACGGGTGCTGGTGGTGGGCGCCGGCGGGCTGGGCTGCCCGCTGGCGCTCTACCTGGCCGCGGCCGGTGTCGGCACGATCGGCCTGGTCGACGACGACCGCGTCGAGCTGTCCAACCTGCAGCGCCAGATCGCCCACACCGTGGCCTCCCTGGGCCGGCTCAAGGTCGACTCGGCCGCCGCCGCCATCCACGCCCTCAACCCCGACACCGTGGTCCATGCCCATCAAATCCGGCTCGACGCCGGCAACGTGCTCGGGCTGATCGACAGCTACGACGTGGTCTGCGACGGCTCCGACAACTTCGCCACCCGCTTCCTGCTGGCCGATGCCTGCGTGCTGATGCGCCGCACCCTGGTCTCCGCGGCGGTGCTGCGCTTCGAGGGGCAGCTCTCCACCTTCAAGCCGCACGCAGATCCGGACGGGCCCTGCTACCGCTGCCTGCACCCCGCGCCGCCTCCGCCCGGCCTGGTGCCAGCCTGCTCGGAAGCCGGCGTCATGGGCTCGGTCACAGGAGTGATGGGCACGCTGCAGGCGACCGAGGTGGTCAAGGAAATCGTCGGCATCGGCGAGGGCCTGTCGGGACGCCTGCTGGTCTGGGACGCGCTATCAGTACGGTTTCGTACAGTACGGTTGCGGCGCGATCCGGACTGCGCTCTGTGCGGACCGCGTGCCACGATCCGCAGCCTGGCGAACCATCCCGGGTTCCGCGGCACCGACACGGCGCTTGCCTGCGACGTGCCCGGGTCGGGGCAGGACCTGCCCCGCCCGGACGCCAAGGCAGGAGAGTCGCATGTCCGCTGAGCCGCTCGCGCTCCTCCTGCTGTCGGGCAGCCAAGAGCGGGCGCATTACGCGTTCGTGCTGGCTGCGGGCGGGGCGGCGCTGGGTCGCCGCGTGGTGCTGTTCGCGACCAACCGCGGCTGCCTCGCGCTGTGCCGGGACTGGTCGGCGCTTGACGACGCCGCGCGCGACGCGGTGCTGCGCGCGCGCGGCGTTGCCGGGCTGTCGGAGCTGCGCGAGGCTGCGGTCGACCTCGGGGTCAGGCTGATCGCCTGCGAGGCCGGGCTGCTTGCGGAGGCCGTCGCGCGCGAGGACCTGCTGGCCGGGGTCGAGGTCGCCGGTGTCGCCACCTTCCTGGAAGCGGCAGGCCACGCTCAGATCGTCTCCCTATAGCGTTCCAGGCTTCGGGACGCCTCAGGACTCAGAGATCAGGGACAGGGCGTCGCACGCGAACGCCGGGACTCGCGCCACTGGCGCTTGACCGGCTCCGTGCAGGCTTGGCACGCAGGGGGATGCGTCACGTCCCGCCCGGCTTGCTCCTGCTGACCCTCCTCGGCCTGCCGCTCCCGGCGGGCTTCGGCGCCTGGGCTGCCGACCCCGCGCCTGCCGACACCCAGCACCGCCTCGCTCCGGCCACGCCCGTGCATCCTGCCGCAAACGGCACTGTTCCGACAGGCGCCCGTCCCGCAGCATCCGGCCCGACACAGGTCGCCCCGCTGCACCCGGCCGCCGTGCATCCGGCGCCCGGACCGGCTCATCCCGGCTCCGCGGCAGGCGAAGCGACCCACCCGCCAGCCCATGGGCCTGTGCCTCCTCGGTCCGGCACGGCCCGCCCCGGCCCGCTGCATGCCGGTTCAGCCCACCCCGGTGCCCCGCATCCTGGCCAGGGACGCCCTGGTCCAGCCAAGCCAGCGCCCGCCCACCCTCCGGCCGTTCCCGTCCCGGTCGCGGAGCCTGCCCCGCCGCCGCCGGGCCTGGACAAGGGCAGCAACACCGGGCTGCCCCTGCCGCGCTGGTCGGCCCTGCGCACGGAGGAGGTGAACCTGCGCACCGGGCCGGGCACGCGCTACCCGATCGACTGGGTCTACAAGCGCCGCGACCTCCCGGTGAAGGTGGAGCGCGAGTTCGACGTGTGGCGCCTGGTGGCGCTGCCCGACGGCACCAAGGGGTGGGTCAGCGGCGCGACGCTGGTCACCCACCGCACCTTCAGCGTGGTCGACGCCGGCGCGACGCCGGAGCGGGCAATGCGCGCCGCGGCGAGCGAGGACGCCGCCGTGGTGGCCAGGCTCAAGCCCGGGGTGATCGGGCGCATCCGGGCGTGCGACGCAGGTGCTGCGTGGTGCCAGGTGCAGGTCGGCGAATACCGCGGCTGGCTGCAGCGCAACGCGTTCTGGGGGACCGACCCGGGCGAGGCCGTGCAGTGATGCGATCGGCGTGACCGGCTGACGCACAGGGCTGCCCATAGCAGACAAGGCCAGGGGCTCTGCCCCTGGACCTCGCCAAAGGCTCGCCTTTGGCATCCATTCCTTAAGTAAGGCCGGTCCAGGGGCGGCTCGCCCCTGGCGGGTCTGGGCAGAGCCCAGCCTTGCTTGCTCAGCGTTCCGACAGGTCCAGCAGCGCCGCGAAACCCGTCTCGCTGCCCAGCGCCAGCACCGCCCCGTCGCCGCTCCACGCCAGTGCGGAGACCGGCCCGCGCCCCGACGCCACGAGCGGGAGCACGCGGGCCGTCGGGATGTCTACCGCAACCACCGTGCCGTCGGAGAACCCGGCGGCGACCAGGTCGCGCTCCGGATGGCAGGCGACGCGGGTGCAGATGATCCCGTCCGGCGCGGTGGCCAGCTCCGTGGGCGCCTTGCCCATCGGGCCGCCGCCGTGGAACGGCCACAGCACGATGCTCTCCGCCCCGGAGCTGGCCAGCCACCGGCCGGTGCGGCTGAACGACAGCGACTCGGTCTTGGTCGGGTAGCCGCTCATGCGCATGTGCTGGCCGTCGGCGAGCCGCCAGCCGTGCAGCGCGTTCTCCTGCATCGTGGTCACCACCGCCTCGCCGGCTGGGTGGATGACCAGCCCGGTGTGGCTGCCCTTCCACTCCAGCACGCGGGCGCTGTCCGTCCTGGCCGCCACGAACCACAGCGACGCCCCGTTGTAGTGCGACGCGGCGACCCGCTTGCCCTTCGCGTCGAACGCCAGGCCCGTGACCGTGCTCGGGTGGTCCAGCACCTTCAGCGTGCCGCCCTGCGCGTCGAACACGTGCGCCTTCCTGCCGACGGAGCAGGCCAGCAGGCCGGCCTTCGGGTCCGCGTGGCTCGCGACCTGCTCCACCCACTTCATGCCGAAGCCGGCGATGTCCGCGGTCTCGCCGCCGGCCGTGGTGCGCCGGAAGCGGCCGTCGTCGCCGCCGGACACGAAGCCGTCGCGCGTGACGTCGGGCGCCAGCGCCAGCAGGCCGCCATCATGCGCCTGCACCGCCCGCCACGGGCCGGACCGGGACGCCAGGTGCAGCGTGCCGTCGGCAGTCGCGAACGCGCAGGTGGCGCCGTCGCGGGAGAAGCACGCAGCGATGACATGGGCGTCGAGCAGGTGGTGGGTGCCGCGCTCGGCGAGGAGATGGTCGGGAGCAAGGGTGTTGCCCATCGGTCGTCCTGTTCGGGGAAGGGCAGGAAGGCCAGGGCTCTGCCCTGGACCCGCCAGGGCGAGCCGCCCTGGACCGGCTTCACTTAAGTATGGGCTTCCAAAGGCTCAGCCTTTGGCGGAGTCCAGGGGCAGAGCGCCTGGCCTTCCTTCCTACGCCGCCACCTGGCACGCCTCGAAGCCGCGCCTCAGCTGCGGTCGGTTCAGGTTGCGGCCGATGAACACCAGCCGCGAGGTCCGCGCCTCCCCGTCCTTCCACGGCCCGATGAAGTCGCCGTCAGCCATCATGTGCACCGCCTGGAACGCGAAGCGCCGGTCCTCGCCCGCGTAGCCGAGGATGCCCTTGGTGCGCAGCAGGTCGCCGCCCTTCTCCGCCAGCAACTGGCTCATCCAGGCGTTGAATTTCTCGCCGTCGATCGGGCGCCTCGCCTCGAACGACAGGCTGGCGATATCCGCGTCGTGGCTGTGCTCGTCGCCGTGGGTGAGGAAATCGGGGTCGAACGCCAGGATGCGGTTCAGCTCGAACGCCCCCTGGTCGAGGATTTCGGACACCGGCACGGCCGAGCGGGTGACCCGGTGCAGGCGGGCGAAGCGGTTGATCGCGCGCACCTGCGCCTCGACCGCGAGCAGGCCGGCCTCGTCGACCAGGTCGGTCTTGTTCAGCACGATCACGTCGGCGAACGCGATCTGGGCGGCTGCTTCCTCCGAGTCCGCGAGCCGGTCGGGCAGGGTCTTGGCATCGACGACGGTGACGATCGCGTCGAGCCGGCACTTCGCGCGCACCGTCTCGTCGACGAAGAAGGTCTGCGCGACCGGCGCCGGGTTGGCCAGGCCCGTGGTCTCGACGATGATGCCGTCGAACCTCGTGCGCCGCTTCATCAGCGCCGCCAGGATGCGGATCAGGTCGCCGCGCACCGTGCAGCACACGCAGCCGTTGTTCATCTCGAACACCTCCTCGTCGGTGTCGACGACGAGGTCGTTGTCCACGCCCAGCTCGCCAAATTCGTTGATCACCACGGCGTACTTGCGGCCGTGGTTCTCGGTAAGGATGCGGTTGAGCAGCGTGGTCTTGCCGGCGCCGAGATAGCCGGTCAGCACCGTGACCGGAACCTTGGCCTGCTCGGCACTGCTGTCGCGGGCCGCGGCCGCAGCGACGGCGTCCTGTTGGTCGGGGGCGGTGGTGTCGCTCATGGGGGGTCTCCGCTGGCTTCGGCCGACATATAGGCGCGTGCCTCTGCCAGCCCCAGGCCCAGCAGCAGGAAGAACCATCCCGAGAGCGGCATGGAGGTGAAGCTCGACGCCGAGGCGACGGGCCACTCCTGGATCAGCGCCGCCACGAACAGGCCGACGCGCAGCGCATGACGGCCGGCGTCCAGCCCGCGCAGGTCCGAACGATTGCCTCGCGCCGGTCCCCGCCACAGCCCGCGCGACAGGGCGCCCAGCCACGCCGCCACCAGCAGCCCGAACAGCAGCAGGCCGGGCAGCCCGGCATCGGTCAATGCCTGGAGGCTGTGGTTGTGCGGGTGCTGCACACAGACGTCCGGCGAGCCGCCCCCACCGTCGCCGCTGCCGTCGCCAGGCACGCCGCCCTGGGCGTGGAAGGTCGAGGGATCCGGGCAGCCGGTGCGGTAGCCGTCGAAGCCGCGGCCGGTCCAGGGATTGGCGCGCGCGATCACCAGGGCACGCACGGCGATGCGGCCGTAGTCGCTGTCGGGAAAGTGGCGCATCTGCTGGCTGAAGCGGGTGACCAGGTGGCCGAAGGTCGGCGGCGACAGGATCGCGGTGGCGGGCACCAGGAGGCCGGCGGCCAGCACGCAGGCCAGCACCACGCGCCGCAGCCTGGGCAGCAGCAGTCCGCTGACCAGCAGGCCGAGCCCGGTCAGCAGCAGCGGCATGCGCTGGCCGATCAGCACAACCGTGACCACGCCGGCCAGCACCAGCGCCAGCGCGGCCCAGCCCTGGCCGCGGGCCGTCCAGCGCGCCGCGGTCGGAAGCACAGCGGGGAACAGCAGCCGCGACATCGGCGGCCCGGCACGCGGCTCGCGGTACGGCCCGGTGAGCGATCCGTCGCCCCAGCGGGGCCAGCCCCACAGGTTGCGTCCTGCCAGGGCCTGCAGCCAGCACTGCAGCGCGACGTACAGCCCGGCCGCCGCCACCAGCCGCGCCAGCCAGCACCGGGTCGCAGCCCAGTGCGCCTCGGCCGCTCTCTGTCGCGTCGGATCAGCGGGGCTGGCGCGATCCGCGCGCATCGTGCCGGCGAGCACCCAGTGCTCCAGCGCCGCGACGAACAGCAGGAAGCGCACCAGCACCACCGCCTGCAGGAGCGAGCGTCCGCCTCCCTGGCCGAGGCCCGCCACCGGCAGCGAGCACGCCACCAGCCACAGCCACCAGGCCGCCGCCACCCGCACCCAGCCCGTGCGCAGCCAGCGCCAGTCGCGCTGCCAGGCCGAGTGCAGCAGGAACAGGCAGGCGATCACGGCGATCAGGGCTTCCGCGAGGCCGCGGCCATGCAGCAGCACCAGGGGCAGCAGCAGCACCAGCGCACGGACCGGCCGAGGTGCCAGTTCTGGCGGCGATGGCGGTGTCGCGGGATCGGAGAAGACAAGACGTAGGCGGCTCGACGCAGATCGCATTCCGAGCCGGGTCATACGTGCAGGCCCGCATCGCGCAGCCAGCCGGCCCGGTGTTCCGCCAGCCGGTGCCAGGCCGCAGGGCGGTCGAACTCGCGCGCCCGGGCAAGACCCGCCGTCGACAGTGCCGAACGGGCCGCAAGGTCCGCGGTCAGGTGCAGCATCGCGGCCGCCAGCGCCACAGGGTCGGGTCCGGCAAGCATCGCCGCCTCGCCGACCAGATCCGGCAGGCCGCCACGAGGCGAGGCGATCAGCGCGGCGCCGCCCGCCATCGCCTCCAGCGCCGCAAGCCCGAACGGCTCCTCCCAGCGCGACGGCACCACCACGATCGCGGCGCACGCCATCGCCGCCAGCACGTCGGGATGGGGGCGGTGGCCGAGCAGGTGCACCCCGGCCGCGGCGGCGCGTGGCCGCAGGGCGGCGAGGAACGGCGTGTCGGCCGCATCCGGCGAGAACCGGTCGGCGCCGATCATCTCTGCGCGCCAGCCCGGACGTCGCGGCAGCACCGACGCGCAGGCTTCGACGAAGGCATCGGCGCCCTTGCTCGCGGTGAGCCGGCCGGCGAACAGCAGCACGGGGTCGCGTGCCTCGGGCAGGCGTGGCGGCGGCAGCGCGGCCAGGTCGACGCAGTTCGGCAGCACCGCCGGGCCGCGCGTGCCCTCCGGCAGGCCCTCCATGAAGCGGCGGCGCAGGTGCTCGGAGACGCACACCACGTTGAGCCGCGCCAGCAGCCGCAGCCGTGCCCGCGGCGTGCGCGCGCCGCGCATCTCCTGCGGGTCGTTGTGCAGCACCAGGCCCAGCCTCGACCCTGGCAGGGCATGGCGCAGACGCAGTGCCACGACGGGGCGGTTGTGCACCTCGACCAGCAGCGGTCGGCGGGGCCGCAGCACTTGGGCGACCCCGGCGGCATAGCGCGCCAGCCGCCCAAGCGGCGGCCAGATCGGCATGCGCGCGGGAAGGAAATCGACGTCCGGGAACGGGGCAGGCTGCGGCACGCCCACCACGATGTCGCCGGGCAGCGCGAGCCTGTGCACCAGGAGGCCCACGGCGCCGACTGCCTGCGGCGAGAACCCTTCGCGCGGCGGCAGGACGATGGCGGCGCAGGGGTCGGGCATGCCGCGGGTTCTAGACTGCCGGCCAGGGCGTCGCCAGGACACGAAAGCAAGCAAGGCTGGGCTCTGCCCAGACCCGCCAGGGGCGAGCCGCCCCTGGACCGGCCTTGCTTAAGTCCAGGTTTCCAAAGGCTCGGCCTTTGGCGGGGTCCAGGGGCAGAGCCCCTGGCCTTCCTGCGGCCTAGGCGTCCGCCCCGCACGCCTCCGCGACGCTCGCGAAACCGTCGGCACGGAGTGCGGCGGACAGCTCCGCCGCCAGGCGCGGGAGCAGCGACGGCCCCGCGTACGAGAAGGCGGTGTAGATCTGAACCAGGCTCGCGCCGGCCCGGATGCGGTCGAGCACGTCCCGCCCCGTGCCGATGCCGCCGCAGCCGATCAGCACGATCCTGTCCCCGGTGAGCCGGCGCGTGGCGCGCAGCATCTGCATGGCCCGGGCGCGCAGCGGCTCGCCCGACAGGCCCCCGGCCTGCGTGACGTCGGGTCCGTGCAGGCCGGACGGGCGGGACAGCGTGGTGTTGGACATGATCAGACCGTCGACGCTGCCCTCCACCGCGGCGTGGACGGCGTCGTGCAGCTCCATGTCCGACAGGTCGGGCGACAGCTTGATCAGCAGCTTCGGGCGCGCGGGGCAGGACGCGGCGACCGCGGCGAGGATGGCGCGGATCCGCTCGCCGGACTGGAGGCTGCGCAGACCCGGAGTGTTCGGCGAGGAGATGTTGATGACGACGTAGTCGGCATGCGGCGCCACCCGGGCCACCAGCAGCGGGTAGTCGCGCTCGGGATCGGCGTCTTCCTTGTTGATGCCGATGTTGATGCCGAGCGGGGCGGGGCGCGGCCCGTGGCGTGCGACGCGGGCGAGCAGGGCGTCGACGCCGTCGTTGTTGAAGCCGAAGCGGTTGATCACGCCGCGGTCCTGCTCGAGGCGGAACAGCCTCGGGCGGGGGTTGCCGGATTGCGGGCGAGAGGTGACGGTCCCCGCCTCGACGAAGCCGAAGCCGAGACGCATCAGCGGGAGCACCGCCTCCGCGTTCTTGTCGAAGCCGGCGGCGAGGCCGATCGGGGTGCGGAACACGCAGCCGAGCGTCCTGACCTCCAGCGCGGGGTCGGCGGCCGAAGGCGCGGTCCCGCCCAGGCCCAGGCGAAGCGCGCTGATGGCGAGGCCATGCGCGCGCTCGGGATCGAGCCTGCGCATCAGCGGCATTGCGAGGTTGGCGATGGACAGGCTCGGCATGCGCAGGGTGATGCCCGAGGTCGACCCTCGGGGGAAGTGGGTGTAAGGGGACCGGCTTTCGGGAGCCCTGCCGATGTGGAACGAGCCGTACCTGGAGACCTGCTGCCGCTCGGCCCTGCATCGCCTGTGCGTGTGCGACGAGGCAGGCCGGCCGCCGGGGATGAAGGACGGCAACTGCCTGGAGCGGCTGGCCGCGATGGGCCTGGCGGTGCAGCGGGCGGACGAGCGGTTTGACGTCACCGAGAGCGGCAGGGTGCGGCACGCGTCGGAGGTCATGAAGGCCTAGCGTCCGCCGGGCCGGGAAGGCAGGGTAACAGCCCTGCTCCATCCTGGGACACAGCAACCGGGCCGAGATCCGCTTTCCGCGAACTTGTCTTCGGCCCCGCCGCTGCGGTCCGTACCGCCGCATTCTTTCGTGTGCGGACCTGAGGGCGCCGCCCTCTCCTTGGGCAGGCCTTGCTTCAGCAAGGAGGCGGAGTCCTGGATTGGCTGCGGGGTCGTCGGCGCGCTAGGCCAGCGTGAGGCTTGCCGCTTCGGGTCCCTTTGCTCCCTGGATGACCTGCATGCGGACGCTCTGGCCGTCGGTGAGCTGGGCCAGGCCGGCACGCTCGAGCGTCGAGGCATGCACGAAGACGTCCTTCCCGCCGCTGCCGGGGGTGATGAAGCCAAAACCCTTGCGCGGGTTGTACCACTTGACCGTGCCGCCCATCTCGACGCCTGCGCCAGGCTCCACGGCGTCGCCGGCGGGGGCCGGCGGCCTGGCCCGGAGCAGGGGAGGAGGCGGCGCCGGTGGCGCAGGAGGAAGGCCGGACACGCCGGTCAGGAGATAGCAGGGAGCCTGTGCCGCGCGCGTGCTGTCGGCGTCCGACTCGATGGCGTTCTGCACCGCCCGCCGTCGAACGCGCAGCACGGTGACCGCCGCGGGACCATCAAGGATGTCGTCGAAATCCTCGGAAAGGACCGAAAGCCAGTAGGGAATGCCGCCGCGCTCGGTGAGGATGATCGGATCGTCGACGCTGCACGGCAGGCCGGACTGCAGCAGCACCTTTGCTTCGTTCGGAGAGGCCAGATGGTAGAGGTAGCCGTCCGGCCGGTCGTTGGCGCGGATCGGGTGCGGGTTGACGATGGCCAACGCCGCATCCGAGGCGGTGATGACCAGGGGTTTCGCCGGTCCCGACGGAGTCAGCTTCGGCGCCGGCTCCGACGCAACAGGGGCGGGCTCGACCACTTGCTCGTCCGATGGCGGGACCACGCTCGGGTTTTCGGCGGAGGTTGGGGACGGGGCAAGCGCGACGACGTCGGCAGGCGTGTCTGCGGCTGGCTGATCCGGAGTGGCGTTGGGGATCGCTGCAGCCTCGTCGCCGGCACGCGCTGCCTCCGCCGGCGGCGTGTCGACAGGCTCCGGTCGGCTCGCCAGGCTGTCCGGCGCCACGGCGGCGGCAGACCCAGCCTTGGGAGTCCTGCGCCTGGCGGCGGTGCGAGGCGGAGCAGGCGCGATGTCCTCGGCGTCGGGGGATACAGGTGCGTCGAGCGGCAGGACGGCGTCGGCGGTGGGCAGGTCGGTCGACTTCCTGCGCCGGGTCGGTTTTGCCTTGGCCGGGAGTGGAACCGGGTCGTTCGCGGCTTGGCCGGACGACGGGAAGCCGTTTGCGGCAGGGTCCTGGTGCGGGCTGGTTTGTGCATGCGGCAGGGTCGGCGCCGGGTCCGGCTCGAGAGGCATGTCGCTGCGGGCGTCTTGGTCGGAATTCGGCATCAATAGCCTCGTTGATGGTGTCGGCAGGCATGCCACGCCCGGCGTTCGGGTCAGCCGGGAGTTCAGCGCTGAGCCGGGAACCAGGTCCTGTGCGGCGGGCGACCGCTGATGCCGAACAGCATTGTTGTCTATCGTTCGGCTTCTCATGACTTCGCGAAAGGCCCGGGATCCAGGCAGTCGCCGCACCGCATGCCACGCATATCCCCGCGTATGCCGGGGCCTGCATCATGACGTGTGCGCGGCGAGAGATCTGGCTGAGCGCCTGATGGTATTGCCGCAGGATGCGCTCCCGTCAAGCCGGCACGGGCCTGCGCCGACGGCCTCGCCGGGGGGCGACGCGATCCTGGGACGCCCCGTGGGTGATGGTTGCAGGCCATGCCGCGCGGGATCGGGCCTTGGACGGGTCGGGTTCGCAGCAGGGACGGGTCGAGGCGCAACACAGACGCGAGACGTGGTGAACCCCCGTGGAATCGTTGCCAGACACGAGCCTGGCGGGAACTGCCTTGCCTGTTGCGGGTGTGCAGGAGTCCGCCCCGGCATCCTTTCGCCGGGATCAGACGACCAGTGCGACCAGCAATGCATCAAGGCGCAGACGCCCCTCGGCCGTTGCCCGCAGCACACCGGCGCCGCGCTCCACGTAGCCGGCGGAGAGCGCCTGGTCGAGCACGTCCAGCTCGACTGCCTCGTTCATCGCCATTCCGGTGCGCGACGCGAACCGCACCTCGTCGACCCCCTCGTCGAGGCGCAAGCCCATCAGCAGCATCTCGCGTGCCCGCTCGCGAGACGAGACCGCTGCGTCGCCCTGGCTGCCATGCCCACAGCGCTCGACGCGCTCGGCCCAGATCTCCGGCGCTCTGTGGCGTCGCGTGGCCAGCAGCGTGCCGCCGGACAGGCTGACCCTGCCGTGGGCGCCGGGGCCGATCCCGGCGTAGTCGCTGTAGCGCCAGTAGGCGAGGTTGTGCCGGCTTTCCGCTCCTGGACGGGCGTAGTTCGACACCTCGTAGGGCAGCAGGCCGAAGCGGGCTGCCTCCTCGGCGGTGGCCTCGTACAGCGCGGCAGCAGCGTCGCCCTCGGGAAGAACCAGCTCGCCGCGACGGTGCAGCGCCTCGAACGCGGTGCCAGGCTCGATCGTGAGCTGGTAGAGGGAGAGGTGGTCGGCGACGAGGCGGAGCGCGTCCTGCAGCTCCGCCCGCCAGGCTTCCAGCGTCTGGCCAGGCCGGGCGTAGATCAGGTCGAACGAGATGCGGGGGAAGATGTCCCTGGCAATCTCGAGTGCGGTCACTGCGTCGCGGGCGGAGTGCCTGCGCCCGAGCGAGGCGAGGGCCGCGTCGGACAGGCTCTGCACTCCCAGCGAGGCCCGGTTCACGCCGGCCTGGCGAAAGGCCTCGAGCCGGCCGGCCTCGACGCTGGTGGGATTGGCCTCAAGTGTCACCTCGAGGCCGGGCAGCGGGTCGAACAGCGTGCAGGCGTCCGCGACAAGGGTGGCCACCGTGTCCGGGGCCATCAGGCTCGGCGTGCCGCCGCCGAAGAAGATCGAGCCGAGCGGGCGGCGGCCGAGGCGGGCGGCCTCCCAGGCGAGCTCGGTGCGCAGCGCGGCGGCGAAGCGGGCCTGCGGAACGACGTCGCGGACGTGGCTGTTGAAGTCGCAGTACGGGCATTTGGCCAGGCAGAACGGCCAGTGGATGTAGAGGGCGAGAGGCTCCATGAGCGCCAGATGGGGTGTCGCTGAGGAAGGAAGCAAGGCTGGGCTCTGCCCAGACCCGCCAGGGGCGAGCCGCCCCTGGACCGGCCTTGCTTAAGGAAGACCCGCCAGGGGGGCTCCCCCCTGGCGGGTCTGGGCAGAGCCTCAACCTTGCTTCCTCCGTCAGCTGAGCCGGTAGATCACCGTCTCGCGCGTTGGCCGGTCCTCCAGCTCCAGGGTGGTCGGCACCTGGAAGCGGGCGATCTCGTGCATTCCGTCGTGAGGCAGGTAGGCGCGCCCCGGATCGGCGATCCAGACCTCGGAGTTCCGCGCCATGTCCCGCAGCCAGGGCAGGATGTGGCCGGTCATGGGCGCCTCATAGCAGACGTCGCCGCACAGGATCAGGTCCCACCTGGAGGGCGCGCCGACGACGTCTTCGGTGGTGCAGGTGACGTCCACGCCGGCCAAGCGTGCGTTCAGCCGGTTGGCCGCCAGGGCCAGGGGGTCGATGTCGGCGGCCTCCACGCTGGCGGCCCCGGCGCGGGCAGCGGCGATCGCGGCGATGCCGCAGCCGGCGGCGAAGTCGAGCACACGCCGGCCGGCGACGAGCGAGGGCCGGTCCAGCATGAGGCGTGCGAGCGCCTGCCCGCCCGGCCAGGCGAAGGCCCAGAACGGCGGCGCGGTGCCCGTGCGTTCGAGCCAGGCCTCGGTCGCGGTCCAGATCGGGGTGATCTCGGTCGCGAGATGCAGGGTGAATTCCGGCACCATCGGCGCTCGGGCCCGGACCGTGTGGTCACGCACGAAGCGTTCCGCGTCAGCGACGGCCTCCCGGGTCGTCGCGTCCGGCGGCTCCGGCACGGTGGTGCCACCGCGCGTGGTCACAGGCGGCCAGCCAGAAGGGCCAGGGCGACCGCGAGCCCGACCTCGCGGTTGGCGCGGAACAGCCGCAGGCAGGTGGCGGGATCGGTGATGTCCAGCGCCTGCACCTGGCGTGCGAGCAGGAGCGCCGGGAGCGGCAGTGCCGCCCAGAACCACGGACCGAGTCCGGCAAGAGCCCCGGCGAGCGCCAGCGCGGCGACGGCGCCCACGTAGCTGCAGCCCACGAACAGCCGGGCCTGGCCGGCGAAGCGGCGCGAGGTCGAGCGCACGCCGACCACGGCGTCGTCCTCGATGTCCTGGAAGCCGTAGACCGTGTCGAAGCCGAGGTCCCACAGGATCGCCGCGGCGTAGAGGGCGAAGCCGGCCGCGCCGAGGTGTCCGGCAGCAGCCGTGCCCATGGGTGCGCCGAAGCCGAAGGTGAAGCCCATCACGAGCTGAGGCCACCAGGTGACGCGCTTGGCGAGCGGGTAGAGCGCCACGAGCACGAGTACCCCTGTGCCCAGGGCCCAACAGGTGCGGTCGAGCTGCAGCAGCACGACGAGGCCGGCGAGCAGCAGGAGAGTCAGGAACCACGCGGCCTCGCGCAGGCGCAGGGCACCGGAGGCAAGTGGTCGGCCGGCGGTGCGCGCGACTTGGCGGTCGAGGTCGCGGTCCCACATGTCGTTCACGACGCAGCCGGCGGCGCGCATCACCACGCTGCCGACCGCGAACAGGGCCGCGAGCCGCAGCGTCTGGGGCAAAGGGGCGCGCTGCAGCAGGAGGCCCCACAGGCCGGGCAGGAACAGCAGCCAGATGCCGACCGGCCGGTCCAGACGCGCGAGAAGCGCGTAGGGACGCCAGGCAGGCGGCAGGCGCGCGACCCAGCCTCGCGCGTCGATGTCGGTGAAGGGCGGCGGGCTGGCGAAGGACAACGCTTAGACCTGGCGGAGGCAAGGAGCGATTGTCGGGCGTCCCTGGTCTTTGTCTCGCCGTTTGCCCACTCTGGCCCCCATGCAGGATGCGCCGCGGCTGTTCGTAGAGCATTCCCTGTCGCCGGGCGCCATCCTGGCGGCGTCGGGGCCGCAGGCGCACTACCTGCAGGTCGTGATGCGCCGCCCGGACGGCAGCGCGCTGCGCCTGTTCAACGGCGTCGACGGGGAGTGGGACGCGGCGCTGCGGGCCGGGCGGCGCGACCGGGCGGAGTTCGTGGTCGCGGGGTGCGTGCGGCCGCAGGTGGCGGAGCCGGGCGTGGCGCTGGTGTTCGCGCTCCTCAAGCGCGACGCCACGGACCTCGTGGTGCGGCAGGCAACGGAGCTGGGGGTCAGGTCGCTGCAGCCGGTGTTCACCGAACGCACCAACAGCGCGCGGCTCAACGCCGAGCGGCTGACGCTGATCGCGCGCGAGGCGGCGGAGCAGAGCGAGCGGCTGGGCGTGCCGACGCTGCACCCCGCGCGCCGCCTGGCCGACCTCCTGGGGGACTGGCCGGACGGCGACGTGCTGGTGGCCGCGGTGGAGCGGGCCGGGGCGGAGGCGCTGCGGCCGGCGCGCGAGCCGATGCGCACGGCGCTGCTGGTCGGGCCGGAAGGCGGCTTCTCGGGGGCGGAGCTTGACGCGCTGCGTGCGCGCCCCTTTGTTCTGCCCGCGACGCTTGGGCCCCGCATCCTGCGGGCCGAGACGGCCGCCATCGTCGGCCTCGCCCTGCTGCAGGCGTCCGGCCCCCGCTGACACGGCCCGCCGGGCCGCTGACTGGAGTGCCATGTCCAATCCCGGAGAAGCCGACGCGACGCCGATCGCCTCGATCCGCCAGCTGGCTGAGCACATCGCGGCCGGCTGCAAGCCGCGCGACGCATGGCGGATCGGCACGGAGCACGAAAAGTTCGGCTTTCAACGGCCAGCCCGCCCCGGAGAGCCGGACGCGTCCGGGTCGGCGATGGCCTACGAGCCTCCGGGCTACGCGCCCGACGGCATCCGCGCGGTGCTGGACGGGATTGCGGCGCGAGGCTGGACGCCGATCAGCGACTCCGGGTCGGTGATCGGGCTGAGCCGCGGCGGAGCCAGCGTGTCGCTCGAGCCGGCCGGGCAGTTCGAGCTGTCAGGCGCGCCGCTGGCAAGCCTGCACGAGACGCGGGCGGAACTGGACGCGCATCTCGCCGACCTGCACGCGGTCGCGCGGCCGATGGGTCTGGGGTTCGCTCCGCTCGGCTTCCACCCGATCGGCACGCGCGAGGCGATGCCGTGGATGCCCAAGAGCCGCTACGCGATCATGCGGCGCTACATGCAGCGCACCGGCACGCGCGGGCTCGACATGATGCTGCGCACCTGCACGGTGCAGGTGAACCTCGACTACGCCAGCGAGGCCGACATGGTCCACAAGCTGCGCGTGGGCCTGCTGCTGCAACCGGTGGCCACCGCGCTGTTCGCCAACTCGCCGTTTACGGAGGGGCGGCCGAACGGGCTGCTCTCCGCCCGTGCCAACGTGTGGCTCGACACGGACGCCGACAGGACCGGCATCCCGGCCGTGGTGTTCGAGGAGGGATTCGGGTTCGAGCGCTACGTCGAGTGGCTGCTGGACGTGCCGATGTACTTCGCCATGCGCGACGGCGGCCACGTCGACCTGGCGGGACGGTCCTTCCGCGACTTGATGGCGGGGCGGCTGGCGGGCGAGGTGGCGGGCGAGGCCACGGTGGGCGACTTCGCGGACCACATGACCACGGCATTCACCGATGTGAGGCTCAAGCGGTTCCTGGAAATGCGCGGCGCGGACGCCGGCACGCCGGAGATGATGCTGGCGCAGTCTGCGCTGTGGGTGGGGCTGCTGTACGACGAGGCGGCGCTGTCGGCAGCCGTCTCGCTGGTCGGGCGCCACCCCTGGCAGGCGTTCGCGGCGCTGCGCGAGCACGTGCCCACTCGCGGGCTTGGCACGCCATGGGGCACGGGGACGCTTCGCGACGTGGCGCGCGACGTGGTGGCGATCGCGGCGGATGGGCTGCGCGCGCGCGGGCTGGGCGAGGAGGCAATGCTGGCGCCGCTGCACGCGATCGTGGCGGGCGGACCGACGCAGGCGGAGCACTGGCTTAGGCGCTATCACGGCGCCTGGGGGGGCGACGTGCGGCGGGTGTTCGACGAGGCGGAGGTCTAGGCAGGCAAGGTTGAGGCTCTGCCTCAAACTCCGCCAGGGCGAGCCGCCCTGGACCGGCTTTATTTGAGAAGGCATTCCAAAGGTCCAGAGGCTGTTATAAACTTTCCGGCTCCGTTCCCCTGCGTCATGACGGACAGGAAGCATGTTCTTTCTTGAGAGAAAGAACCAAAGAACTTTGCCCATAAGTTCCGGAGCCAGCCGGGAGCCCGGGACCTCATGGGCAAAGTCTTTTTGCTTCTTTTCTTCAGAAAAAGAAGAGTTTTACTTTTCTGTGAGAATGGCCGGGCGCCGCCAGATCAATAATGGCCTCCAGCTCTTGGCGGGTCTGGGCGTAGCTGGCCGAAGGTTCCGACGGTCCGCTCGGGCCGTCGGAATGGCGAGCGGAGGGGGAACCCAGCCCTGCTTGCTGCCGCCTAAGGCACCAGGAGCAGCAGCGAGGCCCCGAACACCACGCTCGACACGAAGAAGCTGATGACCGTGAAGCCCATGACGCGGCGCATGCCGATGCCCGCGATCGCCAGCAGCGGCAGGGCCCAGAACGGCTGGATCATGTTGGCGACCGCCTCGCCGTAGCCCACGCCCTGGGCAGCGGCGGCCTGGCTCACGTGCAGGGCTACGGCGGCGGGCACGATGAACGGGCCCTGCACCGCCCAGTGGCCGCCGCCGCTCGGCACGAACAGGCTGATGATGATCGACGAGACGAAGCCCCAGAACGGCAGGGTGTGCGGTGTCGAGATGCGGATGAACACCTCGGCGATGACACCGGCTAGGCCGGTGGTGGTCATGATGCCCATGATGCCGCCGTAGAGCGGATACTGGAGCAGGAGCGAGCCGGTGACTCGGGCCGCGGCCTGGATGGCGCCAGCGTAGGCGACCGGTCGCCAGTGCAGCAGCAGGCCGAGGGTGAGGAAGATCAGGATCAGCGAGTTGATGTCGAGGTGGAAGGTGCCGTGCGCAATCTGCAGGCCGATGTAGCCGGCCGCTGCCATCACGATGGAAAGGTTGAGGACCCAGGCGCGGTCGAGCAGGCCGGCGAGGCCGGGGACACGCTCCGGCTCGGGGCGGGGCGCGTCCTCGGCGGCGAGGCGGGCGGAGTCGGCAGGGACGATGTCGCGCTCGGCCGGCTGCATGCGCATGTAGATCAGCGGCATGGCCACGAGCAGCACCAGCACGGGGATGACGTTGAAGGCGGAGAACAGCGTGGCCGACAGCGGCACGACCTCGCCGGTCAGCTTCTGGGTGATGTTGAGCGCGGAGCCTGGCGTGGCCTCGGCGAGCGCGATCGAGCTGGACAGGCCGGCGGGGAACATCAGGAAGCCGGTGTAGGCGGCGGCCATCAGCCAGGCGAAGTCGAGGCGCTGACGCTTGGCCAGCTCACGGGCGAACAGGGCGGAGACGATCAGGCCGAACCCCCAGTTCAGCAAGTTCGCCGACAGGCCGACCAGGGCGGCGAGGCCCACGGCGGCGGCGGGCGAGCGGGGCAGGGACGCCAGCGACGCCAGCAGGCGCGCCACTGGGCGGGACGAGCTGAGCGCATAGCCGGTGACCAGGATCATCACCATCTGGAAGGCGAATGCGAAGATCTGGAAGATGCCGCCGTACCAGGCGTTGAGCACCTCCGGCACGGAGCCGTGCGGGGCGAAGGCGAGGGCGAGGGCCGCCGTGACCAGGCTCAGCAGGATGGCGAACACGAACGGATCGGGCAGCAGCCGCTCGAACAGGTAGACGAAGGCGGTGGTGACGCGACCGAGGAGGGAGCGGCGCTCGACGTCCGTCGCGGACAGGGAATCGGGCATGTCGCATCCTTGGCGGTCCTCCCGGCACGGGTCGTGACGGGACATGCCACGATATCGTCGACGTGCGCGGGGGACCAGTGTCCTCGGCCGGCTGCAAAGAGCTTCGACGCGTTAACGCTCCGGCAATCCGTGCGGGCCACCCTGCCGTCCAGGGGCAGGCCGCCCCGCAAGGAAGGCAGGGGCATGGACATCACCCATCTCTCGGGCGTGGCACCGGGGACGATGACGGCAACGATCCGCCACGAGGGCGTGCAGCGCCGCGTCGTGGCCGAGGTCGCACGGTTCGGCGCCCACTGGTCGGCACGGCGCGCCGGCGGCGACTGGTCGGTGCGCTGCGCCACGCCGGAGGCCGCGATCCTGTTCGAGGCTGCGGATCACTTCCCGGGAGGCGCCGCCTGGGACGAGGCGCCCGCGCAGATCCAGGCGCCGGTGAGCGCGAGCACGCGCGAGTTCGCCCAGGTCGGCTAGCGGCGGGCGCAGCCGGGCCACGGGCGAGGCGCCGCCGCTAGGCCTGGCAGCCCTTGACCCGCGGCGCCGAGGCGAGAAGCGGGCGGAGCACCAGGGCCACCTGGCAGGGAGACTGGCCGCGCCGTCGCGTCGCATGGGGCTGACGGTTGAGGTTGATGACCAGCATGCCCCCGCCTGCCAGCGCCAGGTGCAGCGTGCCCTGGCGGATGGCGCGCATGTAGAGCGGCTCCGGGCCGCCGATGCCGGTCACGATGCCGGCGCCCACCTGTGCCACGCGTTCGCGGTAGGCGGCGGCAAGGTCGGGCGTGTGCGAGTGATACAATCCCACCGCGACGTTCCAGTTTCCGCCCGCCTCCCCCTGAAGCTGGCGCAGGTAGCGTGCCGCATAGTCCGCGTTCGCGGCGGGATCGAACGCGTCCTCGATCGAGTGGAACGCCTCGGGATGCATCTGCAGGTTCACCTGCATACAGCCGATGTCCATGAATTTTACGCCTCGGGCGAGGCCCTGCTTCGCCCAGGCGACGGCGGCGGCCTTGCTCTCGAAGAACAGGCCCTGGCCATCGGCGTCGATGGTCCAAGGCCAGGCACGGACATCACCGAGCGAGGAGATCGGCCGGCCGCTCTCCGTCTTGGCAATGGCGCCGAGCAGGCCGGAGGGCAGCTCGTGGCGTCCCTCCGCGTCGTGGATCGCGGCAGTGCACTGCGCGGCCTGCTCGACGTCCCAGGCGGCGGTGCTGGGCCGTGAGACAACAAGGCTTCCCGTGTCGGCAGGCCGGGTCGTGGCGGTACGTGCCGAGAGGGACGGGTGCTGCAGCCGCGCCGAGGGCGCCGGGCTGTGCGGCCCGATGGGTGCGGGCGAGGCAGCATCCTGCGACGTGCCAGTGCTGGCAGCCGACTGCGCCCCGGTGCCCGGAAGGGGCGCATCGGCATGCGATACCGCGTCGGGCTCGGCTGCCACTGCAGCCTGGGTGGGGACAAGAACCACGGCGACGGCCAGCATCGTGGCGCCCAGCCATGCCGGACTCCAAGCGTTCGGCTCGCTCCGGGCATCGGGACCGGAGCGGCGTGGCGTTCTGGGTCGCATGACGGCACACCCTACCCAGGACGCGCCGTGCCGTGCAACGCACCTCGGCGGCAGGGCGGTCGTGCCACAGGCGCAGGTCGTGCTCCCCTTGATCGCGGCAGCGCGGCGATGGCACATGCCGGGACGCTCTTGCGGATGGGGGCGTGGTCTTTGCGGCATCGGCGAGCGGAGTTCCTGCGAGTGGCGCCTGAGGCTGTCCTGCGTCACCTGCTGTTCTGCGCTGGCCTGGCGGGACTGTCGGCGGCGGTTGTCGCGGCGATGATCCGGGTCGGCGTGCTGGACCAGCCGGTGGCGCGCTCGTCGCACACGCGTCCGACTCCCAAGGGCGGCGGCGTCGGGGTGGTCGCGGCGTTCCTTGTCGGCATCGTCGCCCTATACGTGTTCGCCGACTTCGCGCGCATCGCGGACCCCTACTTCCGCGGCGTGATCGGCGCCTCGCTCGGCATCGCCGTGGTGTCGTATCTCGACGACGTGCGCAGCTGGCCGTTCTCGGTGAAGCTGGGCGCGCAGGCGGTCGCGGCCCTGGTGGCGGTGGGAAGCGGTCTGGCGCCGCACGAGCTGAGGGTGCCCTGGATCGGGAGCGTTGCGATCGGCTGGCTGGGCATTCCGGCGACCGTGGCGTGGATCCTGGTGCTGACCAACGCGATGAACTTCATCGACGGGCTGAACGGGCTGGCGGCGGGGTCGGCGGCGATTGCCTGCCTCTTCCTGGCCGGGATCGCCGCGGGGCAGGGCGACTGGTTCGTGTATTTCGCAGCCGCCATCCTCGCGGCGGGCGTGCTCGGCTTCCTTCCGTTCAACTATCCGCGAGCCAGGATCTTCATGGGCGACGTGGGCAGCCAGTTTTGCGGCTTCACCCTTGCCGTGCTGGGCGTCGCCGCGGGGCGGTTCGCGACGGTGGAGCTGTCGCTGCTGCTGATGCCGATGCTGCTGGCCGGGGTGCTGTTCGACGTGGCGTTCACGCTGGTGCGACGGCTGCTGGGCGGCCGGCGGATCACGCAGGCGCATCGGGGGCATCTCTACCAAGTCGCAAACCGATGCGGCATGAACGCGGCCGCAGTCACGCTGGTGTACTGGGTGTTCGTGGTCTGGGGGGGGTTGAGCTGCGTGGGTTTCGTGCAGGCTCCCTCGGGAAAGCGTCTGTGGTGGGCGATGCTCGTGGTGCCGCCGCAGCTCGCGTGGCTTGGCGCGGTGTGCGTGCGGGCGCGGCGCGTCGGGCTGCGGGACTGGGGCTAAGGCGCGGCGGGCGTCGCAGGGCAGGCGGAGGACCGAACCGGGAGTCCTGCTCCATCGCGGGGCCGAATAGCCTTTCAAATGCTGCAGCGCGGTGTCACACCGGGAGCATGCAACGCCGTGTACTTCTGACGCTGATTGGTGTTTGGTTGGCCGGGATACCTGGGACAGGGCTGGCGCAGGTGCAGCCGGCGGTTCTCACGGCGCAGGACGATGCCGACCTCGCGCGCATTCAGCAGTACATGAATGGGGTCCGCACCATGAAGGCGCGATTCCTGCAGACCGCTTCGGACGGGCGGGTGTCCAACGGCGTTGCATGGCTGCAACGTCCAGGCCGCATGCGGTTCCAGTATGACCCGCCGAGCCCGCTGCTGCTGGTGGCAGGGCATGGTCTTGTCGTGTTCCACGATGCACAGCTCGACCAGACCAGCAACATTCCCGAGGGGCAGACACCGCTCGGACTGCTGCTCGATGCAGACATACGGTTCTCCGGCCCGGTGACCGTGACAGGGTTGCAGCGTGGATCGGGCCAGATCCAGGTGAGCGTGGTGCGCACCGCAACGCCGCAGGAAGGCACCCTGACCCTGGTGTTCTCGACCCCGCCCCTGGCCCTGCACTCCTGGGTCGTGCTCGACGCACAGGGCAGGACGACGACGGTGACGCTGTTCGACCAGCAGTTCGGAGGCACCTTCGACCAAGCCCTGTTCAGCTACGTCGACAAGGGCTTCTTCGGCAATGACCCTACCACGCTGCCGTCGCGCTGATGGCGGAAGTGGGCAGGATGCATCTTACTGGAGGTGGCGCGCGGGGCACGGGAGAATTACACTTTCCTGAATGTCTGGTGGGCAGGATGGGGGTGGCGGTCGGTGCGATGCAGTGAGGGCTGTGGCGTACCCGGAGCCTTGATGGAGGTAGCGTGATGAAGCCACTGATCGGTGTTTCCTGCTGCTCCAAGGAGTTCGGTCCCTACGGCGCAGCAAACCACGCCGCCTCGGACACCTATATTCGTGCCGTCGACGACGTGGTCGGCGGCGTGGCGGTGCTGGTGCCGGCCAACGGTGCGGCGGCCGATATCGCGACGTTGCTGGACAGGCTTGACGGCATCATCCTGACCGGCAGCCGCTCCAACGTGGCACCGGACCATTACGACGGCCCCCCGCATGCCAAGGGGACACCCGAGGACGCGGGTCGCGACGAGGTGACGCTGCCGCTGATCCGCAAGGCGGTGGCACGTGGCATCCCGTTGCTGGCGATCTGCCGCGGGTTCCAAGAACTGAACGTGGCATTCGGCGGAAGTCTGCACCAGCGGCTGCAGGACCTGCCTGGTCGGCTCGACCACTCGACGCCGGATCAGCCCAGCGCCTGGGTCAGGCACGGCAAGGCACATGTGGTGGATCTGGTCGCTGGTGGCTGGCTGCATGGTCTGGCGGGCTGCGGGCGGATTGTGGTGAACTCGCTGCACAACCAGGGTGTGGACCGTCTGGCGGAGCAGCTTGCGGTCGAGGCGACGGCGCCGGATGGCACGATCGAGGCTGTTCGAGTGCGCGGGCAGGGGTTTGCCGCCGGAGTCCAATGGCATCCCGAGTATGATCTCGACACCGATCCGGTGTCGCGGCGGATCTTCGCAAGCTTCGGCGAGGCGGTCCGCAATCGTCTGTATCCTGGATTTGCCGCTGCGGCCGACTAGGCGGGTTCGGGGGAAGTCCGGTTCTGCGTCCAGCCAGGTTCCGGCGGGCTTGCCTGCTCCGGGTCGTGCGGCATCTTGCTGGCAAATGCGGGTGCCTCTAGCGTCTGCGTGGCTGACAAGCAGCTGGGGAAAATCCAAGTGAAGAGACGAGCAATGATGGGTGTGGCGTTTGCCGCACTCGCAACCATCGGTGTGTCCACGGCTCGCGCGGCCGAGCAGCTGCACGAGGCGCAAAGCGTCGAGATTGCAGCCACGCCGGCCAAGGTGTGGGGCATCATCGAGAATTTCGGCGACCTCACCTGGGTGCCGCCGGTGAAGTCGTCGACCGCAACAGAGGGCAACACCGTTGGCTCGGTGCGCACGCTCGATCTGGGCGGGCCGAAGCTGATGGAGCAGCTGGTCAGCTACGATCCTGCCAAATACAGCTACACCTATAAGATCACCGATGACGCGGCGAACAAGAAGACGCTTCCGGTCAGTGGATACCGCTCCGTGATCACCGTCATGCCCGGCAGCGGCAGCGGCACCAAGGTGACGTGGACTGGCAGCTTTGAGCGCGCCGACACCGGTGCCAGCCCGGCTTCCGGCATGGACGATGCTTCGGCGAAGAAGGGCGTCGCCGGAGTGTACAAAGTGGGCCTCGACAACCTGAAGAAGAAGGCCGAGGGCGGCTAGGCTTCCGGACCGGCCCTGCGCGAGTTTGCAGGGCCGGCCATCCTGGTCATGCCGCTATTCCGGTGACACAGGCTGCAGCGGCGCGGGTTCTAGATCGAGAAATCGACCGCGGGCAGGCTCTGGTCCATGGTCAGGCCGGGCATCGAGCCCTGGCGGGCCACTCCAACGGGTCGTGCTGGAACACCTACCACGGTGGTGTAGGGGGCGACGTCGGCAAGGACGATGCTGCCTGCGCCGACCTTGGCGCCTTCGCCAATCTCGATGTTGCCGAGGATCTTCGCGCCGGCCCCGATCAGGACGCCGCGACGGACCTTGGGGTGCCGATCGCCGCAATCCTTGCCGGTGCCGCCAAGAGTCACCTCCTGCAGCATCGAGACGTCGTCCTCCACCACGGCGGTCTCACCAATCACGATACCGGTCGCGTGGTCGAGCAGGATGCCGCGTCCCAGCCTTGCCGCGGGGTGGATGTCGACGCCGAACACCTCGGAAATCCTGCTCTGCAGGAGGTGCGCCAGATGCTCGCGGCGTTGCCGCCAGAGCCAGCCGCCGATGCGGCAGGCCTGCAGAGCCTGGAAGCCCTTGAAGAACAGGAACGGCGTGATGTGGTCGGGGCACGCCGCGTCGCGGTCGAGGATCGCGGTCAGGTCGGCGGCCACCACCGACAGGATGTCGTGCTCGGCTGCGAACGCCTCCTCGGCGAGGCCGACGATCTCCTCGCGCGAGAAGTCGTCGTCGCCCAGCTTCTGCGCCAACCTGTGTCCCAGCGCGTCGGCGAACGAGTCGTGGCGAAGGAGGGTGCGCTCGATGGCACGCGCCATCGGCGGATCGCGCCGGACCGCGGACTCGGCCTCTCGCCGCATCATGGTCCACAGCCGGCCGGTGGGCAGGGTCAAGGGTGGGCTGGCCTGGAGCTGGCTCATCGCGTCGGTCCTGTCTGCATCCACATGCGGCACAAAACCAGGGTGGTTGTCCGTCCTGGCCGGCGCTGGCGCGGCTGGACCAGCGCGCCTATGTGGGACAGGACATGTTGGAGATCAACTGAATGCGCGTTTCCGCCTCCATTCTCGTCCTGCTGGCGTCCTGCTCGTCAGGCGCACTTGCCGCAGTTCCGCTTGCGGCGCACCACGCCGTCTATGGCCTGACCTATGACAGCGAACAGCCGGCGGATGCAGAAGGCGGCAACATTGTCGGCGCGCATGGCACCATGACCTACGACATCGACGACGCCTGCACGGGATGGGCGACCAACCAGCGTCTGCAGATCACGCTCACGAACCGCGATGGCCAGGACATCCGGATGGTGTCCGACTACGCCACTTTCGAGGCGAAGGACGGGCTGCACATGGAGTTCCACATGAAGCAGACCACCGACACCGCGGTGACGCAGAAGCTGGACGGGTCGGCGAGCCTGGAGCAGGCAGGAGGCGGCTCGGTCAGCTACGTGACGCCGACCGCGAAGACCATGGCGCTGCCGGCCGGTACGCTGTTCCCGATGGCACACACCTCGGCGATCCTGGCGGCGGCGGCGGCGGGGAAGAAGTTCCTGACCCTGCCGCTGTTCGACGGCACCGGCGCGGATGGGGCGCAGGACACCTTCGTCACGGTCCTGGACTGGGGTGCGAAGGAAAAGGTGGAATGGCCGGAGCTGGCGGCTCTGCCATCTGGGCGTGTGCACATCTCGTTCTTTGACCGGGACAAGCCTGGCAGCGGCCAGACCCCGGACTACGAGATTGGAATGCGCTACTTTGCCAACGGGGTGGCGGACGACCTCCGTATGAACTTCGGCGAGTTTGTCATGACGGGAACGCTGAAGACGTTCCAGCCGGCGCCTCCACCCCACTGTTGAGCGGAGCACGCCAAAGTGATGTCGCCGGGAACGTTTTCCTACGCGGCGGCCATGGCGAGATCCGTTCGCTGGAGGTCCGTGGCGCCACCGGCTGCGGGCTCGTGAACCGGGGATGCCGGAAACGCCACCACGGTATCGACCAGGTCGCAACGCCGATAGAGTGCAGTAGTACCCTCGTTGCAGAGGCGAAGCTGGAAGGAAAGGGTCGCGGCCAGATGATCTGGTACCTGGCTGGTGTGCAGGGCGCGCAAAGCGACGGTGCGAGCCGCAACGAACTCCCCGGTACGCCGCAACAGGTCGGTCAGCGTGCAGGCCAGCTCGAAGCGCATTTGCGCTGAAGTGTCAGTCACGATGTGGCTGGCCGCGGACCAGCGTACCTGACGGAAGGCGGACTCGCCAAGCCGCCAGCGACGCAGGGCGCGGCGCAGACCGGACAGCGTGCCGCGGCTGCTGGCAGGCCCGAACTCCGCCTCGAACACGCGGGCAAGATGGCCGATTGCCTTGCGACGGGCCGCATGGGCTTGCTCCAAGTCAGGCTGGCTGTCGATCTCGGTCGACCCCAGGCGATGCAGGCGCGTCTGCTCCAGTTCTGCCGCGGCATTGACCCAGGCGAGCCCGGCACGCTCGGGAGACAGAGCGCTCTCGAAGGTGATGGCGTAGGCGAGCCAGCGGGTGGCGGCCTCGTCGCCGACGTCGGTGGCATCGCGGCACTGGAGAGCCTGGCGGTATGGCGCAGCTGCAGCGGCAGCGCGAAGCCCGAGTGGTGTCATTCCAGACGGTGCCACATCCAGGCTGGGCGCGGCATGGCCGCACTCCGGGCAGAGCTGCATGCCGCGGTTCAGCCGACCGGCGACGATGGACCCATCAAGCGGGGCGCTGCCGTCTTCGAACGCGGCGGCATCGGCGTAGATTGGCTGGGCGCTCTCAGCGCCGCAGCAGCAGCAGGTCTTCCTGACCGAGAGCAGCACGTCCATGACCGCGTTCCGTTGTCTTCGTTGATGAAGCGACATTGGCGGGCAACCATGGCCAGAGTGTGACGTGTCCTGGCCGACACCATGACAAATGCGCTACCGGGCTCCGGGTTCCGGGATCAGGCGACGCTGGTTTCCTTCGACCAGAGCCACGCGGCGCCGCGTACGCCGGAGCTGTCGCCATGCCGGTTTCGCAGGATCCTCGTGCGCATGGGGTCGGTGATGACGTTGCGCGCCATCAGGCCGGGTAGTTCCTCGTAGAGATGGTCCATGTTGGACAGGCCGCCGCCCAGGACAATGGCGTCCGGGTCCAGCAGGTTGACGATCTGTGCCAAGCCGCGCGCAAGCCGGTCGGCGTGGCGCGAGAGGGCTGCAATGGCCGCCGCCTCGCCGGCACGGGCGCGCTCCGGGATCGAGCCGGCGTCGTAGTGGCCTGGGCCGTCGCAGTCCTCGGCCAGCGACGGGCCGGCGACGAAGCGCTCCAGGCAGCCCACGTTGCCGCAGAAGCAACGGGGCATCGGGAATTCCTCGATGCGGGCCCAAGGCAACGGGTTGTGGCCCCATTCGCCGCAGATGCTGTGCGCGCCGGTCAGCACGCGTCCGTCCACGACGATGCCGCCGCCGCATCCGGTGCCGATGATCACGCCGAACACGACGTGCAGTCCGGCGGCGGCGCCGTCGACGGCTTCGGACAGGGCGAAGCAGTTGGCGTCGTTCTCCATCCGCACCGCACGGCCGACCGCCGTGGCGAGGTCGCGGTCGAAGGCCATGCCGTTCAGCCAGGTGGAATTCGCGTTCTTCACCAGACCGGTGCCGGGACTGATCGAGCCGGGGATGCCGATGCCGATGGTGGCCCGCTCGCCGAGCCGGGTGTCGACACCCTCGACCAGGCCCTGCACGGCGCGGATCGCGGCATCGTAGCTGCCTGGATTGGGGACACGGTGCCGGAACAGGATGCCGCCCTCGTCGTCGAGAGCCGCGATCTCGATCTTGGTTCCGCCGAAGTCCAGGCCGATGCGTCGGGTGTTCATGACGGCATCCTGCAACCACGGGAAAATCGGCTCAAGGGTTCAGGGCGGCCGACTGCCGCATCGGTCAGAAATGCGCCGGGCATGGAGGCGGCGGCGAACGTGCCTGAAGTCGTGTGTCGCGGGAGCCTTGCGCTTTCGGCATCGCCGCCGGACTGCGCAACTGGACGGTGCGGATGGTCTCGCAGACCCTGATGGTTGCGGCGAAAGGGGGCGCTGGGCCTTGCGGGTCCAGGACAGAGGTGTGTCCCTCGGGTGGAGTTTCTGCCCGGAGGCGACGCTTGCTCTTACCGCGCGAAGGGCGCGAGGATGGCGCGATGACGGAAACATTGCTCGACGTGAAGGGGTTGGCCTGTCCGCTTCCCGTCCTGCGGGCCAACAAGGTGCTTCGCGGCATGGCAGCGGGAGAACGGCTGCGTGTGCTGGCCACGGATCGTGCCGCGGCGGCCGACATGAGGGCCTATTGCCGCGAGACCGGGCACGATCTGGTGTCGTGCAGCGACGAGGCCGGCGTGCTCAGCTTCGTCATCCGTCGTCGCACCGACCCTGTGACAGCAGCCTCCGAGGCTGGCGCCCTGTGATGCGGGTGGCGCTGTTCACCCATGACGACTGCTTCGGCCACGACACCGGGCCTGGTCATGCCGAGTGTGCCGAGCGGCTGCGGGTCGTGTTGCGGGCGCTGGAGCATCCGGATTTCGTGCCGCTGCTGCGCGAGGCGGCACCGCTCGCCTCCGTCGAGCAGCTCTGCCGGGTGCATGCGCCGGACTATGTCGAGATGCTGCTGGCTCTTGATGTGCCAGCTGGGACGCTGATGCAGCTCGACGAGGATACCCTGATCGGTCCAGGCAGTGTCGCCGCTGCGCTGCGCGCCGCGGGCGGAGCGGTTGCTGCGGTCGATGCGGTGATGGAGGGATGGGCCGAGGCGGCGTTCGTCGCGGTGCGGCCGCCGGGCCATCATGCGGAGCCGGCCCGCGCGATGGGGTTCTGCCTGTTCAACTCCGTGGCGGTGGCAGCACACTGGGCCAGGGACCGATGGGATCTGCGGCGAGTGGCGGTGGTGGATTTCGACGTGCATCACGGCAACGGCACAGAAGCGATGTTCGCGTCCGATCCCCACCTGTTCTACGCGTCGAGCCATCAGTGGCCGTGCTACCCCGGCACGGGGCAGGAGGCGGAACATGGGGTCGCCGGCAACGTGGCGAACGCCATATTGACGCCTGGCTCCGGAAGCGAGGCGTTTCGTGACGTATGGGCCGGGCGGCTCCTGCCGGCCTTGGAGGCGTTCGCGCCGGAGTTCCTGATCCTGTCCGCTGGGTTTGACGCGCATCGGGCAGACCCTTTGGCGCAGCTCAGGCTGGAAGTGGATGATTTCGAGTGGCTGACTGGGCGGCTGATGGACGTGGCGGAGCGGCATTGCCGGTCACGTCTGGTGTCCGTGCTGGAGGGTGGCTACGATCTTGGGGCGCTTGCGACGTGCACCGCGGCACATGTCCGCTGCCTGTTGCAGGGTTCGGCGCCAGGCCTGAATGCCTGACCGAATGTTGCAAGGAGGGAAACTCCAAGATCCGACACAGTCAGGCCATAAGCTGCGTCTCCAAACTCTATTGTGAGCTTCTTTGGAAGTCACCGTTTGGAACAAGACCTCTACATATCCGGACTTTTGCTAAACTTAGCTCGCTTAGTGCCCGTTTGAGAATGGTCATGGGTGAGCAATGCGTCGGAGCAGCAGCGC
>CAXSFE010000010.1:0-53680 GCA_964236585.1 uncultured Acetobacteraceae bacterium
GAGGTCGTCGACGTAGCGGGTGTAGGTCAGGTCCACGGTCGCGGCCAGCCCGGCCGGCGACGTCGCTCCCCGGCTGGGCAGGGCCCGGTGACGGCGCAGACGCGCGTGGACGGCGGGCTTGCCCGCGAGCGACTCGGCGGCTTCGGCGAGCTGCGCGCCGGCCACCTGGGCGTGCGGATCGCCACCTCCGCCGACGAGGTCGATGCGGTGCAGTCGCTGCGCTACCGCGTGTTCTACGAGGAGATGGGCGCAGAGCCGTGTGCCGAGGCCCGCGCCAGCCGCCGCGACATGGACGCCTACGACGAGGTCGCCGACCATCTGCTGGTGGTGGACCACGCGATCGGGCCGGGGCCGGAGGGCGTGGTCGGCACCTACCGCCTGATCCGCCAGCATGCGGCGGCCCAGCTCGGGCGGTTCTATTCCGAGGACGAGTACGACATCTCGCCGATCCTGCGCTTCGGGCAGTCGCTGGAGCTGGGGCGGTCGTGCGTGACCACGGCCTACCGTTCGGGCGCGGTGATGCAGCTGCTGTGGCGCGGCATCGCGGCCTACGTGTCGCTGCACCACATCGAGGTGATGTTCGGCTGCGCCAGCCTGCCCGGCACCGACCCGGAGCGCCTGGCGACCGAGCTGACCTACCTGTACTACAATCATCTCGCCCCTCCCGCGCTGCGGCCGGTGGCGCTGCCGGGGCGCAGGATCGACATGCGGCGCATGGCGCCCGAGCTGATCGAGGCCGGCAAGCCGCCGGCCCTGCTGCCGCCGCTGATCAAGGGCTACCTCAGGCTGGGCGGGTTCGTCGGCGACGGGGCGGTGATCGACCGCCAGTTCAACACCACCGACGTCGCCGTGGTGGTGAAGACCGACCTCGTCACAGACAAGTACTACCGCCACTACCAGCTGCGCGACGCGCACGACTGAGCGGTGAGGGTGTTCGTGCCGCTTCCGGCCGGCGCCGGCCCGTGGTTCGGGTCCGCGCCGCTCTTCCCGCACCTGCTGGCGCCCGGCCCGGCCGGGCTTTGCCTGCATGGGCGCAGGCATGGCTGAGCGCGGGCAGGCTGGGAGCGGGCAGGCTGGGGGCGTCGTCATGGTGCCGCTTCGCACGGCGCCGGGCCACGGCCGAGGGGCGCTCGGCACCGGGCTGATCGGCAGGCTGCGGCGGGGCCTGTGGCTGGTGCACGGGTGGCGCGCCGACCTGGTGGCGCTGGCGCTAGGCGCGCTGTCGGCGCTGGCGCTGCCGCCGTTGGGCGCGGTGCCGGTCCTGCTGGTCAGCTTCCCCGGGCTGCTGACGCTGCTCGACGCGGCGCCGCGCGCCAGGACGGCGTTCCGGCGCGGCTACGTCTTCGGCTTCGGCCACCACCTCGTCGGGCTGTACTGGATCACCGAGGCGATCCTGGTGAAGGCGGACCAGTTCTGGTGGCTAGTGCCGTTCGCGGTGCCGGTCACGGCGGCCGGGCTCGCGCCGTTCATCGCCCTGCCCTGCGCGGCCTCGCGGCTGGCGCCGGCGGGCTGGCGCCGGGCGCTGCTGTTCGCCGGGCTGTGGACGCTGGCCGACATCGCGCGGCAGTTCGTGCTCACCGGCTTCCCGTGGAACCCGCTGGGCAGCGTCTGGGCGCTGTCCGGGGCGCTGGGCGACGTCATGATCCAGCCGGCCTCCGCCGTGGGCGTGCACGGGCTGACGCTGGCCACGCTGCTGGTGGCGACGGTGCCGGTGCTGGGGCGGCGCGCGACGCTGGCGGCGGTCGCCGTGCTGCTGTCCTGGGCGGGCTTCGGCATCGTGCGGCTCGCCAAGCCGCAGCCGGGCGCACCGGGCCTGACCGTGGTGGTGGCGCAGGGCAACGTGTCGGAGGCGGAGAAGCACGACCGGGCCTGGGCGGTCGCCACCTTCCGCCACTACCTCGACCTCACCCGCCGGGGCATGGCGGCCGGCCCAGGCGGAGGTGAAGGTGGCCGGGTGGTGGTCTGGCCGGAGACGGCGAGCCCCTTCCTGCTGACCCAGGATGCCGACGCCAGGCTGGCGATCGCGGAGGCGGCGCGCGCTGGCGGCGCGCCGGCGCTGGCCTCTCTGGTGGGCACGGTGCGCTTCGACGCCGCGGGACGGCCGCGCAACAGTCTGGTGGCGATCCTGCCAGACGGCTCGATCGGGGCCACCTACGACAAGGCGCATCTGGTGCCGTTCGGGGAGTACGTGCCGTCCTGGCTGCCGCTGATGCAGCTCGTGCCAGGGGGCGGCTTCGCGCCAGGTCCGGGCATCGTGACGCAGCACGTGGCCGGGATGCCGCCGTTCGGGGTGCTGATCTGCTACGAGACGATCTTCCCGAGCCAGGTGGTGGACACGGCGGACCGGCCGGACTGGCTGGTCGAGGTGACCAACGACGCCTGGTTCGGGCTGGGCACCGGGCCGCGGCAGCACCTCGCCTCCGCCAGGATGCGCGCCGTCGAGGAAGGCCTGCCGCTGGTGCGCGCCGCCAACACCGGGATCAGTGCCGCGTTCGACAGCTTCGGGCGCGAGCAGGGACGGCTCGGGCTCGAGCGCGCGGGCACGCTGGTGCTGCCCCTGCCGGGCCACCTGCCGCCCACGGCCTATGCCCGCCTCGGGCTGCTGATTCCCATCCTGCTGTCGCTCGCGATGGCAGGCCTGGGCCTGGGCATGGGCCGTCGCAAGGCGGCTGCGGCGTTCAGGATTTAAGGAAAACTTACTTTTTTGGACTTCAACTGCCATCGCGTGAGAACGTTGACAATTCAGGGTTGTGCCGTTAACCTTCTTGCACTCATCAAAACGACAGAGTCACAACCTGATACCGCGCACGCTTCCGGCGTGTCTCCCCGAAGGATTGTTTGCTCATGGCGCGACCCTCAGACCTCGGCAAGGACACACTCCCGGGCGAGACCGGCGAGCGCGAAAGCCGGCCCAGCCCCATCGATGTTCACGTCGGTACCCGGATCCGTCTGCGCCGCACCTTGATGGGCATGTCGCAGGAACGACTCGGCGAGGCCCTCGGCCTCACCTTCCAGCAGGTGCAGAAGTATGAGCGCGGCGTGAACCGAGTCGGCGCCTCGCGGCTGTTCGACCTGTCGCGGGTGCTCGACGTGCCGATCAGCTTCTTCTTCGACGACATGCCGGACCAGCTCACCGCGTCGCATGGCGCGCCGCCGCGCAGCGCCTACAGCGGCTTCGCCGAGCAGCAGCAGGGATTCGGCGGCGGCGACGACACGCTGAACCGCCGCGAGACCCTGGAGCTGGTGCGCGCCTACTACCGCATCACAGACACCACGGTGCGCAAGCGCGTGTTCGAGCTGATCAAGTCGATGACGCCGCAGGACGCGTGATGCCGAAAGGCTGGGCGTGAGAGAGCAGGCAAGCAAGGTTGAGGCTCCGCCTCAAACTCCGCCAAAGGCCAAGCCTTTGGAAACCACTCCTTAAGTCCAGGGTTTCCAAAGGGCTCTGCCCTTTGGCGGGTCTGGGCAGAGCCCAGACTTGCTTGCTGAAATCAGCGTCTAGGCCGCTGACATGAGCCGCGGTCGGACGCGGCTCTGCCCGGGAAATACCTCGCCGCGACGCTAGGACGCCGCGCTGTCTGGCTCCGCGGGGCGCGCCCGGCCCAGTCCGTCCCGCGGCCGTGGCGCCTGGGCGTCTGCCTGTGCGGCTGCCGGCAGGCCGGGGGCCGGCACGTCGTCGCGGAGCTGCACGTTGTCGAACACGGGGTTGCGGCTCCGGTGCAGCGCTGCGCGCAGCGCTGCCGCAAGGTCGCGCTTCTCGGCCTCGCCCAGCGCTGCGGCGACCTCCTCGCGGGCGCCGCGCGCGACCAGCCACAAGGCCGGCACACGCCCCGCCCGCTCCTCCAGCACCGCGTTCAGCCAGCCGGGCGGCAGGCTGCGGCGGCTTTCCCGTCCATCCGGGTCGCGGCGCACCACGTGCAGCGCGCGGTCGGTCAGCGTCAGGGTCTCGCTCGACCGCCGCGCCCGTCCGTTCATCCGCAGCAGCAGCACCGCCAGCGCCACGTCGATGACGTCGAACCCCGCCACGGGCCAGGCGCCGAGCAGCAGGAACACGACCGTGACGGCGAGGCCGAGCGAGCACATCGCGCCCACCAGGATCAGCGTGCCGCGGCGCGACAGGCTGCGGTGCGGCACGATCACGGCCTCGAACACGGGAATCTCGGCGGGGTCCATCGTGGCGATCATAGCGATGTGGTCTGGGAACGGGTGGTCAAAAGTCAACGGCGGGAGCAAGGAAGGCCAGGGCTCTGCCCCAGAGCCTGGAAGCGGGGACCCGCCAGGGCAGCGCCCTGGACCGGCCCTGGAAAAGGGCTTCTCAAGACGAGCCTCAGCGGGGTCCGGAGGCAGGGCCTTGGCCTGGCTTTCCTCCCCGGAGACATCGACTTGCGCGCCATACGCCCGACCATCGACGCCATGCAGGACTCGCTGATCGCCGAGGTCTGGAGCCTCGGTCGCCACGACCCGGAGGTGATCGGCCTGTGGGCCGGCGAGGCGGACCTGCCGACGCCTGACTTCATCAGCGAGGCCGCCATCGGCTCGCTGCGCGCCGGCGACACCTTCTACGCCCATGGCCGCGGCATCGTCGCGCTGCGCGAGGCGCTCTGCGAGTACCTGCTGCGGCTGTACGGCCGGCCGGTGGCGGAGGACCGCCTCGCGCTGACCAGCTCCGGGATGAACGGCGTGGTGCTGCTGGCCCAGGCGCTGGTCGGGCCGGGCGACAGCGTGGTCTCCGTCTCGCCGTGCTGGCCCAACCTGCTGAAGGCGCTGGCGATCGCGGGCGCGGAGGTGCGCACGGTCACGCTCGCGGCCGGGGAGGCGGGGTGGTCGCTCGACCTGGACGCGCTGTTCGACGCCTGCGACGCCACGACGCGGGTGATCTGCTTCGCCTCGCCGGGCAATCCGACGGGCTGGGTGATGGAGCGCGCCGAGCAGGAGGCGGTGCTGGCGTTCGCGCGGTCGCGCGGGATCTCGGTGCTGGCCGACGAGGTGTACCACCGGCTGGTGTACGACCGGCCGGTCGCGCCCTCGATGCTGGAGATCGCCGAGCCCGACGATGCGGTCTACGTGGTCAACAGCTTCTCCAAGGCCTGGGCGATGACCGGCTGGCGGCTCGGCTGGATCACCTACCCGGCGCGGCAGGCGGCGGCGTTCGAGAAGCTGATCCAGTTCAACACCAGCGGGGCGCCCACCTTCCTCCAGGCGGGCGCGATCGCCGCCCTGCGCGACGGCGAGCCGTTCGTGGCGTTCCTGCTGGACTACTGCCGGGCCGGCCGGGCGATCGCCGAGGCACGCCTGGCCGCGATGGACCGGGTGCGGGCGGTGCCGAACAGCGCCTCGTTCTATAGCATGTTCCGCGTCGACGGCGTCGCCGACACGCTGCGATTCTGCAAGCGGCTGGTGGTCGAGGGCAAGGTGGGCACGGCGCCGGGGGAGGCGTTCGGGCCCGGCGCGGAAGGGCTGACGCGGCTGTGCTACGCCAAGAGCCCGGCGCGGCTGCACGAGGCGATGGACCGGCTGGAGGCGTTCGTGGCCGGGTACAGGGAGGAAGGTTGAGGCTCTGCCTCAAACTCCGCCAAGGGCTGGGCCCTTGGATCGCCCTCTCTTAAGTAAGGCCGGTCCAGGGGCGGCTCCCTGCGGTGGCCGTTCCAACGATCCAAGCGGATCGTCGGAACCTTTGGCCACCTCCGCCTGGCGGGTCTGGGCAGAGCCCAGTCTTGCCTGTCTTCCGGCTCAGCGATGCGCCTCTGGCGGCCCGAGCAGCACCACGCCGTCCGGCCCGGTCGCCACCGGCGCGTAGCCCTGGGCCAGCAGGTCGACCAGCAGCGGGTCGCGCCGGTGCGGCCCCGGCGTGGTCGCGCGGACGTAGGCGTCGCGGCCGTACTCGAACACCCCGAACGCGTGCGCGCGGGCCAGCGTGTCGAAGGCCGCGATCGGGCCGCCGGTGTCCACGCTCTGCCCGAGGTTGAACTGGTCCACCACGAACGGCCTGCCCGCCCAGAAGCACAGCGACGGCATCTCGCAGCCCGCCAGGCCCGGCGCCGAGCGGATGCGCTCGATCACCGGCTGCCAGGACCGCGCGAGCGCCGGACCGGACCAAGCCTGGTCCCAGGACTGCGCCAGCGCGCGGGGCGCCGTGGCCAGTGCCGGCAGCGCCGCCAGCACGACCAGAGCCGCCGGCCCGGTTGACCATCCCCGCAGTGACGGCTCGGGCAGCGTCGGCCTGGCGCCGGGCCGCTTGCCGGCACGCGACACCGCGAGCCCCGCGGCGATGCACAGCGCGGTCAGGGTCTCGAAGTGGGCGTTGACGTTCACCCCGTCGCCCAGGCGCTGCACGATCCCGCTCGGCAGCGAGGCCGCCACGAACAGCGCCGCGAACAGCATCGGCGGGTCCGACGGTCGCCGCCGTCCCCACCAGGCCAGGGCGGCGACGCCCAGCATCGGCAGGAGCGGCGCCTGGCCGCTGAGCGCCTGCGCCAGCCGGGCGGCCTGGAACACCCGCCTGTGCCCCAGCACCGAGGCGAAGGCGTGCGGGCCGTGCAGCAGCGCCGTCGCCAGCGCGCCGGCCGCCACGGCGCCGGCCGCCGCCAGCAGCCACGCCGCCGCCGCACGCGGACGCACCAGTGCCAGCCACGCCGTTGCGGCCAGCGGCAGCCCGACCAGGCTGTGCTTGACGAAGCCGCCCGACGCCACGAGCAGCGCCGCCACGGCCACCCGTCCGAGGGGGATGGGTGTCGCCGCCGGGTCGTGCAGCAGGACCGCCAGGCCGCCCAGCATCAGCGCGTGCGCCAGCCATTGCGGGTCTCCCATCGCCACGTAGCCGCGGAAGACCGTCGCCGCGAACAGCAGCAGCAGGCCGGCGGCCGCGAGGCTCCCCCTCGCGTTGCCGCCGAGCCGGGCCGTGCACAGCCCGGCCAGCGCCGCCGACGCCAGCAGCGAGGCCGCGGCCACGATCCGCCCGGCCACGATCATGTCGCCGGTCCCGTAGCGGCCGAGCGCGCCCACCAGGTGGAAGGACAGCGGCGGGTAGTTGTCGAACACCAGCCCGTCCGACGGGTAGAGCGGCCCCGCTGCCAGGCCGGACGCACGGGCGTCGAAGTAGGCGTTCCAGCCCTCGTTGTAGTTCAGCGGCACGTGCAGCGGGATCCGCAGCAGAGGACACAGCAGGAGCAGAGCCGACAGGACCGCGCCGGCCAGCAGGAGTGCGTCGAGCGGCACGAAGGCGCGACTCGCGGCGGGAGGCGGGGGGTCGCGGGGCGGCCCGCCGGGGTCAGCGGTCATGGAGCGATCCGGAAGGGGGTCGTGGCGCGGCCACGCAGGGTCCTAGCGCGCGGGACGCCGGGACGACAGGGCGGTGGCTCGTCGGACTGCGGGGCCGAACCTTCCCGACGTCGGCCATCTCGTGCCGGCGGCTTGGTTTGTTGATCCGCAGGCGAAGCAAGCCTGGGCTCTGCTCAGACCCGCCAGGGGCGAGCCGCCCCTGGACCGGCCTTGCTTAGGGAATGGTTTTCAAAGGCTTGCCTTTGGCGGAGTTTGAGGCAGAGCCTCAACCTTGCTTCCTTGCCGGACCCGGCGCCGACGGCCTTGCCTGGCCTGCTCCCGCGTCACCATAGTGCGGCCAAAATCAGGGGTCCGCCGCATGCTCTACCAGATGTACGAGTGGCAGCGTCAGTCGATGGCGCCGCTTCGTCTGCTGGCGGACCATGCGCTTGGCGTGCTGGACACCCCCGGCAACCCGCTGCGGGCCACGCAGATGGGCAAGCTCGTCGCCGCCGGGCTCAACAGCTTCGAGCACGCCACCCGCTCCTTCGCCAAGCCGGGCTTCGGGCTCGACCGCACCAGCATCGACGGCGAGGAGGTCGAGGTCTGCGAGGAGGTCGTGGCGCGGCGCACCTGGTGCGACCTCAAGCGGTTCCGGCGCGTGGCCTCGCGCCCGAACGACCCGCGGCTGCTGATCGTGGCGCCGATGTCGGGGCACTACGCGACGCTGCTGCGCGGCACCGTCGAGGCGTTCCTGCCCGACCACGACGTGTTCGTCACCGACTGGCGCAACGCCCGCGACGTCTCCGTGCTCGACGAGAACTTCGACCTCGACGACGCGATCGAGCACGTCATCGCCTTCGTCCAGCTGATCGGGCCCGGCACGCACGTCGTGGCCGTGTGCCAGCCGGCGGTGCCGGTGCTGGCGGCGGCCGCGCTGATGAACGCGGAGGCCGACCTGCTGGCGCCGGCGAGCATCACCCTGATCGGCGGGCCGATCGACACGCGCGAGGCGCCCACCGCGGTCAACGAGCTGGCCAAGCGCCACGACATCGAGTGGTTCCGCCGCCACGTCATCCACCCTGCGCCGTTCGGCACCGTCGGCTTCATGCGCCCGGTCTATCCGGGGTTCCTGCAGCTCGCGGGGTTCCTGTCGATGAACCTCGACCGCCACGTCGAGGCGCACTGGGCGATGTTCGCGCACCTGGTCGAGGGCGACGGCGAGAGCCTCGCGTCCAAGCGCGCGTTCTACGACGAGTACATGGCGGTGATGGACCTGCCGGCGGAGTTCTACCTGCAGACCATCGAGACCGTGTTCCAGGAGCACCGCCTGCCGAGGGGCACGATGGTCTCGCGCGGGCGGCCGGTCGACCCGGGTGCCATCACCCGCACCGCGCTGCTGACCATCGAGGGCGAGCGCGACGACATCTCCGGGCTCGGGCAGACCAGGGCGGCCCACGCGCTGTGCCACGCGTTGCCGGCGGAGATGCACGAGCACCGGGAGCAGGCAGGCGTCGGGCACTACGGGCTGTTCAACGGGCGCAAGTTCCGCGAGCTGGTGGCGCCGGCGATCAAGGCGTTCGTCGCGGCGCATCCGGGATAGGAAGGCCAGGGGCTCTGCCCCTGGACCCCGCCAGGGCGAGCCGCCCTGGACCGGCCTCCATGGGTGCCCTGGCCCGAAGTAGTGGTTTCCAAAGGCTCGCCTTTGGCGGGGTCCAGGGGCAGAGCCCCTGGCCTTTCTCAGACGCGCAGGTGCCGCGGCGGGGTCATGCCGAGGCGGTCCGGGATGTCCCAGACCTCGCGCACGCTGCGCACCGGCCGGAAGCCCGCGTTCAGGTAGGCCGGCAGCGCCGCGGGGTGGTCCGCCGAGCAGGTGTTGACCGTGACCAGGCGCGGCTCCTGCGCCCAGCACAGGTCGACGGCCGCGCGCAGGAACGCGGTGCCGAGCCCGGTGCCGATCGCCCATGGCATCAGGCCGAAGTAGCTCAGGTTCATGTCCGGGCGGCCTCGCCCGTCCAGCTCGAAGAACCCGGCCGGCTCCGCGCCGCGATACAGCACGTGGATCGACACCTGCGGGTTGGCCAGCAGGGCGGCGAGCTGGTCGTCCGGCATGATCCGCCGCAGCCACCAGGCGTGGGCGCCGCCGACGGTCGCGTAGAGGTAGCGGTAGAACGGCACCGAGCAGCGCGGCACGCGCAGCAGCGCCGTGTCCTGCGGCAGGGCGTGGGCCGGGGCGGCGGGCGGGCCGGCCATGCGCAGGAAGGTGACGGTGACGCCGATCCGCGTGACCGGCTCGCGCGAGGCAGGCGATCCGTGCAGCACGAGGGCGGGCCTCAATCGTCCAGGAAGGAGCGGAGCTTGCGGCTGCGGCTGGGGTGCTTGAGCTTGCGCAAGGCCTTGGCCTCGATCTGGCGGATGCGCTCGCGCGTCACGTTGAACTGCTGGCCGACCTCCTCGAGCGTGTGGTCGGTGTTCATGCCGATGCCGAAGCGCATGCGCAGGACGCGCTCCTCGCGGGGCGTGAGCGAGGACAGGACCCGCGTGGTGGCCTCGCGCAGGTTGGCCTGGACGGCGGCGTCGAGCGGGATGATCGCAGCCTTGTCCTCGATGAAGTCGCCGAGGTGGCTGTCCTCCTCGTCGCCGATGGGCGTCTCGAGGCTGATCGGCTCCTTGGCGATCTTGAGGACCTTGCGGACCTTCTCGAGCGGCATGCCGAGCTTCTCGGCGAGCTCCTCCGGGGCGGGCTCGCGGCCGATCTCGTGGAGCATCTGGCGGGAGGTGCGGACCAGCTTGTTGATGGTCTCGATCATGTGGACGGGGATGCGGATGGTGCGCGCCTGGTCGGCGATCGAGCGGGTGATCGCCTGGCGGATCCACCAGGTCGCGTAGGTGCTGAACTTGTAGCCGCGGCGGTACTCGAACTTGTCGACGGCCTTCATCAGGCCGATGTTGCCCTCCTGGATCAGGTCCAGGAACTGCAGGCCGCGGTTCGTGTACTTCTTGGCGATTGAGATCACGAGGCGCAGGTTGGCCTCGATCATCTCCTTCTTCGCGCGCGCGCTGTCGCGCTCGCCGCGGCTGACCGTGGCGTAGACGCGGCGGAACTCGGCGACCGGCAGGCCGGTGTCGCTGGCGACGGCGCCGACGCGGGTGCGCAGTTCGGCGACCTGCTCGAAGTGCTTGGCGGCGAAGATCTTCCAGCCCTTGCCCGGCAGGTTGGCGACCGTCTCCAGCCAGTTCGGATCCAGCTCGTGCTCGCGGTAGCGGGCGAGGAAGTCGTCGCGCGAGATCTTGCAGCTCTCGGCGGTGCGCAGGATCTGGCCTTCGAGCTGGTTCAGGCGCTGGTTGAGCTGCTTGAGCTGGGTGACCAGCTCCTCGATGCGGTTGTTGTGCAGGTGGACCTGCTCGACCTTGCCGACCAGCTCGTCGCGTTGCTTGTCGTAGCTCTTCTCCGAGCGCGAGCTGATCTCCTCGCCGGAGGTGAAGCTGTCCAGGCGGCGGGCCTGCACCTTGTGCAGCTTCTTATAGAGCGCCTCGATGTCCTCGAAGTTGGCGATCACCTCGGGCTTGAGCTTCTCCTCCAGCGCGGACAGCGACAGGCTGGTACCCTCGCCCTCCTCGCCGTCCTCGATCTCCTCACGCGTCTCCGCCTCGAAGTTGTCCGTGGCCCCGTCGGCGGCGCCCTCGCTGACCTCCTCGGGCGGGGGTGCTCCGGCGCCCTGGGTCGCCTCCAGGTCGATGATGTCGCGCAGCAGCATGCGGCCGCCCTTGAGCGCGTCGTGCCAGGCGATGATGGCGCGGAAGGTCAGCGGGCTCTCGCACAGGCCGCCGATCATCATGTCGCGGCCGGCCTCGATGCGCTTGGCGATGGCGATCTCGCCCTCGCGCGACAGCAGCTCGACCGAGCCCATCTCGCGCAGGTACATGCGCACCGGGTCATCGGTGCGGCCGAGGTTGGACTCGTCCACGTTGCCGGACGGCTCGGCCTCCTCCGCATCGGCCTCGCCCTCCGCCTTCTCGGCCTTGGCCGGCGCCGCCTCGCCTTCCTCCGCCTCCTCGCCCTCGACGACCTGGATGCCCATCTCGCTGAGCATCGCCATCACGTCCTCGATCTGCTCGGACGACATCTGGTCGGGCGGCAGGACGGCGTTGAGCTCGTCGAAGGTGATGTAGCCCCGCTCTTTGCCTCGGGCGATCAGCCGCTTGACGGCGGCGGACTGGGTGTCGAGGAGCGTGGTGTCGGCGTCCTGGTCCGTGGTGGCCCCGTCCGCGGTCCCGGCCTGCTTCGTCGCCATGCTCAACTCACTCCGAATGTTCTGCCGCCCGGCCCTGGGGCTCGTCGCGGCCACGTTCTCAATCCCTGCGCGTGGGCCTGGGTTCCCCTGCGCCTCTCGCGTGTCAGAGACCGGGCTCCTCGCCCTGCTCCCCCGACCGCAGCCGGTTCAGTGCGACCTTGAGGGTGATCATGCGCCGGCTGGTCGCCTCAGTGATCGACTCCCGCAGGGCAGTGGCGGCGGCCGCGACCTCGCGCTCCAGCTCCGCGAGGTTCAGCTGCCCGAAATAATGCCACCACGCGGCCTCCGCCTCCGCCGGCATCGCGTCCGCAAGGGCGGGGGCGGAGAGCGGCAGGGGCTGCGAGGACGTGATACGGGCCACTTCGTCCCCCAGACCGGAAGAGTTCAGGTGGGCAATGAGGGCGGGCGAGTCAAGCTGCTCCGCGTGCTCGGACCACGCCAGGATCGCGTGGCGGACGCGGGCCTGCGCCTCCGGCAGCTCCAGCGAGCACCACGCCTCCTCGACGTCGTGCACCAGCGAGGGGTGGAAGAGCATGATCGCGGCCAGGTGGCGGCGGCGCTCCGCGGCCGCGTCGGGCTCGGTGAACGGCGCGTGCAGGCGCGGCCCGCCGGGCTGGGCGAGGGCCCGCCCGCCCTGGCCCACCCTGCCCTGGCCCGGCCCGCCGGCCCGCCGGCCGGGCCCGCCGCCCGCGGCCCCGAACGCCTTTGCCCGCGCGGCCTGGCGCTGGGCGTTCATCAGGCCGCGGAAGGTCGTGCGGAACTCGTAGGACAGGGCGGCGTGCGGGATCAGCTTGGCCTTGTCGTCGAGCGCCTGGGCGAGGCGGGCGCGCTGCTCCTCGCTGCCGTCGCCGACCTGGGTGCGGGTCAGGGCGAAGATCGCCGCCGGCAGCGCCGTCCTGGCCGCCAGCACCGCGCGGAACGCGGCCGGGCCGCCGGCGCGCACCAGCGTGTCCGGGTCCTGGCCGCTGGGCAGGGTCGCGATGGACAGGCTGCGCTCCGTGCCGAGCAGAGGCAGCGCCACGTCGGCCGCGCGCGCAGCGGCCCGCGTGCCGGCGCCGTCGCCGTCGAAGCACAGCACCGGCGCGGGCGAGAGCCGCCACAGCGCCTCCAGCTGCTCGGCGGTCAGCGCGGTGCCGAGGGGGGCAACGGCGGCGCAGAAGCCGGCCTGGTGCAGAGCGATCACGTCCATGTAGCCCTCGACGGCGACCACCTCGGCGGGCTCGGCGCCGGGCTTCGGCCGCACCGCCTCGCGCGCGCGGTCCAGGCCGTAGAGGGTGCGGCGCTTGGAGAACAGCTCGGTTTCCGGGCCGTTGACGTATTTGGGCTGGCCGTCGCCCATGATGCGGCCGCCGAAGCTGATGATGCGGCCCGTGCGGTCGCGGATCGGGAACATCACCCGGTTGAAGAACAGCTCGCGCGGCCGGCCGCCGTCCTCCGGGTCGCGCAGCAGGCCGGCCTGCAGGAGCTGGTCCTGTGTCACGCCCTGCGGCGCCAGCTCGGCGGCGAGCGACCCCCTGCCCTCGCCCGACCAGCCGAGGGCGAAGGCCTCGATCGTCGCCTCGGTAAGGCCGCGGCCGAGCAGGTAGGCGAGCGCGCCGGCGCCGTCCGGGGTGCGCAGGCGGCGGCGATAGGCCGCACAGGCCGCGTCGAGCACGCCGTGCAGGTCGAGGCGGCGGCGCTCCGCCTCGGCGGCCTCCGGGGTCGCCTTGGGCACGTCGAGCCCGGCCTCGGCGGCGAGCGACTGCACCGCCTCCATGAAGCCCGAGCCCTGGGTCTGCATGACGAAGCTGATCGCGTCGCCGTGCGCGCCGCAGCCGAAGCAGTGGTAGCCGTCCTCGTAGACGTAGAACGAGGGGGACTTCTCCCCATGGAACGGGCAGCAGCCCTTCCACTGGCGGCCGGAGCGCGCGAGCTTGACGCGCCGGCTCACCAGCGCGGACATCGGCGTGCGCGCGCGCAGCTCGTCGAGGAAGTGGGGCGGCAGGGCCATGGCGCGCTCCGGCGGGGCGGGTCAGGCGGGCGGAGTCAGGCGGACAGCCGGGTCTTCACCAGCGCGCCGGCCCGCGCCATGTCGAGCGCCGCGCCGTGGCGGGCCCGCAGCTCGGCCATCACCCGGCCCATGTCCTTCACGCTCGCGGCGCCCGCCGCCGTGACCGCCGCGTCCACCGCCGCGGCCAGGTCGGCCTCGTCGAGCTGGGCGGGTAAAAACTCCTCGATGATCGCGATCTCGGCGCGCTCCTTGTCGGCCAGCTCCGGGCGGTTGCCGCGCACGTACAGCTCCACCGACTCGCGGCGCTGCTTCACCATGCCACGCAGCAGGCCAAGCACGTCGTCGTCGGCCACGCGGTCCAGCCTCGGGCGCGCGGCGATGTCGGCGTCCTTCACCCGCGCCAGGATCATCCGCACCGTCGACGTGCGCAGGGCGTCATGGGCGCGCATCGCCGCCTTCAGGGTTTCGGAGAAACGGTCGCGCAGCGGCGAATCGGTCATGGAAGAGGTCCTCGGGGCGGCAGGCGACAGGTCATAGCACGCGGGATCGTGGGGGGTGTGCAGGGGAAGGAGGAAAGGCCAGGGCTCTGCCCTGGACCCGCCAGGGGCAGCGCCCCTGGACCGGCGCCCGGAAGGGAAGAGGCTGGTTGGGGAAAATACCTCCCAGGAGGGGCGCGGGGATTGCTCTGGGAAGTTTCTTCCCACTACAATGCGGAATGCACACGATCGACAGCATCATCGCCCGGCTTGGCGGCGCGGAGGCGACGGCGCGCCTGACCGGCGTCGGCACCGAGGCGGTGCGCAAGTGGCGCCAGGCCGGCGCGATCCCGACCCGCCACTGGGCCGCGGTCATCGAGGCGACCGGTCTCGGCTTCGCGGACATGCAGGCGGCGGACCGCGGACCGCCCGGCGCCGCAGCCACGACGCAGTCCCTTCCCCCGCCCCCCTTCCGGAGCATCGCGCAGATGCAGGACCAGACCGAGCCCATGGACCCGACCCCGCCGGAGGGCGCCACCGCGCTGCTGGCGCTGGCCGACGGCACGCTGTTCTGGGGCCGCGGGTTCGGCGCCCACACCCCGCCCGGGTCCGAACGCGTCGGCGAGCTATGCTTCTGCACGGGCATGTCGGGCTACCAGGAGACGCTGACCGACCCGTCGTACGCCGGGCAGATCGTGACGTTCACCTTCCCCCACATCGGCAACGTCGGCGCCAACCAGCAGGACCTAGAGGCGACCACGGTCGCCGCCCTCGGCCTCGTGGTGCAGCAGGACGTCACCGAGCCGTCGTCGTGGCGCGCGGCGCAGACCCTGGGCGCCTGGCTGCTGGCCCAGGGCATCCCGGGGATCGCCGGCGTGGACACCCGCGCGCTGACGGTCCGCATCCGCGACGGCGGGCCGCCGACCGCCGTGCTGGCGTTCCCGCGCGACGGGCGCTTCGACGTGGCGGCCCTGGTCGAGCGGGCGCGGGCGTGGCCGGGGCTGGAGGGCATGGACTTGGCCCGGCAGGTGTCGTGCACGCAGAGCTACGCGTGGGACGAGACGACCTGGGCGTGGCCGGACGGGTTCGCGCGGCAGGATGCGCCGCTGCGCCACGTCGTCGCGGTGGATTATGGAGCCAAGCGCAACATCCTGCGCTGCCTCGCCGATGCGGGCTGCCGGGTGACGGTGGTGCCGGCCGATGCCACGGCGGAGGACATCCTGCGCCACGAGCCGGACGGCGTGTTCCTGAGCAACGGGCCGGGCGATCCGGCGGCGACCGGGGCGTATGCGGTGCCGGCGATCCAGGGAGTGCTGGCGCGCGACGTGCCGGTGTTCGGGATCTGCCTCGGGCACCAGCTTCTCGCGCTGGCGCTGGGTGCGAAGACCTACAAGCTGGAGCAGGGGCACCGGGGCGCCAACCAGCCGGTCAAGGATCTGGCCACCGGGCGCGTGGAGATCACCAGCCAGAATCACGGGTTCGCGGTGGACGACGCCTCGCTGCCGGAGGGCGTGGTGGTGACGCACCGCAGCCTGTTCGACGGCAGCAACGAGGGGATCGCGGCGGAGGGGAGGCGGGCGTTCAGCGTGCAGTATCACCCGGAGGCGAGCCCGGGGCCGAGCGACAGCCACCATCTGTTCCGGCGGTTCGTGACGATGATGGACGAAGCGAAGTAAGGCTGGGCTCTGCCCAGACCCGCAAAGGGTCCGAGGACCCTTTGATCCCATGACTTGAGTGAAGCCGGTCCAGGGCGGCTCGCCCTGGCGGGTCCAGGGCAGAGCCCTGGCCTTCCTTCCTTGCCGAGGTAGCCCATGCCCAAGCGCGAAGACATCCGGTCCATCATGATCATCGGCGCCGGCCCGATCGTGATCGGGCAGGCCTGCGAGTTCGACTATTCCGGGGCGCAGGCGTGCAAGGCGCTGCGCGAGGAGGGCTACCGGGTGATCCTGGTGAACTCCAACCCGGCGACGATCATGACCGACCCGGGGCTGGCGGACGCCACGTACATCGAGCCGATCACGCCGGAGATCGTCGAGAAGATCATCGTGCGCGAGCGTCCGGACGCGCTGCTGCCGACGATGGGCGGGCAGACGGCGCTCAACGTGGCGATGAAGCTGGATGCGGCGGGGACGCTCGCGAAGCACGGGGTGGAGCTGATCGGGGCGACGGCGGAGGTGATCGACCGCGCGGAGGACCGGCTGAAGTTCAGGGACGCGATGACCGAGATCGGCATCGAGAGCCCGAGGAGCGCGATTGCGCACACCATGGCGGAGGCGCATGCGGCGCTGGCGCTGGTGGGGCTGCCGACGGTGATCCGGCCGAGCTTCACGATGGGGGGGACGGGCGGGGGCATCGCCTACAACCGCGAGGAGTTCGAACAGATCGTCTCGTCGGGGCTGGCGGCGTCGCCGACGACGGAGGTGCTGATCGAGGAGAGCGTGCTGGGCTGGAAGGAGTACGAGATGGAGGTGGTCCGCGACCGGGCGGACAACTGCATCATCGTGTGCTCGATCGAGAACGTGGACCCGATGGGGGTGCACACCGGCGACAGCGTGACCGTGGCGCCGGCGCTGACGCTGACGGACCGCGAGTACCAGAGGATGCGCGACGCCTCGATCGCGTGCCTGCGCAAGATCGGGGTGGATACGGGGGGGTCGAACGTGCAGTTCGGCGTCAACCCGGCCGACGGGCGCATGGTGGTGATCGAGATGAACCCGCGGGTGTCGCGCTCGTCGGCGCTGGCGTCCAAGGCGACGGGGTTCCCGATCGCCAAGATCGCGGCGAAGCTGGCCGTGGGGTACACGCTCGACGAGCTGAGCAACGACATCACGCGGACCACGCCGGCCTCGTTCGAGCCGACGATCGACTACGTCGTGGTGAAGATCCCGCGGTTCACGTTCGAGAAGTTCCCCGGCACGCCGCAGCTGCTGTCGACGTCGATGAAGTCGGTGGGCGAGGCGATGTCGATCGGGCGCAGCTTCGCCGAGGCGCTGCAGAAGGGGCTGCGGTCGATGGAGACCGGGCTGCACGGGCTCGACCCGGTGGAGGCGCCAGGCGACGGCGGGGCGGACGCGTTCCGCGCGGCGCTGTCGAGCCCGCGGCCGGACCGGCTCTTGATGGCGGGCCAGGCGCTGCGGGCGGGGCTGTCGGTCGAGGACATTCACGAGGCGTGCAAGTTCGACCCGTGGTTCCTGCGCGAGCTGGAGAAGATCGTGGCGGCCGAGCGGGTGGTGGCGCGAGACGGGCTGCCGGGCGAGGCAGGGGCGATGCGCAGGCTCAAGGCGCTGGGGTTCTCGGACCACCGGCTGGCGCGGCTTGCGGGGGTCGCGGAGCCGGAGGTGTTCGCGCAGCGCGAGCGGCTGGGCGTGCGGGCGGTGTACAAGCGGATCGACACCTGCGCGGCGGAGTTCCGCTCGGCGACGCCCTACATGTATTCGACCTACGAGGGCGGGTTCGGGGTGCCGGCGTGCGAGGCTGGCCCGACGGATCGGCGGAAAATCGTGATCCTCGGCGGCGGGCCGAACCGGATCGGGCAGGGCATCGAGTTCGACTACTGCTGCGTCCACGCGGCCTACGCGCTCAAGGAGGCGGGGTTCGAGACCATCATGGTCAACTGCAACCCGGAGACGGTGAGCACGGACTACGACACCTCGGACCGGCTGTACTTCGAGCCGCTGACCGGGGAGGACGTGACCGCGCTGGTCAGGCGGGAGCAGGAGCGGGGCGAGGTGCTCGGCTGCATCGTGCAGTACGGGGGGCAGACGCCGCTCAAGCTGAGCCAGTCGCTGGCGGCGGCGGGCATCCCGGTGCTGGGGACGACGGCGGACGCGATCGACATGGCGGAGGACCGCGAGCGGTTCCAGGCGCTGCTGCGCACGCTGGGGCTGCGCCAACCGGAGAACGGGACCGCCCGGTCCGCCGCGGAGGCGGAGGCGGTGGCGGAGCGGATCGGGTATCCGGTGGTGGTGCGGCCTTCGTATGTGCTGGGCGGGCGGGCGATGGAGATCGTGCACGAGCACACGCAGCTGGCGCGCTACATGGAGCGCTCCGGCAAGGCGTCGCTGGAGTCCGGGCCGATCCTGCTGGACCGCTACCTCAACGACGCGACCGAGGTGGACGTGGACTGCATCTGCGACGGCGAGCGCGTCTATGTCGCGGGCGTGATGGAGCACATCGAGGAGGCGGGCATCCATTCGGGCGACAGCGCGTGCTCGCTGCCGCCGTACTCGCTGTCGCCGGCGATCGTGGGCGAGCTGCGGGTGCAGACGGAGGCGATGGCGCGGGCGCTCGGCGTGGTCGGGCTGATGAACGTGCAGTTCGCGATCAAGGGCGAGGACATCTACGTGCTCGAGGTCAACCCGAGGGCGTCGCGCACGGTGCCGTTCGTGGCCAAGGCGACGGGGGTGCCGGTGGCCAAGATCGGGGCGCGGGTGATGGCAGGCGCCAAGCTGGCGGAGTTCCGGCTGGACGACCAGGCGATCGCGCCGCACGTCGCGGTCAAGGAGGCGGTGTTCCCGTTCGCGCGCTTCCCCAACGTGGACACGATCCTGGGGCCGGAGATGAAGAGCACCGGGGAGGTGATGGGGCTGGACTCCTCGTTCGAGCGGGCGTTCGCCAAGGCGCAGCTGGGTGCCGGGGTGAAGCTGCCGGACGCGGGGACGGTGTTCATCTCGGTGCGCGACGGGGACAAGGCGGCGCTGCTGGCGATGTCGCGCAGGCTGATCGACATGGGGTTCGCGATCCTGGCCACGCGGGGAACGGCGGGCAAGCTGCGCGACGCCGGCTTGGCTGCGAAGGTGGTGAACAAGGTGCTGGAGGGGCGGCCGCACTGCGTGGACGCGATCCGCTCGGGCGAGGTGCAGCTGGTGATCAACACGGCGTCCGGCGCGCAGTCGGTGACGGACAGCTTCGACATCCGGCGCTCTGCGCTGACGATGGGAGTACCGCATTACACGACGATCGCGGGGGCGCGGGCGGCGGTCCACGCCATAGCGGCCCTGCGGGCGGGGACGCTTGAAGTCGCGCCGCTCCAGTCCTACTTTCGCGGATCGTTCTGACCGGGCACCACCGTGCGTTGTGCGCGCCCGCCGTGTCCGGCTCGCCTCCCAGACTGCTTGAGGATTTCGCGACTTGCAGAAGTTTCCGATGACCGGTCCGGGCCTGGTTCGGCTCGAGGATGAGCTGAGGCTGCTGCGCAGCGAGGAGCGGCCGTCGGTGATCCGCGCGATCGCCGAGGCGCGCTCCCACGGCGACCTGAGCGAGAATGCCGAGTACCATGCGGCGCGCGACCGGCAGTCGTTCATCGAGGGGCGCATCCAGGAGCTGGAGGAGATCGTCTCGCTCGCCGAGGTGATCGACCCGTCGACGCTGTCGGGCGACACGGTGAAATTCGGGGCGCACATCCGGCTGGTCGACGAGGAGACCGACAAGGAGGCGACCTACCAGATCGTGGGCGTCCACGAGGCGGACCTGAAGCGGCAGCTGCTGTCGGTGTCCTCGCCGCTGGCCAAGGCGCTGATCGGCAAGAAGGCGGGGGACACCATCTCCGTGCCGGCGCCGGGCGGAGACCGCTCGTACGAGATCCTGAACATCCGCTTCGGCTGAAGGAAGGCCAGGGGCTCTGCCCCCTCCTTGAAGGTGGCGACCCCGCCAAAGGTGGAGCCTTTGGAACCCAATTCTTAAGCAAGGCCGGTCCAGGGCGGCTCGCCCTGGCGGGGTCCAGGGGCAGAGCCCCTGGCCTTCCTTTCCGGACCCGTCCCATGATCGATCTTTCCGACGTCCAAGCCGCCGCCGTCCGCATCGCGGGCCGCGTGCTGCGCACCCCGTCCCTGCCCTCGCTGGCGCTGTCGCGCGCGACGGGGGCCGAGGTGGTGCTCAAGCTGGAGAACCTCCAGGCGATCGGGTCCTTCAAGGAGCGGGGGGCGGCGAACAAGCTGGCGCTGCTCGACGCGGCGGAGCGGGCGCGGGGGGTGATCGCGGCGTCGGCGGGCAACCATGCGCAGGGGGTGGCGCGCCATGCGCAGCTCGCGGGGATCGCGGCGACCATCGTGATGCCGCGCCACACGCCGGCGGCGAAGGTGACGCGCACGGCGGCCTGGGGCGCGCGGGTGGTGCTGCACGGGGAGGATTTCGCCGAGGCGGCGGCGCATGCAGTCGGGATGGCGGCGGCTTCGGGCCTGGTGTTCGTCCACCCCTACGACGACCCGGCGGTGATGGCGGGCCAGGGGACGCTGGCGCTGGAGCTGCTGGAGGACGCACCGGGCATCGAGGTGCTGGTGGTGCCGGTGGGCGGGGGCGGCATGATCGCGGGGTGCGCGGCGGCGATCGCGGGGCTGCGGCCGGACGTCGAGGTGATCGGGGTGCAGGTGGACGCCTACGCCTCGCTGGCGGCGCGGGAGGACGGGGCGCCGGCGCCGTGGGGCGGGCCGACGATCGCGGAGGGGATCGCCGTGCCGCAGGTGGGGGCGTTCCCGCTGGAGGTGATCCGGGCGCACGTGTCCGAGGTGCTGCGGGTGAGCGAGCGCGGGGTCGAGGACGCGATCGCGCTGCTGGCGGAAGGGGCGAAGCTGGTCGCGGAGGGGGCGGGGGCGACGGGGGTTGCGGCGCTGCTGGCGCACCCGGAGCGGTTCCGCGGGCGGCGGGTGGCGACCGTGATCTGCGGGGGCAACATCGACCCGCGCATCCTGGCCAACGTTTTGCTCCGCAACCTGCTGCGCGACGGGCGGCTGCTGCGGCTGAGGATGCAGATTCCGGACCGGCCGGGGGTGCTGGCCGATATCTCGGGGCGGATCGGCGCGATGGGAGGCAACATCATCGAGGTGCTGCACCAGCGGCTGTTCGCGGCGGCGAGCGTGCAGGCGGCGGAGCTGGAGGTCATGGTCGAGGCGCGCGACTCGATGCACGCCAACGACATCGCGGCGTCGCTGGCGGAGCGGTACGTGGTGCAGAGGGTCTGAGGAAGGCCAGGGGCTCTGCCCCTGGACCCCGCCAAGGGAAGCCCCTTGGATGGCTTCTCTTAAGTCAAGGGATCAAAGGGTCCTCGGACCCTTTGCGGGTCTGGGCAGAGCCCAGCCTTGCTTGCTCGCTTCCTGGCATCCACGCCTGTCACGCGAGGCGTGACAAGGACGTCACGGGACGCGTGACGGATTGGGGGTTTTGGAGGGCTGGTGTCACGCGCGGCGTGACGGGGCGTGCCTCAGACGCCGGGACAGGTGCGGGGCGGCGGCACGGCGCTCGGAGGATGAGGCGGCTTCAGGGCTGCGGCTCGAAGCGCAGGGCGACGCCGTTCATGCAGTAGCGCAGGCCGGTCGGGCGGGGGCCGTCGGGGAAGACATGGCCCAGGTGGCCGCCGCAACGGGCGCAGTGGACCTCGGTGCGCGACATCAGCAGGCCGCGGTCCTCGCGGGTGCCGACCGCGGGCGCGGTCAGGGGTGCGGTGAAGGAAGGCCAGCCGGTGCCGCTGTCGAACTTGGCGGCCGAGGCGAACAGGGCGGCGTCGCAGCCGGCGCAGAGGAAGCGGCCGGGGCGGTGCTCGCGGTCGAGCGGGCTGGTGCCGGCGCGCTCGGTGCCGTGGCGGCGCAGGACGCGGAACTGCTCGGGGGACAGGCGCTGCTGCCACTCGGCGTCGTCGCGGGCGACCTCGAAGGCCGGGGCCGCCGGGGCGGGCCTGGGGCTGCCGAACAGGCCCATGGTGAGTCTCCCCTTCGCGGCCGGCTCGATCAGGCGACCTTGTGTCGACGAGATGGGGCGGGCGGCGGGGGATCGCCAGGGTCGGGCAGTCCGGCCTAGCGGTTGGCGCGGGCGGCGGCTATGGCGTCGTTGAAGCGCGTGAAGAACGCGTCGTAGCCGCCAGCGGCGCCGGCGGTGCGCTGGGGGTGGACGCGCTCGACGCAGATCTCGGCGGCGTCGGGGTCGGCCGCGAGCAGGGACATGGTTTCGGCGATGAAGGCGTCGAGCGGCATCGCGGCGGGGTCGGCGGCCTGGGCGGCGCCCTGCAGCTCGGTCTGCACGTAGGGGGGGATCAGCTCGATGACCTGCACGGCGGTGTCGCGGAGCTGGTAGCGCAGGGACTGGGTGTAGGCGTGGATCGCGGCCTTGGTCGCGCAGTAGGTGGGGTTGAGCGCCAGCGGCACGAAGGCCAGGCCGGAGGTGACGGTCATGATGGTGGCCGCTGGGCGGGCCAGGAGGTGGGGCAGCAGGGCGGCGGTCAGGCGGATCGGGCCGAGCAGGTTGGTCGTGACCATCGCCTCGGCGTCGGCGACCCTGGCGTCGCGCACCGACTCGACACGCATGATGCCGGCGTTGTGGACCACGGCGTCGAGCGTGGGGTGGTCGGCGCAGAGGCGGGCGGCGAAGGCGGGGAGCGAGGCGGGGTCGTTGATGTCGAGCAGGGCGGAGCGCATGCCCGGGTTGGCGGCCGTGGCCTCGTCGAGGGAGGCGGCGCGGCGGCCGGCGACGACGACCTGGTTGCCGAGCGCGTGGAACGCCTCGGCGAGGCCGCGGCCGATGCCGGAGCCGCCGCCGGTGATCAGGATCGTGTTGCCGGTGGGGCGCATGGGGTCGGTCCGCTGTTCAGGGAAGCAAGCAAGGTTGAGGCTCTGCCTCAAACTCCGCCAGGGGGAGCCCCCCTGGACCGGCTCCACTTATGAGAAGCCGGTCCAGGGGCGGCTCGCCCGTGGCGGGTCTGGGCGGAGCTGCCCAAAGGTTCCGATGGCCCGCTTGGGCCATTGGAATGGGCAGCGGAGGGAGAGCCCGGGCTTGCTTTCTGTCTGCTCAGGCCGGGGTCGCGAGGTGGTGGTAGGCGCGGCCCAGGTAGATCAGGGCCTTCTCGTTGTCCCCGGTGCGGAGGGCCTCGACCTCGCAGAACAGCACGCTGTGGGTGCCGACCTCGGTGACCTGGGCGATGCGGCAGTCGAAGGCGACGCGGGCGTCCTCGAGCACGGGCGCGCCGGTGCTGAGGCTGGTCCAGCGGCCGGCGGCGAAGCGCGCGTCGGAGTCCAGCGCGCCGGCGAAGGCGGCGGACAGCGCCTCGTGGCGGGCGGCGAGGACGTTCACGCAGAGCACGCCGTTGCGCTTGAAGCGGGCGTTGTTGGCGCTGGTGCGGTTGAGGCAGACCAGCAGCGTCGGCGGGTCGTCGGTGACGCTGCACACCGAGGAGGCGGTGAAGCCGCAGCGCCCGGCGGGGCCGTCGCTGGTCACGACGTTGACCGCGGCGCCGAGCCTGGCCATCGCGTCGCGGTAGGCGTCCTGGCCGACCGCCAGCGGGGGGGCGAGCGGGCCGGCGGCGGCGGCGGGGGTGTCGGCCAGGGCGATGGGCGGGGTGTCGGGCAGGGTCACGCGGGGGGCTCAGGCCAGGCCGGCGAACAGCGGGGTGGACAGGTAGCGCTCGGCGAAGGAGGGCACGATGCCGACGAGCAGCTTGCCGGCAAAGCGGGGCTCGCGCGCGATGTCGAGCATCGCGTGCAGCACGGCGCCCGAGGAGATGCCGATCGGGATGCCCTCGGTGCGGGCGCAGCGGCGGGCGGCGGCGATGGCGTGGCGCTCGGAGACGGTGGCCACGCTGTCGAGCAGGTCGAGGTCGAGCACGGCGGGGCGGAAGCCGGGGCCGATGCCCTGAATGCCGTGGGGGCCCGGCTCGTCGCCGTTGAGCACGGCGGATTCGGCGGGTTCGACGCCGATGATCGCGAGGCCGGGGCGGCGCGGCTTCAGCGTGCGGGCGATGCCGGTCAGCGTGCCGCCGGTGCCGACGCCGCCGACCACGGCGTCCACGAGGCCCCCGGTGTCGGCCCAGATCTCCTCGGCGGTGGCGAGCGCGTGGACCTCCGGGTTGGCGGGGTTGTCGAACTGGCGGGGCATCCAGGCGCCGGGGGTCTCGGCGACGATCTGCTCGGCGCGGGCGATGGCGCCGGACATGCCGGTCTGCGTGGGGGTCAGCTCGATGCGGGCGTCCATGATGCGCATCATGCGGCGGCGCTCGATCGAGGCGCCCTCCGGCATGGTCACGATCAGCCTGTAGCCCTTGGCGGCGGCGACGAAGGCCAGCGCGATGCCGGTGTTGCCCGAGGTCGGCTCGACCAGGGTGGAGCGCTCCGGCGAGATCAGGCCCTCGGCCTCGGCGGCCTCGACCATGGCCAGGCCGATGCGGTCCTTGACCGAGCCGAGCGGGTTGAAGAACTCGAGCTTGAGCGCGAGTCGGGCGGCGAGCCCCTCCTCGCGCTCCAGGCGCGGCAGGCGCACCAGGGGGGTGCCGCCGACGGTGTCGAGGATGCTGTCGTAGATCCGGCCGCGCGGCGGCACGCGGGGCTGGATGCCCGACGCGAGACCGAGGGGGGCGCTGGCGGAGCCGCCGGGGCGCTCGCGGTCGTGCGGGGTCGCGGTCTGCCGGGGGAATGCGTTCATCTGGCGTGACATCCGGCCCGAGTTGGCACATGTCTGAGGGAGCGCCGCGGAGGCGATCCCAGGCCGCGCCCGCGGGTCGGGCTGGGCTGTGCGAGGAGGAGATGGGGATGCTGGTGCGGCGCGACAGGGCGATGGTGGCCGTGCTCATCATGCTCGATGTCGGGTTCCACGCCGGACGCTCCTGCACCGTGAGCGCGGCCGAGATCGCCGAGCGGGCCGGGCTGGCGCGGCGCGGCATCGAGCCACTGCTGCAGGCGCTGTCGCGCTCCGGCCTGCTGGAGAGCGTGCGCGGGCCGCGCGGCGGCTACCGGCTCGGCCGCGCCAGGCGCGACATCTGCCTGTGCGACGTGGTGCGCATCGCGACGGCCGAGGACTCGCCGGCCGAGGACGGGCCTCGCGGCGATCTGCAGGACGCGGTGGTGGACAAGCTCTGGCATGAACTCGATGCCTCGATGTGCGAGCGGCTGCAGACGATGACGCTCGACGACCTGCTGCGCCGGGCCGAGGCGGCCGGGCTGCACCGGCCGCTGGCGGAACCGATCAGCTTCTCTATATGATCGCCAAACCACGGTCGCAAGCCGTGGTTGCGGCAATACGCTGACGCCCCATGTGGAGTTCCGGCCGGCGTGGCCGCGGACCCGGGGGTGCGGCGCAGAACGGGGCGCGCCATGACCATCCAGCTGGGGCAGATCGCGCCGGACTTCGAGCAGGACACCACGCAGGGGCGGATCCGGTTCCACGAGTGGCTCGGCGGCGCCTGGGCGGTGCTGTTCAGCCACCCGCGCGACTTCACGCCGGTGTGCACCACGGAGCTGGGCGTGGTGGCCAGGCTCGGGCCGGAGTGGCGCAGGCGGGGCGTCAAGGTGATCGGGCTGTCCGTGGACCACTCGGAGCGCCATGCCGCCTGGGAGGCGGACGTCGCAGAGACGCAGGGGTGCGCGGTCGACTTCCCGATGATCGCCGACCACGACAGCACGGTGGCGACGCTGTACGGCATGGTGCACCCGGACGCCGACCCGACGGTGACGGTGCGCACCGTGTTCGTGATCGACCCGCAGCGGCGCGTGCGCCTGACGCTGTGCTACCCGCCGAGCACGGGGCGCAACTTCGACGAGGTGCTGCGGGTGCTCGACAGCCTGCAGCTCACCGATGCCCACAAGGTGACGACCCCGGGCAACTGGATTCAGGGCGAGCGCGTGATCATCTCGCCCGCAGTGTCGGACGAGGACGCGGCGAAGCGGTTCCCGAAGGGGTGGGTCACGCTGAAGCCCTACCTGCGGATGGTGGAGCAGCCGGAGATGCCGGCGGCGGACGGGGGCTGAAGGAAGCAAGGCCAGAGGCTCTGCCTCTGGACTCCGCCAGGGCGAGCCGCCCTGGACCGGCCTTACTGAAGAGATGGGATCAAAGGGCCTCCGGCCCTTTGCGGGTTCGGGCAGAGCCCGACCTTGCTTCTGATGCCCGGCGACCGGGCTGAACGGATGGAGGCGGCGATGGCCGAGGCGGTGAAGCTTTCCGCGGTGGAGCACCTGAAGCTGGCGAGCCATGGGCTGCGCGGGCGTCTGGCCGAGGAGCTGTCGGAGGGTGGCATCCAGGTCAGCGAGGATGCCTACAACCTGCTCAAGTTCCACGGCAGCTACGAGCAGTTCGACCGCGACACGTCGACGCCGCGCAAGCAGGCCGGGCTGGAGAAGGAGTACCAGTTCATGCTGCGCGTCCGCATGCCGGGCGGGCAGATGACGGCGGCGCAGTACCTCGGGCTGGACCGGCTGGCGGACGACCGGGCGAACTCGACGCTGCGCATCACCACGCGCCAGGGCATCCAGTTCCACGGCATCGTCAAGGGCGACCTCAAGCCGGCGGTCGCCGCGATCAACCACACCATGCTGAGCACGATGAACGCGTGCGGCGACGTGAGCCGCAACGTGATGGCGACCCCTGCCCCGCGCCGCGACGCGCAGCACACGCGGCTGCACGCGGATGCGCGGATGCTGGCGGACGCGCTGCGGCCGCGCTCGCGGGCGTACTACCAGATCTTCATGGACGAGCTGCCGGACCCGCGCGTCGACGAGACGGAGGTGCTGTACGGTGAGACCTACCTGCCGCGGAAGTTCAAGATCGGGCTCGTGGTGCCGTCGGACAACACGGTCGACGTGCTGAGCAACGACCTGGGGCTGGTCGCGGTGTTCGACGACGAGGGGCGGGGCGACGAGCTGCTCGGCTACAACTTCATGCTCGGCGGCGGGCAGGGCATGACGCACAACAACGCGCGGACGTTCCCGCGCCTGGCGACGCCGGTGGCGTTCGTGCCGGCGGGCGAGCTGCTGCGCGGCGTCGAGGCGGTGATCCGGCTGCAGCGCGACCACGGCGACCGGACGAACCGGCGGCGGGCGCGGCTGAAGTACGTCGTGGCGGACCAGGGGCCGGAGTGGGTGGCGCGCACGCTCGCGGAGTATTACGGGAGCGAGATGGAGCTGGTGCGGGCGGTGGCGCGGCTGCGGGTGCCGGAGCTGCTGGGGTGGCACGAGCAGGGCGACGGGCTGTGGTGGCTCGGCGTGCCGGTGCCGTCGGGGCGGATCGCGGACCACGAGGGGGGCGCGCGGATCAGGACGGCGCTGCGCGAGGCGGTCGAGCGGTTCGGCTGTGATCCGGTGATGACGCCGCAGCAGGACGTGTTGCTGACCAACCTGCGGGGCGAGGACCGCGCGGCGCTCGACGCGCTGCTGGCAGGGCATGGGGTGGTGCCGGCCGACGCGATGAGCAGCTTCGCGCGGTTCGCGCTGGCGTGCCCTGCCCTGCCAACCTGCGGGCTGGCGCTGACGGAGGCGGAGCGGGTGGCGCCGCAGTTCGTGGCGGGGATCGACGCGGTGCTCGCGCAACACGGGCTGTCGGAGAGGCAGGTCAGCCTGCGGGTGACCGGGTGCCCGAACGGGTGCTGCCGGTCGTACTCGGGCGACATCGGCATGGTCGGGCGGATGCCGGGGTTCTACGCGCTGTATGTCGGCGGGGACTTCGAGGGGACGCGGCTGTCGTTCAAGCTGTTGGAGAAGGTGGCGGCGGCGCAGGTGGTGCCGACGTTCACGCCGCTGCTGGCGGCGTGGGCGGCGCAAGGTGAGCCCGACGAGGGATTCGGGGATTTCTGCACGCGGGTGGGGCTGGACGGGCTGCTGGCGATGCTGCCGGGGGCGGAGTCCGTGGCGGCCTGAAGGAAGGCCAGGGGCTCTGCCCCCAACGCTTGAAGGAGGGGGCCCCGCCAAGGGAAGCCTCTTGGATGGCTTTACTTAAGGTGTGGGATCAAAGGGTCCTCGGACCCTTTGCGGGTCCAGGGCAGAGCCCTGGCCTTACTTCGTCGGCGGCGCCGGGTGTCCGGACGTGTAGGCCTCGCCGACTGGGGTGACGACCACGGTGAGGTGCAGCAGGCTGTCCAGCTTGGCGGTGCGCAGGCGGATGATGAAGCTGTCGCTGCCGACGAAGCCGCGCGCCGGGGTGTAGTCGATGTCGGTCTTGCTGCCGACGGTGTGGATCAGCGGCTTGCCGTGCACGGGCGGGGCGGTGACCAGGCCGACCTCGAACGGGTGGCCGGTGGAGTCCGCGAGGGCAGCGGCGCAGAAGCCGCCGTCGTTGGTGACGGTCATCGTGGTGGCCGACTCGCCGCCGTCGCGGAGCACGATCGGCGTGACCACGCAGGCGCGGGCCGGGATGCGGCCGTAGAGGTCGGGCGAGGGCGCCGCCTCCTCGACGATGGTGGGCTTCGGCGCGCAGCCCTGCAGCAGCGCGATGCCCAGCAGGGCCGCCGGAACGCCGACCCGAATCCTTGCGCCTGTCATTGCCGCCCGTCCCCACTGCCCGCGTCGTCGCCTGGGCGGGCGCGCGCCGCGGCCGTCCCAGACGGCGACACGGATAGCCCGGCACGGCGTCCAGGGATAGGTGCGCGGGCGAGGATTTGGCGGGCCGGCGCGGCGTGGTTTGCCGTGGTGCTGCGGGTGCGCTACACGCGCGGCGGGCGAGTGCGCGCGGGGTGCGGCGGCGGGGCCACAGGGCCGGGGAGACCTTGGTCTCTTGCGGACTTTGTTGTTGCATTCCCGCGCGATAGACAGGCTAGCTCGCGTGATGCTTCATGGGCAGCGACCCGGCCGGCCGGCGCTGCGTCCGACTTGGTCCTGGGAGATCTCCATGCGTATCCTGATGTCCGGCCTGCTCTGCGCCGGGCTGCTCGGCCCCCAGCTCGCGGCCGCGGCCGAGCAGTGCGTCCGGCCGGCCGACCACGCCGCCTTCGACATGCAGGGGCTGAAGAGCGAGCTGATGGTCACGGCGCTGTCGTGCGGCGTGCAGCCCAAGTACAACGCGTTCATCAACCGCTTCCACTCCGACCTCGGCGTGCAGGAGAAGGCGCTGAACACGTATTTCACGCGCTCCTACGGGCGGTCGGGGCAGAAGGCGCACGACGACTACGTGACGCAGCTCGCCAACGAGCAGAGCAGCGACGGGCTGAAGGCGGGCACGGCGTTCTGCGCGCGCAACGTCGGCATGTTCGACGAGGTGCAGGCGCTGCACGGCGCCTCGGAGATGTCGAGCTACGTCGCGGGCAAGGACATCATCCAGCCGGTGTCGCTGCAGGACTGCGGCGGCGAGACGGGCGGGCGCGCGAGCGTGCGCAAGGTCAGCGCGACGCGGAGCGCGGCGACGCACCACAAGAAGTAGGGCCTGGCGGCGGGGGTGCCTTCGGGCGCCCCTTTTCGTTTGTGGGCTGGGGAAGGAAGCAAGGTTGAGGCTCTGCCTCAAACTCCGCCAAAGGCAGGGCCTTTGGAAACCATCCCTTAAGTAAGGCCGGTCCAGGGGCGGCTCGCCCCTGGCGGGTCCGGGCAGAGCCCGGCCTTCCTTGCTGGCCTCAGTGCAGGATGATCTCGACGCGGCGGTTCTGCGGCTCGCGCACGCCCTGCGCGGTCGGCACGAGCGGGCTCGCCTCGCCGTAGCCGTGGATGGCGATCTCGGTCTTGGCGACGCCGTCGTGGATCAGTTCGGCTTCCACGCTCTCGCCGCGGCGGACCGACAGGCGCTGGTTGTACTCGGCGGTGCCGGACAGGTCGGTGTAGCCGTTGACCTCGATGCGCGAGGTCTGGACGCGGGTGGAGGCCTGCGCGGCCTCGGCGATGATCTGGCGGGCGCGGGTGGTCAGGTCGGCGCGGTCCCAGTCGAAGAACACCAGGTAGGTGCGGGCCGCGGCCGGCAGGGCGGGGCGCGACGCGGCGGGGGCGGGCGGGGCGGCGGGCGCGGGCGGGTTGAACTCGTAGCGCAGGCCGACGAGGAAGCTGTGGTTGTAGTCGGTGGTGATGTCGACGTTGCCGCGGGCCGTGCCGGCGGGGCGGCGGCCGTAGGCGCCCTCGGAGCCGGAGGCGCCGGCGTTGAACTGCTCCGGGCCGAGCACGCTCATGAAGCGGTATTCCGCGGTCAGCGACAGGCCGGGGACGTAGGACACCGGAAACGCGGTGCCGAAGATGCCCTGGTAGGCGAAGTTGCCGTAGGTGCCGCTGGCGCTCTGGGCGAAGTCGGCGTTGGTGGCGATCGCCTGCACGTGGTCCCAGCGGGTCCAGCTGTAGCCGGCGCCGGCGCCGAAGTACGGGTAGATCCAGTTGAAGCCGATGTCCATGTCGAACAGGGCGTTGACCATGGCGCCGTAGTTCTGCTGCTCGCCGCCGGCGCGGGTCGGGTAGGGCGTGCCGAGGAAGTGCTGGACGCCGTTGTAGCGCCAGGAGCCCTCGGCCTCGAGGCGCAGGCCGTTGCCGAAGCCGTAGCCGGCGCTGCCCAGGGCGGCGGTGCCGACGTCGAAGCGCTCCTTGCCGCCGGGGAAGGCGGGCGACAGGCGGACCGTCTCGTCCTGCAGCAGGTTCCCGCCGCCGCCGGCGCCGACGTAGAGGCCCGTCACCGGCTGCGCGGACGCGGTGCCGGCGAGCGCCACCGGCGCGGCCAGCAGGGTTGCAGACACCAGCGCGACGCGCAGCCTCATCGAACAGTCTCCCGTGGTCATCCCGGCACCACGTGCCCAGCCATGCTGCGGTAACGTGGCTGCCGGCATTGTGCTACATCATGGCCCGGGCAAACCCGGGTTTTCGGGCGCTTGTGGCGGCGCGGCCACAAGCCGGACGTGGGAAGGGCGCCTTGCGGCGCCCTTCCGTGTCGTGGCCGGTCGTGTCCGGGCGGGGCCGGCCCGCGCGGGTGCGGGTCAGTGCAGGATGATCTCGACGCGGCGGTTCTGCGGCTCGCGCACGCCCTGCGCGGTCGGCACCAGCGGGTTGCTTTCGCCGAAGCCGTGGATGCCGATCTCGGCGCGCGGCACGCCGTCGCGGACCAGCTCCGCCTGCACGCTCTCGGCGCGGCGGATGGACAGGCGCTGGTTGTAGGCGGCGGTGCCGGAGAGATCGGTGTAGCCGTTGACCTCGATGCGCGTGGTGTGGACGCGCGTGGACGCCTGCGCGGCCTCGGAGATGATCTGGCGGGCGCGCGTGGTCAGGTCGGCGCGGTCCCAGTCGAAGAACACGAGGTAGGTGCGGGCGGGGGCGACCGGCGGGGTGGCGACCGGGGCGGGCGCGGGCGGCGGGGGCGGCGGGGCGGCGTTGAAGGCGAAGCGCAGGCCGACCAGGCCGGCGTGGTTGTAGGTGCCGTCCTCGCGGATCTTGATGCTGTGCTCGACGCCCTTCTCGAAGTACTGGCCGTCGAAGCTGGTCGGGCCGGGGATCGTGGTGAAGCGGTACTCGGCGGTCAGGGCGAGGCCGGGCACGGCGTCGATGTTGTAGGCCAGGCCCGCGATGCCCTGGGCCGCGAGGTCGCCGGCGCCGGCGGTGGAGCGGGCGTAGTAGGGCGTCTGGACGCCGCCGTAGAAGCGGGCGTTGTTGAACTTCGCCCGCTCGTAGCCGGCGCCGGCGCCGAGGTAGGGCGACAGGCCGGTCAGGCCGAACGGGGTCAGGTCGAAGTCGTAGAGCACGTTGAGGAAGCCGCCGTACTCCTGCTTCTCGCCGCCGGCCTGGTAGGCGCCGAAGTGGTCGAGCTTGTTGGAGCGCCAGTCGCCCTGGAGCTCGGCGCGCAGGCCGTTGCCGAGGCCGTAGCCGACGCTGCCGCTGAACACCGGGCCGGCGTCGGTGCCGACGGAGCCGCCGATGGCGCGGCCGGCGCGGCTGGCGCCGGTGACCGTGTTGCGGCTCAGCGACTGGATCGGGAAGGAGGAGTGGCCGAGGTCCTGGTCCTGCAGGACGCTGCCGCCGCCCGCGGCGCCGATGTAGAGGCCGTCCACCGGCTGGGCCAGGGCGGCGACGGGGGCCGCGACCGGTGCGGCCAGGATGCTCGCCGCCAGAAGCGCGTTGCGGAGCGTCATGGTTCAGTCTCCTCGTGGGCGGTGTCCGCGCTTGGGCGCGACGGGGGTCGGTGCCGGCCGCTGCGGCGGTCACTCGGTGCAGCGCTATATGCCTCATCGCTCCCGGCCGCGGGAGGCATCCGCGTCGGATTGCCCCCGCCCGTGGCGGATGTGCAACAACGGGTGCGCAGTTCCGCCACAGTGCTGTCATGGTCGGCCTGGCTCAGACGATCCGGGCCTCGAACGGCGGCACCATGTCGGGGGTGTCGAACTCCACCACCCACAGGTCCGGGTCGCGGGCGACCTGCCGCGCCACGTAGGAATCCGCGGTTTCCTGGTCCACCGGTGCGGGGCCGGTGCCGCGCATCCACCCGGACGCGCCGTCCGGCAGGCGCAGCTGGCTGAGCACGCACAGCCCGCCCCGGCCGCGCAGCACGGCCAGCACGCCGCCGGCGTCCTCGTCGCCGTGGCGCAACACCGCGCCCGGGTTGCCGTCGCGGCCCGCCAGGCGCAGCGCCGCGCGCACCCACAGGCCGGCCTTCAGCCTCGGCTCACCCATCGTCGCTTCTCTCCCGTCAGGATCAACCCCCGCGGCGTGCCGCAGGCCCCGCGCGGCCGGCGGGGCCGGCGATGTTGCAACGCCGCAGGGAGCCGCGCATCCTTCCCGCGCGGGATGATCGCGCCATGTTCATCATCGCGAAAGCCAGGCGGGATGATGCTGCCCGGCACGAACAGCTGGACGGACCGATGGACACAGTGACGCCCGAGACGCCAGAGCTGCCGACGCATGTGCTGCCGCCGCACGCGCTGCCGCCGCACGCCGGGCCGGACGAGCCCGGAGCGGCCGATCGCCGCGCGGCCCCCGATCCTGTGCTCGAGCTGCGCAGCCGCATCGTCGACCGGCTCACCTACCAGGTCGGCAAGGACCCGGAGACCGCCAGCGAGCGCGACTGGTTCGTGGCGATCGCGCTGGCCACCCGCGACGGCGTGATCGACGGCTGGATCGCGTGCAACCGCGAGGCGGTGCGCACCGGCACCAAGCGCGTCTACTACCTGTCGCTCGAGTTCCTGATCGGGCGGCTGCTGTTCGACGCGCTCGGCAACCTCGGCATCCTGGAGCTGGCGCGCGAGGCGCTGGCCGGGCTCGGCGTCGACCTCGACCGGGTCAGGCTGCAGGAGCCGGACGCGGGGCTGGGCAACGGCGGGCTCGGCAGGCTGGCGGCGTGCTTCATGGAGAGCATGGCCACGCTGCGCATCGCGGCGTACGGCTACGGCATCCGCTACGAGCACGGGCTGTTCCGCCAGACCATCGAGGGCGGCGTGCAGCACGAGCTGCCCGACGACTGGCTGGCGTTCGGCAACCCCTGGGAGTTCGAGCGCGCCGAGGCGAGCTACGGCGTGGGCTTCGGCGGCCATGTCTCGGCCACCCGCGGCGAGGGCGCCGAGCAGGTCCGCTACGCCTGGCAGCCCGCGGAGACCATCTCGGCGGTGGCCTACGACACCCCGGTGGTCGGCGGCGGCGGCGGCGTGGCGACGCTGCGGCTGTGGTCGGCGCGCGCCAAGGCGAAGCTGCGCCTGGAGGACTTCAACCGCGGCGACCACGTGGGCGCGCTGGCCGACCGCACGCGCATGGAGGCGATCTCGCGCGTGCTCTATCCCGGCGACGAGAGCGCGTCGGGGCAGGAGCTGCGGCTGCGCCAGGAGTTCTTCTTCGCCTCCGCCTCGCTGCAGGACCTGATCGCGCGCCACATGGGGCAGTTCGGCGACATCCGCACGCTGCCGGACAAGGTGGCGATCCAGCTCAACGACACCCACCCGGCGATCGCGGTCGCCGAGATGATGCGCCTGCTGATCGACCGGCACGGCCTCGGCTGGGACGAGGCGTGGCGGATCACCGTGGCGTGCTTCTCCTACACCAACCACACCCTGCTGCCCGAGGCGCTGGAGATGTGGCCGGTGCCGCTGATGGAGCGGCTGCTGCCGCGCCACATGCAGATCATCTACCTGATCAACGCGCGCCACCTCGACGGGCTGCGCGAGGCGGGGCGCGGGCAGGAGGGGTTCGTCGCCGCGATGTCGCTGATCGACGAGCAGAACGGCCGTCGCGTGCGCATGGGCCATCTGGCGTTCCTCGGCAGCCACAAGATCAACGGCGTCTCCGCGCTGCACACCGACCTGATGCGGCGCACGGTGTTCGGCGACCTGCACTCGATCCTGCCGGACCGGATCACCAACAAGACCAACGGCATCACCTTCCGCCGCTGGCTGCACTACGCCAACCCGGGCCTGACCGGGCTGCTGGTGGAGACGCTGGGGCCGCGGGTGCTGACCGACCCGGAGGCGCTGCTCGGGCTGGAGGCGCACGCGGACGATCCCGCGTTCCAGGAGCGCTACGCGGCGCAGAAGCACCACCGCAAGTCGGCGATGATGCGCCTGGTCGTCGAGCAGATGAACCTCGCGCTCAACCCCGACGCGATCTTCGACGTGCAGATCAAGCGGCTGCACGAGTACAAGCGCCAGCTGCTCAACATCCTGCACACGGTGGCGCTGTACGACGCGATCCGCTCGCGCTCGACGCTGGACTGGGTGCCGCGGGTGAAGATCTTCGCGGGCAAGGCGGCGCCCGGCTACCACCAGGCCAAGCTGATCATCCGCCTCGCCCACGACGTGGCCGAGGTGATCAACAACGACCCCACCGTGCGCGACCTGCTCAAGGTGGTGTTCCTGCCGAACTACAGCGTCAGCCTCGCCGAGACGATCATCCCCGCCGCCGACCTGAGCGAGCAGATCTCGACCGCGGGCATGGAGGCGTCCGGCACCGGCAACATGAAGCTGGCGCTGAACGGCGCGCTGACCATCGGCACGCTGGACGGCGCCAACGTCGAGATCCGCGAGCGGGTGGGTGCCGACAACATCTTCATCTTCGGCATGACCGCGGCCGAGGTGCAGTCTCGCCAGCAGGGCGGGTACGACGCGCACGCCGCCGTGGCCGCCTCGCCGGCGCTGGCCGAGGTGCTGGAGGCGGTGCGCAACGGCGCGTTCTCGCCGCACGAGCCGCACCGCTACCGCGCGCTGGTGGACGGGCTGCTGGCGAACGACCGGTTCTTCGTCACCGCGGACTTCGACGCCTACTACGAGGCGCACCGGCAGGTCGCGCACCGCTGGCGCGACCAGCGGGCCTGGTGGCGCTCGGCGATCCTGAACACGGCGCGGATCGGGTGGTTCTCGTCGGACCGCACCATCCGCGAGTATGCGGCGGAAGTCTGGGACGTGCCGGTCGGATAGGCAGGGGAGCAGGCGTCTTTCGCCTGTTGTCGTGCGATCCCGCAGGATCGAGAGGACAACCGGCGGCCCGGTCGGGCCAGGCTGACGATGCCGGTGCTGGCGGTCGACAGCAAGCGCGGCTTTCCGGGCGGCCCGGAACACGCGATGCGCCTGGTTGCCAGTGACGTGCAGGCGTTCACCGTGCCCCGGTCCGGTCATCACCCGGGTGGGGGACAACCGGCAGCCTTGGCGGGCGCGCCCACCTCATTCTTCGCGACCGTGGGGCGGTGACCTGGCGCTGGAGGCTGTCATGACCTTTCCGGCTCCGTTCCCCGCGTCCTGACGGACAGGAAGCGTGTTCTTTCTTGAAAGAAAGAACCAAAGAACTTTGCCCGCAAGCTCCGGAGCCGGCCGGGAGCCCGTGCCCCCATGGGCAAAGTCTTTTTGCTTCTTTTTCTTCAGAAAAAGAAGGGTCTTGCTTTCCTGTGAAAACGGCCGGGTGCCGTCGGATTGACAGCAGCCTGTGAGCCTCACGCAGCATCCTGTCGGAGAAGATCAATGATCCTGAAGACCTATACCCGTATCCTGACGACTGATCCAGACAACACGCTGACGCTCCTTCGCGTGCTGCACGGGTGCGAACCGCACATGCGGTTTCAGTTTGGCGAACTGGATCTGATCTGTATCGGCGACATGCTTGTTGTGGCGGGGACGGAGGAGGCGCTCGGTCCGGTGCGTGGGAGCATGGGTCCGTGGGTCGTGAGTGATATCGAGGAGGCTCGACGGGTGCTCATTGAAGGGGGCGCGGAGATCACTCGCGAGATCCAGGAGGTTCCGACTGGTCGCATGCTCTACGCGCGCCACTCCGACGGTCTGCTGGTCGAATATGTCCAGTGGACGCCGGAGCTGGTCGAGAAGCATATCGAGGCTCCGCGACGTGAAGGACGACTGTCCTCACAAGGCTAGGGTCTGCTTGTTGCATCTGTCTTGAGCCTGTTCATGCCGAACGGCCTTTCGCCGTCGTGGGCCAGGGCGGCGGCTGCCACTCCGTGTTCGGGGCCGGCTGGATCAAGGCGCGGGAGCAGGTGGAGTGACCGTTCGCTCCGGCCGAAAGGCTGGCCTGCAGGGTCGGCTGTCGTAGCCACAAGTTGATGGTGGCCTGCGCGGCGGATGCTGCAAGGTTCAGCCTGCCTGCCTCCGGCGTGCTGGACCGCCAGGGCTGCCGACTTCTGGTGGTTGGCGGGACGGAAGGCTCCATCTTTCCCATCAAGGGCGACCTGATCGTCGGCCTCAGCCGTCACGGGAAAGATCTGGTCGCCCGGGGGGACTGGCCGCACATGGGCGACGCCGGCGCGGAAGACGTCCTCTGCGAGTGGATCGACAGGGCTCTGGCGCAGACGCCCTGATCGCCTTTCCCGGACTGTTCGCGCCGGGAGAAATTGACTCAAGGCAGACCCGCTTCTCATTGAAGGACAGTTGGACGATGGCCGGACGGATCGACACGCATTTCCACATGATCCCGCCGTTCTGGGCGGAGGCGCTGGAGGCCAAGGTCGGCAAGCCCATGTGGGGCACGCCGGACTGGTCTCCGGAGGCGGCCGAGGTGATCCAGGATCGGCTCGGCGTCGATGTGGCCATGATCTCGCTGGCCACGCCCTCGGTGACGGCGTGGGAGGGCCGGGAGCGGATCGACCTGGCCAGGCGTGTGAACGACTACGGAGCCGGCCTGCGGGACAGGTCGGGCGGTCGTCTCGGCTACTTCGCCACCCTGCCCATGCCCGATCCGGCGGCGACGGTGGAGGCGATCGGGCAGGCCTACGACGACTACGACGCCGACGGGGTGATCGTCCTGAGCAGCTACCACGGCCAGTATCTGGGCGACGAGGCCTTCGTCCCGGTGTGGGACGAGCTGGAGCGCCGTCGGGCGGTGGTGTTCATGCACCCGGGCATCCCGGAGATGAAGCCGCTGCCCGGCGTGCCCCAGCCCACCGTCGACTTCCCCATGGACACCACGCGCTCGGCCCTGAGCCTGGTGGTGGCCGGCGTGCCCGCGCGCTGCCCGTCGGTGAAGGTGATCCTGAGCCATGCCGGCGGCTTCCTGCCCTACGCCGCGCGCCGCTTCACCCTGCTGCTGCACGACTACACCATGAGGGAGACCGGGCAGGACGAGATCATGAAGCTCTTGAAGTACTTCTACTTCGACACCGCGCTCAGCGCCCCCGACGCCCTTCCCAGCCTGCTGGCCTTCGCCGAGCCGGGCCATGTCGTCTTCGGCAGCGACAATCCCTACATCAGCCACGATGCCCAGGCGCTGTTCACCCACGAGCTGGACGCGTTCGGCGGCTACCCTGCGGGCATGCTGGACGCGATCAACCGCAGGAACGCCGAGATCCTGTTTCCCAGGCTGAAGGGTTGAGCCTGTGCGGGATCCGGCAGTGACCTGCAGGTCCGTGAGCCGCCGGTCGCGTCGGACCGCGACATCGTCTGCGTGCCGGTCTGCGGGGGTGGCATCCGTGGCAATGACCGGCATCCCGGCTGCTTGATCGTGATCGGGCCGTTCGATCTCAGGGCCGCGATGCCCGCTTCCTGCTCGGCCTCGAGAAGGCAGGCGTGGAGGTCGTCGCCGCCGACGTGCCCTGCGCCGACCGGCTCACCATCGGAGTCATGGCGCTCGTCGCCGAGAAGGAGGCGCGTGCCACCTCCATCCGCACCGAGGCGGCGCTCGCAGCCGCCAGGGCGCGGGGCACCAGGCTGGGCAACCCGAACCTGCTCCCCGTTGCCGGTGCCGCTCAGGCTCGGGCCATCTGGTCGGCCATGGCGGATGCGCAGGCCGCCCGGGCTGGTCCCTGCGTCGTGGCCGCCAGGCAGGCCGGAGCCAGATCGCTCCAGCAGCTCGCCTATGCCCTCACGGCCCGAGGTGTTCGCACGCCGAGGGGAAGAGACACGTGGCATCCCCTGCAGATCCGCCGCGTGCTGGAGCGGGTACAGGAACCCTCCCTGACCTGACTGGCCAGCAGCAGGCTTTTCCTGCTCGGGCGATGCAGACCGTGTTTCCGATCAGCAGTCGGACCATGCGCGTATCTGACCGACGCATGCCCTGATCTCCCGTCGAGGCCGGAAGTTTCGAGAGCTCCCAAGCGGAAGGACGTTCCGGGATCGCAAGGCTCGTCCATGGTGCATCGTGGAGTCCTGAAGCCGGGCTCCTGCCGGGTGCTCCCGAGGCGTGCCTCGGTCATGACGGCATGTCGACCGTCCTCTTCTCCGCAACCGAGTAGACGTCGATGGAACGGCCGACGACTCCGAGCGCCGCAGCCTCCTTCAGCGCGGTCTGAAACTCGCCGCTGGCGCCATGTGCGTCCAAGGCTGACTGGTCCCGCCAACCCTCGACCAGACGGAAGGTGGCCGGGTCACCGGCATCCTGAGCGACGTCAAGGAAGGCGCAGCCATCGCGCGCCTTCGCCGTCGTCGCCATGCGCAGCGCGAGCGACCGGAACGCTTCCACGTCGTCGGGCAGGAGACGGTAGGTGGTGTAGATCAGCAGGGCAGGCGTTCCAGTCATCGCGGGCTCCATGGCTGTGACGGAATGATCGCTCGTCGTGCGTTGCGCTCGGCACGGATCGCCGGTGCTCTGTCGTGTCTGCGTCGCCGGTGTCCGTGGAGGGCAGATGGACGTGCGCCCGTGAGAACGGTAGAACTCACCTGAAGGTAAGCATGAGAAAATCGGTCAACGGCGATGCATCCGACTGCGGCCTCGACGTCGCGCTCGCGGTCCTGGGCGGCAAGTGGAAGGCGCTGATCCTGTATCACCTCCGCTCGGGTCCCAGGCGGTTCGGCGATCTCAGGCGGCTGGTCACCGGGATCAGCGAGAAGGTGCTGATCCAGCAACTGCGCGAACTCGCGGCGGCCGAAGTGCTGGTTCGCCGTGACTACCAGCAGGTGCCGCCCAAGGTCGACTACACGATGACGCCGTTCGGCATGACCCTGGTCGAGACGCTGCGACCGCTGTGCGAATGGGGCACGGAGCATCGCGCACGCATCGAGGCCATGCCGTCTCGCACGCCGGTGCCAAGCCAGGGCCGGTCGGCTTAGGGGGTGTTGCTGGTCTGGCGGTGCACGGGCATTGTCACGGGAAGGCAAGGCTCTTCTTTTTCTGGAGAAAAAGAAGCAAAAAGACTTTGCCCATGGGGGCACGGGCTCCCGGCCGGCTCCGGAGCTTGCGGGCAAAGTTCTTTGGTTCTTTCTTTCAAGAAAGAACACGCTTCCTGTCCGTCAGGACGCGGGGCAACGGAGCCGGAAAGTCCGTAACAGCCTTTAGACGATCACGCCACGTTCCATGGCGCGGCCCTCTTGCGGCCAATCCAGTCCGCCAGGTTGCGCACCCCTGTTCGGGAGATGCCGTGACCAGCGAGATGAAGACAGCTCATGACGACGCTACCACTACGCATAAGGGCAGCTGACTGGGAAGAACCACTCTTGATTGCATAACTGCGTCAATATACAACCTCCTCCAAATGCCATCGGTTACCTGGTGGTGACAAACCCGGAGGACGTCATGGCGCTGAACGATCCGCAGAGCACGTTTCCCGTCGTCATCAGCAGCTTCGGAACAAACAGCGGGTTTGTGCTGCCGACTGGTGGCACGCACACAAACAATGCGACGATCTCCAACGGCAGTCTTGTCCTGACGCCAGATACCACCAGCAAGGCTGGTATCGGGGTCTACGGAACACCGTTGCCCGTCGACAATGGCGTCCAGATCACCTTCTCCTACACGGCCTCCGGCGGTACTGGCGCCGACGGAATCGCCTTCCTCGTACTCGATCCCAGCCAGGTGACATCGCCATCCGCCATCACGCCGGGCGGCTACGGCGGCGGCCTCGGATATGCCGACGATAGCCAGGCCGGCATCACCGGGGGTGTACTGGGCATCGGCTTCGACACGTATGGGAATTTCAGCGGCCCGGACAAGGGACCCCAGACCGGAACTGGCCGGGCTCCGAACTCGGTGGCGATCCGTGGCGCAGGAAACGCCAGCACGACCGGTTATTCCTTGCTCGACAGCACGGCTTTCACGCCTGGTATTGACGGGAGCCGGATCGCCAAGGTCACCCTGATCCCGAGCGGCTCGAACACTATCATCTCGGTCGCCATCAGCACCGACAATGGTGCGACTTTCACCACTGTCATCAGTAGTCTTTCTGTCGCTCAAGCCCTGCCCTCGACCGTCTACTATGGTTTCTCCGCCAGCACAGGCGGACAGACCGACCTGCACCAGATCAACACCATGGACGTGCAGCTGGTGGTCGATCCGGAGGTCGGCCCCGCGACGGTGGTCGACCAGACCACCGGCACCACCAATCCCGGCACGATCAATCCCGGCGACAGCGTCAGCTACAGCTACAACGTCGTCAACAACGGCCCGAACGGTTCGTCGCAGCTCGTGCTGACGGACAATGCCCCCTCCAACCTGATCAACGAGACCTACACGATCGTCGACAGCCTGGGCACGCACACCGGGACCGGCGCGCCCGACGTCAGCAACCTCAACCTGTCCAACGGCGCGACGGCCACCGTGACGGTGTCCGGCCGGATCGATCCCAACGCGACCAGCGGCAACATCAGCCACGTCGTCACGGTCGTCCCCAGCCCTGCCTTCGTGTCGAGCAACCCGCCGGGTGGCACGCGCGCCATCAGCATCGGTGCAAGCGGGTCGTCGCTGTATCTCCAGAACGCCGACGGGGTCAGCTCCGTGGTTGGCAGCAGCGGTGCGGTTCCGATCGCGCCCGCAGCGGTCGTGAACGACGAGGCGAGCACGACCAACACCCTGACGGCCACGGTCGTCGAGGCGAACACCGGGCTCGGTGCGCTCAGCCTGGCCACGGGAGCACCGCTTGCCGGCACGTACAGCGCCAGCACCGGCACCCTCACCTTCTCCGGCACTGCCGCCCAGGTCCAGGCCGAGCTGCGCGACGTCCAGTTCACCCCGGCCGCCCGCACGGCCTCGTCGAGCCCGACCCCCGAGACCTACAGGATCACGGTGGTGGACGGCACCACGGGCCAGCAGGCGGTCGAGACACGGGCCGTCACCAACATCGACGGCCCGACCGCAAGCGGTCCGGTGGGCGCGGGGATGCTGGCCGACACGTCGACCGACGCGGTCTTCTCGGGCGTCTCGATCACCGACGCCAACACCACCTCGCTGAGCGCGACCGTGACCGTCAACGCCGCCCACGGCGATCTCACCGCGAGCTCCGCGGCCGGCTGGACCCGCTCGAGTTCCGGAACGATCGTCACCTACACGCGGACCTACTCCGCTTCGGGCACCGTCGCCGCCGCGGTCCAGGCAGGCGTGCGGGCACTGGTGTTCCAGCCTGTCGCGCACAGCCTTGCGCCCGGCGCCACGGAACAGGACTCGTTCGGGCTCGTGGTGACGGACGGGGCGGGCATCTCCACTCCGGTCCTGAGCGGCACCGATACCGTCACCGCCGCCCACGACGCGCCCAGCGTGTCCGGTGGCGTGGGCGGGCAGTCGATCACCGACGCGCAGACCGCGTCGCCGTTCGCCGCCACCACCGTTGCCGACCCGGACAACACCACGCTGGTCGAGACCGTCACCGTCAACGCAGCCCATGGCGATCTCACCGCCGCCTCCAGCGCGGGCTTCGCCCGCTCCGTCTCCGGCACCCTGGTCAGCTATACCGAGACCTTTGCCTCGACAGGGTCGGGCACCGCCGCCGCAGCCGCGCAGGCGGCTCTGCGTGGGCTGGTGTTCCAGCCGGTCGCGCACAGCCTTGCGCCCGGCGCCACGGAACAGGACACGTTCGGGCTCGTGGTGAAGGACGGGGCGGGAACATCCACTCCGGCGCTGAGCGGCACAGACACCGTCACCGCAGCCCACGATGCGCCCAGCGTGTCCGGCGGCGTGGGCGGGCAGTCGATCACCGACGCGCAGACCGCCTCGCCATTCGCCGCCACAACCGTGGCCGACCCGGACAACACCACGCTGGTCGAGACCGTCACCGTCAACGCAGCCCACGGCGACCTCACCGCCGCCTCCAGTGCGGGCTTCGCCCGCTCCGTCTCCGGCACCCTGGTCAGCTACACCGAGACCTTCGCCTCGACCGGGTCGGGCACCGCTGCTGCCGCCGCACAGGCGGCCCTGCGCGGCCTGGTGTTCCAGCCGACCGCGCACGCCATCGCCCTCGGCAGCACGGAGACCGACACCGTCGCGGCCAGCGTCACCGACTCCCAGGGCAGCACCGCGGCCTCCGGCACCGGCACCATCACCGTCACCCCGGTCCATGATGCGCCCGCGCTCGCCAATCCCACCGCCGCCCAGTCGATCACCGACGCACAGACCGCCACCCCGTTCTCCGCCGCGACCGTCACCGACCCGGACAACACCTCCATCACCCTCACCGCCACCGTCGTCGGCACCAGCGGCGACCTCACCGCCGCCTCCGCCGCCGGCTGGACCCGCAGCTCGGCCGCGGGCACCGCGACCTACACCCGCAGCTTCGCCGCCGGCACCGGCAGCGCCGCCGCCGCCCAGGCCAGCCTGCGCAGCCTGGTGTTCCAGCCCACGGCCCACGCCATCGCCCCGGGCACCTCCGCCACCACCACCTTCTCCGCCGTCGCCACGGACAGCCTCGGCACCAGCAGCCCCGCCGCCGCCTCCGTCACCGACACCGTCACCGCCGTCCACGATGCGCCCAGCGTGTCCGGTGGCGCGGGCGGGCAGTCGATCACCGACGCGCAGACCGCGTCGCCGTTCGCCGCCACCACCGTTGCCGACCCGGACAACACCACGCTGGTCGAGACCGTCACCGTCAACGCAGCCCATGGCGATCTCACCGCCGCCTCCAGCGCGGGCTTCGCCCGCTCCGTCTCCGGCACCGTGGTCAGCTATACCGAGACCTTTGCTTCGACAGGGTCGGGCGCCGCCGCCGCCGCGGCGCAGGCGGCCTTGCGCGGCCTGGTGTTCCAGCCTGTCGCGCACAGCCTTGCGCCCGGCGCCACGGAACAGGACTCGTTCGGGCTCGTGGTGATGGACGGGGTGGGCACATCCACTCCGGCGCTGAGCGGCACCGATACCGTCACCGCAGCCCATGATGCGCCCAGCGTGTCCGGCGGCGCGGGCGGGCAGTCGATCAGCGACGCGCAGACCGCCACGCCATTCGCCGCCACCACCGTTGCCGACCCGGACAACACCACGCTGGTCGAGACCGTCACCGTCAACGCAGCCCACGGCGATCTCACCGCCGCCTCCAGCGCGGGCTTCGCCCGCTCCGTCTCCGGCACCGTGGTCAGCTACACCGAGACCTTTGCTTCGACAGGGTCGGGCACTGCCGCCGCGGCGGCGCAGGCGGCTCTGCGTGGGCTGGTGTTCCAGCCGGTCGCGCACAGCCTTGCGCCCGGCGCCACGGAACAGGACACGTTCGGGCTCGTGGTGAAGGACGGGGCGGGAACATCCACTCCGGCGCTGAGCGGCACCGATACCGTCACCGCCGCCCACGATGCGCCCGCGCTCGCCAACCCCACCGCCGCCCAGTCGATCACCGACGCGCAGACCGCCACCCCGTTCTCCGCCGCGACCGTCGCCGACCCGGACAACACCACGCTGGTCGAGACAGTCACCGTCAACGCCGCCCATGGCGACCTCACCGCCGCCTCCAGCGCGGGCTTCGCCCGCTCCGTCTCCGGCACCCTGGTCAGCTACACCGAGACCTTTGCCTCGACCGGATCGGGCACCGCTGCCGCAGCCGCACAGGCGGCCCTGCGCGGCCTGGTGTTCCAGCCGACCGCGCACGCCATCGCCCTCGGCAGCACGGAGACCGACACCGTCGCGGCCAGCGTCACCGACTCCCAGGGCAGCACCGCGGCCTCCGGCACCGGCACCATCACCGTCACCCCGGTCCACGATGCGCCCAGCGTGACCGGCGGCATGGCCAATCAGGCGGCGACGGCCGGCTCCGTGATCCTGCCGTTCGGCGACGTCGCGGTGGCCGATCCGGACGTGGTGGGGCTGCTCGCCCGCGTCACCGTCGAGGAAGGCGCTTCCGGCGCCGGCACCATCGTCGCCTCCAGCGCGGACGGCTGGGTCCAGACCACCCAGGGCACCGACACGGTGCTCACCCGCACCTTCGCCGACGCGCCCGGCGCGGACATGCAGCTGCAGGGCTCGCTGCAGATGCTGGCCTTCACGCCCGGGCGGGCGGGCCTGACAGGCTTCGACATCCAGGTGACGGACGACGCCGCGTCGCCTCTCTCCTCCGCGATCGACTCCGACACCAGCGTGCTGACGGCGTCGAGCGGGCCGAGCGTGACCGGCGGCCTCGCGATGCAGTCGACGTCCGACGTGGCGGCGCTGTCGCCGTTCGCCGGCGACCTTGTCGACGACATCGGCGTCGCCGATGCCCAGGCCAGCGTGACGGTGGTCGGCGGCGTGGCGTCGGGCGACGATCTCACCGCGGCCTCGGCCCAGGGGTGGACCAGGACGGTCCAGGGGCAGGACATCGTCTACACCCGCGGCTTCGCGGCAGGCTCCGGCGAGGCCGGCGACATCCAGGCCGCCGTGCGGGGCCTGGTGCTGCAGCCCGCCGCGCACGTCGCGGCACCCGGCACGGTCCACACCACGCCGCTGCAGCTCGCCGTGTCCGACGCGTTCGGCACGGCGCGGGGCGACACCACCGTTACGGTCACGGCCGCGACCGACCAGCCGGTGCTGGGCGGCGCCACGCCGCCGCTCGCGATCGCGGATATCGAGACGGCATCGCCCTACGCGGCGCTGAACGTGAGCGAGCCGGACCACGTCGGCGCCACCGCGACGGTGACCATCTCCGACGGCCTCGACCAGGGCGACTTCACCCCGGCCTCCGCGGCCGGGTTCACCCGGACGGTGTCCGGGCGGGACATCATCTACACCCTGTCCCTGCCGCCGCAGTCCGATCCAGGTGCCCTCATCCAGTCAGCGGTGCGCGGCCTCGTGTTCAAGCCGGTGCTGCAGGCCGCCGGGACGACGGAGCAGACCGCGATCACGCTGCAGACCACGTTCGGCGGGCTTGCCTCGCCGCCCGTGCAGCAGGTGATCGTCACCAGCGGCGGCGCGCTCTATCCCTATCCCCAGCTGTACGCGCAGGCCGCCGATCCCGGCGCCGTCGTCACCGTCACCGCCAACCTGCCGCCCGGCACGGCCGGCTACTACGCGACGCTGGGCCTCGGCACCGTCGGGTCGGACCCGCTGACCTACACGGTGACCGGCACCGCGGCGCAGGTCACGGCGGCGCTGCACGCGGTCACCTTCGTCCTGACGTCGGGCACGACACTGCCGGGCAGCTACAACGCCCGGATCACGGGCGACGGCCAGCAGAGCCAGCTGCTGGATCTCGGGGCCGGGAACAACCAGCTCTCGGCCACGAGCAACAACGACACCGTGCTGGGCGGTCCCGGCTCCGACACCCTGTTCGGCGCCGCCACCGACGCCGCGGTGCTGATCGGCGGGACCGGGAGCAACGTGTTCGTCGCGGCAGCCGGAGCCACGACGGCCATCGGCGGCGCGGCGGGCTCGACGTTCTACGGCGGCAGCGGCGATGCGGTGATGATCCAGGGCTCGGGGAACGACACGTTCTTCGGCGGCACCGGCAATGCCACCGTGTTCGGCGGCACCGGGTCGACGCTGGTGTACGGCAGTGCCGCGACCTTCAACCTGGAGGGCGCGACCGGTGCCGCCACCCTGGTGGCCGGCGCGGGCTTCAACGTCGCCTACGGCGGCGCCGGATCGCTGGTCGCCTACGGCAACGGCAGCGGGCTCTACGAGGGTGGCACCGCCGGCGGCAACGTCATCGTCTCCGGCGCAGGCAGCAGCACGCTGGTGGGCGGCGGCAACGCCGACCAGCTCGTGCTGGTGGGCGGCGGCACGGACCTCGCCGTTGCCGGGACCGGCCACGAGACCATCGCCGGCACCGCCGCGACCGGCGCGGGCTTCTACTTCAGCGGGACCGGCAGCACCCTGATCGCCGTCGGCAGCGGGCAGTCCACCGTTGTCGGGGGGCCGGGGTCGGACACCATCTTCGCGGGCAAGGGGAGCGGCGGCCTCACGTTCTTCGGCAGCCGGGGCAGCGACCTGGTGGTCGGCAACACCGGCAGCGACGCCTTTGTCGTGGGGACTGGCAACGAGACGCTCGTGGGCAGCGGCGGGCGCAACACGCTCGTCGTCCAGAATGGCGCCGCAGGCGGCAACGTGACGGTGCTGGACTTCAATGCCGCGACCGACCAGCTCGACCTCTTCGGCTACACCGCAGGCGAGGTGAGCGGGGCGCTGGCGCAGGAGACCGTGTCGGGCGGCAACCTCGGGCTGATGCTCGCCGACGGCACGCGGCTCACCTTCGTCGGCGTGTCGGACATCTCGCACGCCGTGCAGCACGGCAACGACAGGAGCTGACGAGGTGGTCCTGGCCTGACCCTGCGCCGGGTGCTGGGCGACCCCGCCGGGCTTGTCCAGCTTCACCGGCAAGGAGGCTGGGCACGACCCTCTCGGAACCTCATCGGGGGTTCAGGATGTCCGGGCGGTGGGTGTCCGGCATGGTTTTCCGGCGATGGGCGGGGCTGAGAACGATCGTGCCAGGAGCTGTCATGGACTTTCAGGCTTCGTTCCCCCCGCGTCATGACGGACAGGAAGCGTGTTCTTTCTTGAAAGAAAGAACCAAAGAACTTTTACCCGTAAGGCTGCGAACCCGCCCAGGAGCCCGGGACCCCATGGGCAAAGTCTTTTTGCTTCTTTTTCTTCAGAAAAAGAAGGGTCTTGCTTTCCTGTGGAACCGGCCGGGTGTCGCCAGATCGATGACAGCCTCTAGAGAGCTGCAGTGGCGAGGTCAGTTCGTGGGAAGTCTGCGCCCTTGGACAGGAGGGGCAGGTTGCGGAGCTTTGCCAGGGCGTAGGAGGCACAATCGCCGAGGTTGAGCCCTGCGGGATGGCGTCCTTTGCCGTAGCGTAGGAAGGCCGCCCTCGCCGCCTCCGCTTGCGCGCCATCCTGCGCGACAATCTGCATCCCCGCCCGGGCGACCAGTGCAGCAAGCTCCGCCCACGAGGTCGCGTCACCGCCGCGTCCCGCCAGCACCATGCTGGTTTCGAGCAGACTGACCGACGACAGCAGGCAGCCATCCGACGCGGCGATGATGTGCAGGAAGGAGTCCGCTTCCGGCTCGCGCCTGAGGATGGCGATCAGGGCCGAGCTGTCGACCGCGATCACGCCGGCAGCCCGTCCTCGTCGTAGAGGTCGGCATCGGCGGGCAGCGTGCAGCCCTGCAGGCGTTCGGCGCTGCGCAGGCTGATTGCGCGCAGGTCCTCGAACAACGCAGCCGCGTCAGGCCGGGCGGAAGGTCGCCTGCGCACGCCGTCCGCGATGAACTCCGCTCCTGCCTGCTCCAGCACTCGTCGCACGCTGTCGAGAGTGCCGCCGACTGCTCGCGTGCCGTTCTGCGCTGCCTCGAGCCGCCGGATGGTGACGACGGAGACATGGGCCCGTCGGGCCAGCTCGGCCTGCTCGAGGCGCAGCAGGGCGCGGGCGGCGCGGATCTGGTCCGGAGTGACACGCATGAGCGGAAGATACCGCTCAAGAGCGTTTTCGCTCAAGCCTGTTGCAGCGACGGCCGGTGGTCGTTTCTGTCCGATCGGGTTGATCCTCGGACAGAGAAGGTGCTGAACCGGAAGAGGCGGGTCACGCCGGTCCCAGCACCGCAAGCCACGCGGCCAGGGCAGTCAGCACGACCAGCAGCACCGGCGGCGTGATCGTGAGGCCGACCCGCATGTACTGGCCCCAGCTGATGGTGATGCCCTTGCGCGACAACACGTGCAGCCAGAGCAGCGTCGCGAGGCTGCCGATCGGCGTGAACTTCGGCCCGAGGTCGCAGCCGACGACGTTGGCGTAGACCATCAGCTCCCGGGTCGCCGCGGGGATGGCGTGCGCCTGGTCGATGGAGAGCGCGCCGACTAGCACGCCCGGCATGTTGTTCATCCCCGAGGACAGCAGGGCGGCTCCGAACCCGGTGCCGATGGTCGCGGCCCACCTGCCCTGCCCGGCGAGCCAGACCAGGGCCGCCGCCAGGTGGTCGGTCAGCCCCGCGTTCCGCAGGCCGTAGACCACGAGGTACATGCCCAGGCTGAACACCACGATCTGCCAGGGCGCGCCACGCAGCACCTTGCCCACGGGGACCACGGCATCCCGGCCGCCGCGGAACCAGCGCCCGGCCAGTCCCAGCAGCACAAGGGCCGCCGCACCCGTCACGAACGCCACGGGCACGCCCAGGGGGGCCAGGACGAAGTAGGCCGCCAGCAGCGCCCCGAGCAGCGGAAACGCCGCCCGGAACACCAGGGGGTCGCGGATGGCGCTGGCCGGCGCCTCCAGCCGCGCGAGCGGGTAGCCCGCGGGCACCTCGCGCCGGAAGAACGCCCACAGCACCGCCAGCGTCGCGAGCAGCGCCACCAGGTCCACCGGCACCATCACCGCGGCGTAGCGGTCGAAGGTGATGGCGAAGAAGTTGGCGCTGACGATGTTGACCAGGTTGGAGATGATCAGCGGCAGGCTGGTGGTGTCGGCCACGAACCCCGTGGCCACCACGAAGGCCAGCGTCGCGGCGGGGGAGAACTCCAGCCGCAGCAGGATCGCCACGACGATCGGCGTCAGCAGCAGCGCCGCGCCGTCGTTGGCGAAGAACGCGGCGATCACACCGCCCAGCAGCACGACCAGCGGGAACAGCCTGCGCCCCCTGCCGCCGCCCCAGCGGGCGACGTGCAGCGCCGCCCACTGGAAGAACCCGGCCTCGTCCAGCAGCAGCGAGATCACGATCAGACCCACGAAGGTGAAGGTCGCATCCCAGACGATGTGCCAGACCACGGGCACGTCGCCCCAGCCGATCACGCCCGTCAGCAGGGCAAGGATCGCGCCGCCCATGGCGCTCCAGCCGATGCCGAGGCCTCGCGGCTGCCAGATGACGAGGACGAGGGTGGCCAGGAAGATGGCGAGCGCCAGCAAGGGAATGCTCCCGGCTTGAGGGAGGAGCGTGCGCGAGGCTGGAGGGTGTCACGAGCCCCGCAACAGCTCCCTGTCCGGAAGGAACAGCAAGAATCTTCTTTTTCTGAAGAAAAAGAAGCAAAAAGACTTTGCCCATGAGATCCTGGTCGCGCGGGCAGCTCCGGACCCATTGGGGAAAGTTCTTTGGTTCTTTCTTTCAAGAAAGAACGTGCTTTCTTCCTGTTGCGACGCATGGAATCGGGCTTGCAGGTTCATGACATCCTTCAGCTGTCACGTCCGGGACGACCTCGCCGTCCTCCTTGGCGAACGCGCCACGCTGCGGCTCCGGCAGGAGATCGAGCACGGCCTCGGACGGCCGGCACAGCCGTGCGCCAAGCGGCGTCACCACCAGGGGCCGGTTGATCAGGATCGGGTGCGCCATCATGGCGTCCACGAGGTGGTCGTCCGACAGCGACGGATCGCCCAGGCCCAGCTCCGCATAGGGCGTGCCCTTCTCGCGCAGCAGCGCCCGCGGCGTCAGCCCGGCCCGTGCAGCGAGCTGTAGGAGCAGGTCGCGGCTCGGGGGCGTCTTCAGGTACTCGACGACGTGCGGCTCGATGCCGGCGTTGCGGATCATCGCCAGCGTGTTGCGCGACGTGCCGCAGGCCGGGTTGTGGTAGATCGTGACGCTCATGGCGTGGATGCCGGCGGGGCGCAGCAGGCGCTCGCCGCAGGCCTTGCGGCCGGTGTGCAGCAGGACGCGGGCGCGATCCCAGGAGCCTCGTCGTGGACCAGCCACCCTGCCCCGCCGGCGTGGCCGTATACCGGCGCCTCGCCGTGCGTGAGGAAGGTTTCCCAGGCCACGCCCTGCGGATCGGTGATCCACTGCTTGTCGCTGCGGGCGTAGCAGCAGGTCGCGGCCGGCTCCTCGCGCACGGGGCGGTCGGCCCGGCTCAGGCGCGCGTAGACCTCGGCCAGCTCCGCCGCGTCCTCGACCTGGATGCCGAGGTGCTCGACGCCGGTCCTGGCCGCGCCGCGGGCGCTGATGGCGAAGTTCACCCGCGGGTCGTCGAGCAGCCACTTTGCGTAGTCGGGCCTGGTCACGCTCGGCTCCGCGGCGAACAGGGCGGCGTAGAAGCGGATGGACCCGGCGAGGTCCTCGACCGCGACGTGGACGTGCAGGCGCTTCATGCTGGCTTCCTCCGGGCGGGTGTGATCGCGTCGGCCCGGGCGGCGGGCGCGCAGCACGGCGCGCACGCGGCCGCCTGCCCCCGGGCGCAGCAGTTCTCGGTCAGGTAGGCGACGAGGCCGTCCATGGCGGCGAAGTCCGCCGCGTAGATGAGCTGCCGGCTCGCGCGCCGCTGCGTGACCAGGCCCGCGTGCAGGAGCTGCTGCAGGTGGAAGGTCAGCGACGACGGCGGGATGCCCAGGCGTTCCGCGATCGTGCCCGCCGGCAGGCCCGACGGCCCCTGCCCGACAAGCATTCGGTAGATCGCGAGCCTGTTCTCGTGGGCCAGGGCCCCCAGGGCGCCCACGGCCTGTGTCTCGTCCACGCCTGTCTCCGACCCTTCGAGTAGGATCGAACATAGGGGGTTGAGACGGCCTGTCAACGATTATTCGAGGATGATCGAAGTGAAATGACCGAGACGGTGTTCCGCCGATGTCGGGATCGCGATCCGCTCCTCGGATGATCGGCCCTGCATGGTGACGGTCGCCAGGGCCTGGCAGCGGCGAACCCCTGTGTCGCATCCTCACTCCACCGCCGGGCATCCCGCAGAGTCTCGCCGGGGGGTGAGAGAGGCCCGCGGCCTGTTCGCGCGCGGACCGTGGGCAGGCACCAAGCCGCACCGGGGCTGAGTGGCTGGCCGGTTTCTGTCGGGCAGCATGCCCGGGGGTTGGGGTGGTGCTTCGGGAGTGTGCGCGGGATCCGGGAACATGGCAGCCGCCTTCAAGACGCTTCGCGGAGGCTGAGCCTCGGTTCTGGCCAGCCGAACCTCGCTGTCTGGACGGGCTGGCTCGACCACCGGATTTTCCGTGCAACAGCGCCATCCGGGTGCGTAGGTTTGCCCCCGGCTGTATCGCGCCCGCCAGAGGCGCAGGAATCGCGAGCCAATGTGCCGCGGATTGGGGAGACCACAGGATGCACTCACGCAGGCGTTGGCTGCACGTTGCGACGTCGTTCGCCGCCCTGGCGCTCGGGACGGTGTCGGCACGGGCTCAGACCGCACCCGCTGTCCAGACTGGCGGCTACGAGCGGCTGACCACGATCGCGATCCCTGGCAAGCCCCTGCTCACCAACGACCTCAGCTTCGTCGACCCCGTGTTCCGGCTCTACTACCTCGCCGATCGCACCAACGCCGGCATAGACGTGGTCGATACCAGAACCAATCGCTTCCTGTTCCGCGTCACCGGCACGCCCGGGGTGAGCACCTTCGTCGGTCAGCTTGCCGACAGCGACGTCTCCGGCCCGAACGGCGTCGCGTCCGCAGGCTTCGGCCGGGTGTGGGCCGGCGACGGCGACAGCACCATCAAGATCATCGACATCTTTTCCGGCTCCGTGGTCCGGACCCTCTCCACCGGCGGCACCGCGCGGGTGGACAGCCTGGCCCTGGATCCGACCGACCGCATCATGCTGGCGGTCAACGACGCCGACTCCCCGCCCTTCATCAGCCTGGTGTCGAGCCGCACCGGGAACGAGCGCGTGCTGACCAGGATCACCTTCGACACCGCCACGAACGGCATCGAGAGCGTGGTGTACAATCCGCGCAACAGGCTGTTCTACGTCAACCTGCCGCAGATCGGGCCAGACCAGAGCATGGGCGGCGTTGCGGTCATCGATCCCGTGGCGGCCAAGGTTATCGCGACGTTCCCGGTCGCCAACTGCCAGCCGACCGGCCTGGCGCTCGGGCCGCGGCGCAACCTGCTTCTTGGCTGCGCGCAGTCGAACGACGCCTCGCTGACCACCCTGGCGGCCCAGGTGATCGACGATTTCAGCGGCGCCCTGACGGCAACGATCCCGCAGGTCGGCGGGGACGACCAGGCCACCTATGACCCGGGCGCGATGGTCTACTTCCTGGCGGATCGCTATGCCGTGGGCGGCGCCATGCTCGGCATCATCGACGGCCGGACCAACGCGTTCATCGGCAACGTGCCGCTCACCAAGGGCTCGCACTCCGTCGCGGCGGACCCCTACAACAACCACGCCTTCGTGGCCGAGCCGGCCAGTGCGACAGACCCGGCCTGCCTGAACGGGTGCATCGCCGTCATCGGCAAGCCGGTGCGCTAGAGGCTGTCATTGCTCTGGCGGCGGCCAGTTTCACAGGAAAGCAAGCGTCTTCTTTTTCTGAAGAAAAAGAAGCAAAAAGACTTTGCCCATAGAGTCCCGGGCTCCCGGGCGGGTTCGGAGCTTATGGGCAGAGTTCTTTGGTTCTTTCTTTCAAGAAAGAACACGCTTCCTTGTCTTCGTTCCTGGAGCAGGCCCTCAGCGTTTCAGTCGGGGAGCCGCGGCAGGGCGGAGCGCGGGCAGGTCCTCCTCCAGGATCGTGAGGTGGACGGAGTAGGACACCTCGCCGTCGTCGGTGTCGCGGTGCAGCGTGCCGATCACCTCGTCGGCCACGGCCACCTCCACCGAGAGCCCTGCCCGCTTCGGCATCACCACGGTGAGGCGCTCGCTGCCGAGCAGCCCGCGCAGGTAGGCCTGCACGCGTTCGCAGTCGGTTCTGGTCATGCCGGGTTCGCCTTCGCCGCGGTTCAGGCGTGGTAACGCCGTAACCCGGGATTGGTGTCGCCGCCTCGCTGGGGGGGCGGGTTCGAAGCCGGCAAGGCCAGGGCTCTGCCCTGGACCTGCCAGAGGCCGAGGCCTTTGAAAACCGTTCCTTTGGGACGGGGTCCCGTCGTGGCGTGCTGTGCCGCAGGCCCGAACGGAGGCCGGTCCAGGGGCGCTGCACCTGGCGGGTCCAGGGCAGAGCCCTGGCCTTTCTCGCCTTGCCTGCCGCCCCGGTTTGCAGCGCGGCCGGCTGCGCGTCATCATCGGGGTGCAACGTCACCGACGGGCCCGTCCCCATGCAGAAGCTGCCAGCCGCCACCTTTGCCGCCGCCTGCGTGATCGGCGCCCAGCTCGCCGGGAAGCGGTACAGCCCGACGCCCGACCATCCGCGCACCGCGATCTGGTATGCCTCGCTGCGCAAGCCGTCGTTCACCCCGCCGGGGCCGGTCTTCGCGGTCGCGTGGACGGGACTCGACGCGCTGCTCGGCTATGCGGGCTACCGGCTGCTGGTCGCGCCGCCGAGCCGGCAGCGCAGCGCGGCGCTCGGCGCGTGGGCGACCAACATCCTCGGCGTCGCGGGGTTCTCGTGGGTGCTGTTCGGGCGCAAGCGCCTCGGCGAGGCGCTGGGGGTCACGCTCGGCATGGTCGGCAGCTCGGTCGCGGCGGTGGCGACGGCGGCACCGGTGGACCGGGCGGCGGCGTGGAGCAGCGCGCCGCTGGCGGGGTGGGTGACGTTCGCGGCGCTGCTGCAGGAGGAGGTGTGGCGGCGGAACGCCTGAGGGGAAGGAAGGCCAGGGGCTCTGCCCCTGGACCCCGCCAAAGGCTGCGCCCTTGGAACGCGTCCCTTAAGTGAGGCCGGTCCAGGGCGGCTCGCCCTGGCGGGG
>CAXSFE010000011.1:0-52719 GCA_964236585.1 uncultured Acetobacteraceae bacterium
ACTTGCGACTGGGTCAGCAGCAGATCGTCGAGATTGCCCGCGCGCTGTCTGTCGACTCGCGCATCCTGATCATGGACGAGCCGACCTCGGCGCTGAGCGCCGCCGAGGTCGAGGTGCTGTTCAGGGTGATCCGCGACCTGACCGGCCGCGGCGTGTCGATCGTCTACATCTCCCACCACCTGGAGGAGGCGCTGCAGATCACCGACTTTGCCGTGGTGCTGCGCGACGGCGCGATCGCCGCCACGGCGGAGGCGGGAGAGATCGACCTCGAGTGGATCGTGCGCAACATGGTGGGCGAGAATTTCGACCTCGGTTCCGCGCCCTCCGGCTACGCGTTCGGCGAGGTTGTCCTCTCGGTCGAGGACGTCAGCGTGGCCGGCAGCGCCGGGTCGAACGTGTCGGTCGTCGACCACCTGTCGCTCGCGGTGCGCGCCGGCGAGATCGTGTGCCTCTACGGACTGATGGGCGCTGGGCGCACGGAGCTGCTGGAATGCGTGGCGGGGCGGGTGCCGGGCACGGGCGGGCGGGTCCTGCTCGAGGGCCGCGAGATCTCCCGGCTCGGCATCGCCGAGCGCATCCGGCAGGGCCTGGTGCTGGTGCCCGAGGACCGGCAGCGCGACGGCCTGGTGCAGACGATGACGGTGGGCGAGAACCTGTCGCTGCCCAGCATCGCGGCGCTTGTCCGGCGGCTGGTGCTGTCGCGGCCGCGGGAACGCTCGATGGTCGACGCCTCGATCCGCGGCGTGCGCATCAAGACGGCGGGCGGCGGGGCCGCGATCGGCTCGCTGTCCGGCGGCAACCAGCAGAAGGTCGTGATCGGCAAGATGCTGACGACCGACCCCAGGGTGATCCTGCTCGACGAGCCGAGCCGCGGCATCGACATCGGCGCCAAGGCCGAGGTGTTCCGCCTGCTCTGCGAGCGGGCCGCGCAGGGCCTCGCGGTGCTGTTCTCGACCTCCGAGGTCGCGGAATGCCTGAGCATCCCGCACCGGGTCATCGTCATGCGCCGCGGCAGGATCTCGGCGGAGTTCGCCGCCGGTGCCACCAAGGAGGAGATCATGTCCGCCTCGGGCGAGGCGGTCGTGATCCAGTGACCAGGAACAGCGGAGGTACGATCATGTCCGACGCCGGTGTGACCACGCGGCGGCTGCGCCAGGGCCGCCCTGGCGGCGACTTCGACATCGCCAGGTTGCTGCTCGAGGGCAGGGCGTTCCTCGCGCTGATCGCGATCATCGTCGTGTTCTCGGCGCTGTCGCCGTACTACCTTTCCGTCGGCAACTTCCTGACCATGGCCTCGCACGTGGCGCTGTTCGGGATCCTGGCGATCGGGATGCTGCTCGTCATCCTCAACGGCGGCATCGACCTGTCGGTCGGGTCCACGCTCGGGCTTGCCGGCGTGATCGCGGGCTTCCTGATGCAGGGTGTCACGCTGCCGGCGCTGGGCGTGGTGCTGTTCCCGCCGGTCTGGGTGGTCGCGGTGCTCACGGTGGGGCTGGGCGCCCTCGTGGGCCTAGTCAACGGCGTGCTGGTCGCGCGGTTCAAGGTGCCGCCGTTCGTGGCCACCCTGGGCGTGATGTACGTGGTCCGCGGGGTGGCCCTGCTGATCACCAACGGCCTCACCTACAACAACCTCGGCGGCAGCGCGGCGCTCGGCAACACCGGCTTCGACTGGCTCGGCTTCAACCGGCTGCTCGGCGTGCCGATCGGCGTCGTGGTGATGGTGGTCATCGGCACGGCTGGCAGCCTGGTGCTGAACCGCACCGCCTTCGGCCGCTGGCTCTATGCGTCCGGCGGCAACGAGCGCGCGGCGGAACTGTCGGGCGTGCCGGTGAAGCAGGTGCAGGTGTCGGTCTACATGCTGTCCGGCATCTGCTCCGCCGTGGCCGGCCTCATCTTGTCGTCGCAGCTGACCTCGGCGGGCCCCACGGCCGGCACCACCTACGAGCTGACCGCCATCGCCGCGGTGGTCATCGGCGGCGCGGCGCTCACCGGTGGCCGCGGCAACATCCGCGGCACCCTGCTGGGGGCGTTCGTCATCGGCTTCCTGTCCGACGGGCTGGTGATCATCGGCGTCTCCTCTTACTGGCAGACGGTGTTCACCGGGGCGGTGATCGTGCTCGCGGTGCTGCTCAACGCCATCCAGTACCGGCGGCGCGGCAAGGCGCCGGCCCCGACCGGCGGCCCGCCGCCGACCCCGCGACAGGAGGCGGTGCGGATCGCCGACGTCGCCCACGCAAGCACTGCCGGCTGACCGGCAGGCATCAAAGACCAGCAAGGAGAACGACCATGTCTGTCAAAAAGAGGCTTCTGATGCTCACCGCCCTGGCGCTGGCCGTGCCGGGTCTTGCCGGCCGCGGCGACGCGGTCGCCGCCGATGCGAAGGGAGGGCTGATCTCGATCATCGTCAACGACCCCTCAAACCCCTACTGGCTCACCGAAGGCAACGTGGCCGCGGCCGAGGCGGAGAGGCTCGGCTACAAGGCGACTGTCGGCGCCTCGAAAGGCGACACGAACACGGAAAGCAACCTGATCGACACGGCCGTCACCAACCGCTCGGTGGCGATTATCCTCGACCCGGCCAACGCCAGCGGTTCGATCGGCGCGGTGAAGAAGGCAATCGCCGCGAACATCCCGGTGATCCTCGTCAACGCCGAGATCAACCAGGACGGTCTGGCCAAGGCGCAGCTCGTGTCCAACAACGCGCAGGGCGCCGCACTGGGCGCGCAGCAGTGGGTCAAGAACATCGGGCAGAAGGGCCGCTACGTCGAGCTACTCGGCAGTCCTTCCGACAACAACGCCGCTACGCGGTCGAACGGCTTCGAGACGGTGCTCAGCCAGTACGACGGCCTCGACAAGGTCGGCTCGCAGGTCGCGAACTGGGACCGGACGCAGGGCCACGACAAGATGCAGAGCCTGCTGCAGGCCCATCCCGACATCATCGGCGTCATCAGCGGCAACGACGAGATGGCACTTGGCGCGATTGCCGCTCTGAAGGAGGCCGGCAAGCTGTCGAGCATCAAGGTTGGCGGCTTTGATGGCTCTCCAGACGCTGTGACAGCGGTCAAGTCGGGTGAGTTGCAGTACACCGTGCTGCAGCCGGTGGCGACCTTCTCCGCCAAAGCCGTGCAGGAGGCAGACTCGCTTCTCAAGACTGGCAAGACTGGTGCTACGACGGAAAAACAATTATTCGACTGCGTGCTTGTGACCAAAGCCAATGCCGAGAAGATTACGGCTCCGTTTACGCTGGAGAAGTAAAAATCCTAATTGCCCCAAGCACCTGTGTTGTATGGATCTGCAACATAATTCTGCTGGAATACGATGAAGCCGGCCTCTTCGCCGCTGACGTTCAGAGGTGTCTGTTGGCGGCTGCAGCCCTGCACGTCGATGCATCCAGCCGATCCCAGCGAGGCAGCGGCCGACGGTCAGCGGCGCCGATCCGGCTTCTGCCTTGGCGGAGAGGAACACGGCGACGACGCGCGGGTCGGCGGGCAGCGTCTCAAGCTGGCGCGCGAAGCACAAGGCGGAGAAGTGCTGCCAGTCGCTGGCGTAGCCGCGCTGCGTGCTGGCGGCGCGCGAGGCGTCGCCATAGTGGCGATCTCGGCGCGGTGGAGGCTCGGCAGGCCGGCGATGGCAGGATCCGCCGCGTCTGGCGGCGACGGGTCGCTTGAAGCGATCGGAACGAGGCTGACGGTGTCGCCGGAGAGTGTTTCGGAGCTGCTCACGGTGCTTAGTTTACTGGTCTTGTCCCTGACTCTGGTCCGGGTGCTACGCGACTTTTCAGGCTTGCCCAGCTTGGTTGGCAAAGGCTCTGGGGGTCAAGTTCCCCAGTGCTGAGTGCGGCCGCTCCTCGTTGGTGTGCTGCCGCCGCTCCTCGAACCTGGCCCGCGCATCGGCCGGGGACAGGAACCACGAGGCGTTCAGGCACTCCGCCCGCAGGCGCGTGGTGAACGCCTCGACAAAGGCGTTGTCCGTCGGCTTGCCCGGCCTGGAGAAATCGATCTCCACCTTGTTCAGGTGCGCCCAGTGATCCAGCAGCCGCCCGGCGAACTCCGGCCCGTTGTCCACACGCAGGCTCTTCGGCTTGCCCCGCATGCGGATCAGATGATCCAGCACCTCGACCACCTGGGCTGCTCTGAAGTTGGCTCTCGGTGTGGTTGAGAGCCCCTCTCGCGTATGGATGTCCACGATGGTCAGGATCCGGATCAGGCGGCTGTCGAACAGCTGGTCCGACATGAGGTCCATCCCCTCCGCTGTCATTCCACCGGCTGCGCCGGCGAAACCTTGGGCAGCTCCGCCCAGACCTCGTTGGCAGCCTCTGCCCCCGGCCGCCCCTCGCGATACCGCCAGGCCTGCTTGCGCCGCGGCAGCCTGGTCCGGATCGACAAGCCCTCTTCCGCGTAGGGCCTGTGAACCCGCTTGTGGTTCACAACCCATCCTTCCCGCCGCAGCAGCACGTGCAGGCGCCGGTAGCCGTAGCGCACCCGCACCGTTGCCAGGGTCCTTCAGCCGCATCCGCAGCGCCACCTGGGGATCGCGCCGGGACCGGGTGCGCTGTGAGGAACGCCCGAACCCCGTGGCAGAACAGGCCCGTCGCTCGCTGACCTGGTAGGCGCCCTGCAACACACCCACCATCTCGCGCCGAACGCCGAGCCTCACCATGCCTTTCGCAGCACATCCTGCAGCATGGTCTTGTCCAGGCTCAGGTCGGCGACAAGCCGCTTCAGCTTTGCATTCTCCTCCTCGAACTGCTTCAGCCGCCGGATCTCCACCGTGCCCATCCCGGCAAACTGCTTCTTCCACCGGGTGAACGTCGGCTCGGAAACGCCCAGCTTGCGGCAGATCTCGGCCACTGCCGTGCCGCTCTCTGCCTGCCGCAGGGCAAAGGCAATCTGCTCGTCCGTGTATCGCTTCCGCTTCATGGCACCCCCTCCTCAAGGTTCAGAGTGCCCAAAAAATTCTCGCTCGCCGCAGACCAGTTTGGAAGGTGAAGACCAAACTCACCCCGACGGCTTCGTTACCTACGAAATTAGTCACTTGCCTCCGAGGAACTCGTGTCCCTCACCCGGTAATTCCCGGCAGCCAAGCTGCTATGTGATCAAGGTGTCAGGATAAGCGGCCTCAGACCTGCCCGACCATACGATACTCTGATCCCGCGTTGATGCGCTTGACAGGACGGCCGGCACCACGCCACCGCCTACCGGACGCCGGTTCCCTGCGCCAGCTTGCGCGTCTGCGCGAGACCATCCGTGAGGAGGGTGTCGGCCGGATGCGCCGCCGCCAGGCTCGTCGCGAGGCTGAACGCCTCGGCCACAGGCACTGTCGCTGCAGTCATGTCCCCGCTGCTCAGCAACGTCTTCGCGAGATTTGTCTTCAAGGCGAGCAGCAGCTGCTGGAAGCCCACGTCGGATGGGCTCTTCAGGACCAGCAGCTCCATGATGGCGATCCCTGCCTGGAACGTCCGGACCGCGCCGGCGCTATCTCCCAGCGCTGCCTCGGTGCTGCCCGTGTCGTTGCAGTTGTCGGCCACATCGTCCTGGTACTGCGTGCTTGCGGGGTCCGACGCGGCGAGGGCGCGGTAGATCCCCGCAGCGGCGCGATAGGACGCGAGCGCCTCCGCCGGACTGCCCAACGCCTTCAGCTCGTCCGCGACGTCGGCGTCGGCGACTGCCAGGTCGCGTGACCATCGCGTGTTATCCGGGTCAAGTGAGACCAGCCGCGTACGGATCGCGAGGTCCGCCCGGTAAGCCTCCAGCGCCCCGCGCCGGTCTTCCGACGCCTCGAGCGCGTCGCCAATCTTCTCCAGCGTCTGGGACCGGTCGAGCTGCCAGCCAGCATCGTCGGGGTGCGCGGCGAGCCCGCGCGCGGCAAAATCGTCCGCCCGACGGTAGGTCGCAAGCGCGGCCTCGGCTCCGCCCTGCGCGAGATGCACGTCGCCGACCGCCTCCTCGGCGCGCGTCAGGCGCTGGAGGAAGTCTGGGTTCGCCGGGTCGGCGGCCACCAGGCGGGTCGTGATGTCCACGGCCGCGGTATAGGCGGCCAGCGCGGCGGGGAAATCGTGCTGCCTCAACCGGACGTCGCCGATCCAGCGCAAGCTCTGCGTCAGCTCGCGCTGCAGAACGGCGTTGCCGGGCTGGTGCAGCAGCAGCGCCCGCTGCAGGTCGGCCGCGCGCTGGGCCGCATCGAGCGCCCGGGACAGGTCACCGCGGTGCAGGTAGGTGTCGGCAAACTCGGCCGAGGCGCGCGCGCGCAGCCGCTGCAGGTCGGGATCGTCCGGCGTGACGCGGGCGAGACTGGCGACGATCGACTCCGCCCCGCCGAGCAGCGTCTGGATGACATCAAGCGGCAGCCCGGCCCTGTCGCGCAGGTCCTGGGCCAAGCCGTTCACCAAGCCGGAAACCGCCTCGCCCGCGGCACTCGCGATCTGGTGGGCACGGTCGCGCTGCGTCGCGGCGGCCTCGCCCTGCCGGCGTGCGTAGAGGAAGGAGCCCGTTGAAACACCAAGCAGGACGAGCAGGGCGAGCGAGGCGGCGCGTGTGCGGCTGGCGAGCTGGACGGCGTGAGCGGCGCGCTGTCCGCTGGCCAGCGCTTCCAGGCGGCGCAACTCCGACGTGCGCAGAAGGTGCTCGTGCGCCTCGGCCGCGCGTTCCTCCGCGGCGTGCCTGGCCCTGCGCTCGTCCAGGGCATCCAGTCGATCCGCCAGCAGGGCCGCGGAGGACAGGCGGCGGGCAGGGTCGCCGGTCGCGGCATCGGTCACATCCGCGCGCAGCATCGGGTCGTCGACATCGGCCTCCCAGCCCGCCGCGAGAGGGCGGTCCAGATCGCAGGCCACCATCTGGTAGAGCAGGATGCCCAGGGCGTAGACGTCGGCGGCCATCGTCGCCGGGCCGCCGGCCAGAACCTCCGGCGCCACGTAGCGCCACGTGCCGCCGGGCCCGCTGGAGCCTGCGTCGTCGATCCCGATCCCGCTGATCGCCACCCCGGCCAGGCGGGCGGCTTCGGTGAGGCGACCGGAGCCGAAATCCACCAGGCGCGGTCCCTCGCCGTTCCCGCCGACCAGGATGTTGCTCGGCTTGATGTCGCGGTGCAGGACCCCGACGTCGTGGGCGGCGGCCACCGTGCGGGCGACGAGTGCCACGAGGCTTACCCGTTCGGCCAGCGGCAGGACATGGAGGCCCCCCAGCCCCGCGACCCAGTCCGGCAAGGTCGGTCCGCCGAACGGGCTCTCGATGCAGTACGGTTCGGCGTCGAAGCGCCAGTCCCGGATTGGCACGAGGTCCGGGCGCTCGCCCAGCGCAGCGTGCAGGATGCGCGAGAGGGCGACCTCGCGCTTCAGCGCCTCCAGGCGCTGCGTGGAAGCGGCGAACTTGAACACCCTGCACTCGCCGGTCTTGCTGTGCCGCGCCAGCCAGACGTCGCGGGCGCTCCCGGCGCCGAGCACACGGTCCAGGACCCAGTGCGGCCGGTCCGGCACCGCCTCGCCGGGGCGGCCGGCGAAGGCGCGGGCGAGCTGCTCGGGGCTGGTCCGCACCGCGATCGGCACACCGATCTGGTAGCCCTTGCCGCGGACCGCGCGGACGATCGACCAGCCCTGCGCGCCCAGGGCTGCCCGCAGCTTCGAGACGGCCGTGGTCAGCGACTGCTCGGCGGCAGCACCGGGCCACAGAGCGGCCATCAACTCGTCCTTGGTCACGACCGCGCCGCGCTGGCAGAGCAGCTCGAGCAGCACCGCCAGCGGCCTGGCCTCGACGGCGCAGGCTTGGCCGTCGACCCGCAGCTCGCGCCGCCCGTCGTCGAACTCGGCGGGGCCAAACCGCCAGAGGCGCGGCCCGGGAGGCAGCTCGGGGCCGTTCGTGTCACCGCTCACGCCAGCTCTCTCCCGATCCCTCGAATGCGCAGGTCCGACCAGCTCGGCCGGCGCCGAGCAGGCAAGCCTCTCCGCAGTCTGCGAGGAAGGTCAAGACTCGCCGCGATGCCGGGGGCTCTTGAAGCAGAAAACCACGCCACCGCAATGATTTGCAGGCTTGAGAATCCTTAAGGAAGCGTTTGTGGACAGCCTCGGCTGCCCGCCCCAGGGCTTGGCCACCAGAGGCAATGTCAGGGGTGCGGAATGATACGGCAGTGGCGGCGTTTGTCCTTGTGCGGTGCGATCGGCCTGAGTGTGCTCTTCGTCCTGTTCCCGCCGTTCAGCGTCAACGGCGGCCCGGACGAGTACGGTTTCGTTCTCGCAGCGCCGCCGAGCGCGCGGCAGGCGATGGCGATGATGTCCGGCCTGGGCGGCCAGCAGGGCAGGGACATGGCTGCGGGCCTTGTGCGCTACGCGGTCGACCCGATGCGCCTGCTCGTCCAGCTCGTCGTCGTATGGCTCGCCTATGCGGCCGTGAGGCTGACGGTTCTCGGCGCAGCGACCGCGGCCCTGCCGCCGGACCGGACCCGCCCATAGAGCCGGGCGCCGGCCTTCCAGGCCGCCTGTCGCGGCCCTGTTCCCGAGGCTCGCGGCCGAGCCTTCCCCCATCCATCCACAGGACGGACCATGCCATGCAGACAGACACCCGACGTGCGGCGGCGCTGCTGCTCGCGCTGGCGCTCCCGGGCTGCGCCGGGATCGACGCCGCCACCAACCACGCCGACCTCGATGTGCACACGCACATGTCGGAAACGGTGTTCCTCGACCCGGTGGCGCCGCGTCTGCGCACGATCTACATCGGCCTGCGCAACACCTCGGACTACCCGGACATCGACGTCCGGGGCCCGCTGGCCCAGGCGCTGCAGCAGCGCGGCTACACCGTGGTCAGCGACCCAGCGGCCGCGCACTACCTGCTGCAGGGCAACGTCCTGCAGGCAGGCAGGCTTGCCCGCGGCCAGGAGCAGGCGCTTCTCGGCGCAGGCTACGGGCAGCCGCTGCTCGCGGGCCTGGCGGCGGGCGGCCTCACCGGCGGCTTCGGCGGCAACAGCAGCACCGCGCTCGGCGTGGGCGTCGGCGTCACCGCGCTCACCGCGCTGGTTAACTACGCCTACCAGGACGTCACCTACGCCGTCACCGTGGACATCCAGCTCGCCGAGCGTCCCGGGCATGGAGGCAAGGTGCGCCAGCAGAGCCGGTCGTATCGCGGCACCGCGAACGGTTCCGCCTCCGCGTCCGTCACCGACAGCACGGCGCAGACCTTCGCCATGTCCGGCGCGACCTCGCGAAGTTCGAACGAGCGGTTCCAGTCGATCGACGAGGACTCCGACTTCAGAAAATACAACGTCCGCGACATCGCCTATGCAGACCGGGTGAACCTGCGCATCGAGCAGGCGGTGCCGACGCTGGTGCAGCACCTCGCCTCATCGTTCGCAAACCTGTTCGAGTAGCGGGTGCTGTTGCCTCCTGGAAGAGCATGCTGTTCCGCCCGGCACGACGCCGAGCGGACTGCATGTCGTCCCGGCCGGCCTTGATCCACCATCGAACGGGCCCTGGAGAGGCCTCAGGAAGAGGTCCGATTCACCGGCATTCCAGCTCTACGGAAGGAACACCCATGCGAGCCTTCGCGATCGCCGCGGCCGTGCTGCTGGCCTGGACGGGACGCGCGGTCGCCGAGCAGATGATCGGTGCCCCGCACGCAAGGAACGGCACCGGCCTGATGTGCCGCGACGAGCGCGCGCTGGCCGACCTGACGGCGCCGGATGGCGGTATCAACTTCGACAGGGACAGGCCGGGCAGCGCCCCCGCACGGGAGTATGCGGCGAGCTGCCAGCAGGTGACGGGCGGCGAGGAGGTCACCGTCGTGGCCCGCCGCAGGAACACCTCGGTTGTCACCTACCAGGGCCAGACCTGGTTCGTGCCCAACATCGACTTCATGATCCCGGGCCCGGGCTGCATCAGGCCGGGGACCAGGGTCACGCTGACCGGAACGGTCGAGCAGGGCTTCAAGCAAACCGACGAGGAGGACCCACGCAAGGGAACCCGCTATCCGCGGCTGGCGCTCGACAAGCCGGTCTGTTTTCTCGGCAACGTCGCACCGCCCAGCGACCGATACGTCTCCCTGCTCGGCGACAGCCAGCAGGCGTATGGGGCCATCGCGGGCATGGTCGGCCGACGCGTCTCCGTCAGCGGCACGCTGGAGACGCCGGACAACGGCAACCAGCCGCCCGACAACATGATGATGTTCGCGCCTGCCATGCGGCTGGCGCCGTGACCAGGATGCAGGCCCCGCAGGGGATCTTGAAATACGCGCGCCTGACTTCATATGTCGTGTCTGCTTGCCGCACCGTGAGGCGAGTTCGGGGGTCGGCTCCATGCCTGGTCACGGGACCTGACTTGGGACTTCCGGAGCAGGGCCGGCCCAAGAGGGACCCACCCCTGGCGGTGTCTTGCGGGAGCCCGGCCCCACCTGCCTTGCAGGTCACCCACTGCGGCTCTGGGCGTCGGGGCCGTGCTGCGCGATTGTCCGCCCGAGCCTGTCCGTGCGAGCAGCCACCAGCATTTCGCCGGTGAGATCGACCCGTCCGGCCAGGCCCTGACGCTGCAGCCGGGCACTGCGGTTGGCCAAGCCTGCATCGCGCCCACGGACCAGCGCGATCCACGCTTCCCCATGCTGCGGCAGGTCGCCGGCGATTACGACAGCCTCAACGTCCTGGGCGAGCGGTGGCAGACCGACCTGCTGGTGGATCAGCTTCCGGTCCGGATGGCGACCACCGGTGGCACGGCGGCAGAGATGTATGCCGATCTGGCCGGGCTGATCGCGCCCGGCACGCTGGGCGCCCTTTCACGGCGCGCGAGGCGGTGCAGGTTCGCCGCCTCGCTGTCGTCGCGCACCACCAGTGCCGCACCCATCGCCCTCGTCTTGCCAATCCGACCGGGAGGAAGCGAATCACGCCACCGCCAAAACACCGCATCACGAGAGAGCCAGCAGCTCACGATGCGGGTATCAGTCGTCGGTGTCCGAAGTCCTGTGCGCAGCCGCCTTGACGAAGGCGGCCGGCCATTCGATGCGCGTCTCACCCGGATACGGACGTTTCCAGTGGGTGGCCGAGTACCAGATCGCATGGTTGAGAAAGGTCTCGTCCACCGAGTCCGCCTTGCCCTGCTTGCCCTTGGTCATGGAGTTGGACGCCACGTTCCAGGCTCGCTGGATCGGCGTCATCCGCATGGTGTAGTTGGCACCCCCTGTGCCGGCGATCGGCACGCCGCCCGGTCCGATGTTGAGCGGCGTATTGGCGGGGAGGTGGGCGAACGGCGCGAGGTTCGGCGTGTCCTGGAAGCAGTCGAACATCGGCGAGGCGGTCAGGTCGAACTGCGTCAGCGGCGCCAGGCCGAGAATGTTCTCGATCGTGCGGTTGATGTTCTCCTGGGTGTAGGTGGTGTGGATCACCTTCCCGATGCCGAGCGACTGCGGTGCCACGCTGTAGGGGCTGATCAGGTAGACCGGCTGGCGGTGCCCGTCGATGTGGTCGACGCCGTCCTGACTGTCGTCCTCCTCGACGAAGACCGCGCTGCTCGGCCATGCCTTGCTGGTGCTGATCGCCTCGACCATGCGGCCGAGCGCCAGGTCGTTGTCGGCCTGGTAGTTGTTCGGCAGCGGGTAGCCGGTCGAGGTGCCGTTGGTGTGGTCGTCCGGCAGCCAGATGATGGTCAGGCTCGGCACCGCGTTGGCCGCATCCTGCGCCTTCAGCAGCGGGATGTAGTAGTCGGCCCGGTACTGGTCGGGGATGCCGAGGTTGAACGACGGGTAGTGCGGATCGAGGATTGCGGTGACCGACGGGATCGTGGCGGCCTCGGTGTCGGAGTTGTCCGGCACCACCATGCTGCCCTGCTGCCCGCCGCTCTCCTTGAACAGGGACGTGTTGTAGAAGTCCGCCCAGCTGTACTGGCCGCCGCCAGGCTTCGGCGCGACGACGTAGCCGCCGCTCCACTCGCCGTACATCTTGACGTCGAGGCCCTTTCGCTCGGCGCCTGACCACAGGAAGCCCTGCTGCGTGTAGGTCAGAGCGTCGTTGCTGTTGCCGCCCGGGTAGCTGCGGATCCAGTCGGGCGAGAGGATGTCGTTGGAGTAGAACGAGCCGGACTCGACGATCCAGGGATGCCCGTCCGCGGACTGGCGGCTCGGCGCGTACATGTTGTCGAGCAGCGGGAAGCGTCGCACCAGCGCCTTCTGGTTGGGGATGTTGGCCCCGAACACCGCCAGGCTCGGATCGCCGTTGCCCTGTGGCAGGTCGCCGAGCATCTGGTCGTAGGTGCGGTTCTCCTTGATGATCAGGAACACGTGCCTGATCAGCGACGGCTCGCCGATGTGCTGCGGGATCGCGACCGGCCTTGCCGCCGGGTTGGCGTACTGCGGCCCGGCATAGATGTTGGCTGAGTCCCAGTGGTTGTTGGCGATCACCTGCTTCGTGTACGCAGCGAGCTGGGACGCGGTGGGGATCGGGATCAGGCTGACCGTACCGGTCTCCTGGTGGCTGTTGAAGCCCTGCACGCCCTCCGCCGTGCCGATCGAGCCCTGCGCACCCAGGCCCTTGTCGTTGGCGACCACGAGCGACTTGGTGGCCGCGTCGTAGGCGATCGTCGTCGGGAAGTACAGGGTCGGGATGTAGCCAAGCACCGGGTTGACCGAGTCGCTGGTGAGGTCGATCACGGCAACCGCATTCGACTGGCCCAGCGTGACGTAGGCGGTCGAGCCGGCGATGGTGATGCCGCTGGCGCCGGCGCCGAATGCGCCGCCCCTGACCGGCACGCCGACGCCGATCGTGCGCACCACCTGATCAAGCCCGGTGTCGATCACCGAGATGGTATCGCTGTACGAGTTCGCGACGTAGAGCATCGAGCCTGACACCGCCATGCCGGCGGGATGCAGGCCGACGCTGATGGTCCTGGTCACGCCGCCGGTGCGGATGTTGATCACCGAAACCGTGCCGGTGGTGGCGAAGGCGTCGGTCGGGTCGGCGACGATCGCGGTGCCGTCGGACAGGTTGGTGAAGTCGCCGGCGCCCGCCGGCCGGCCGCCCTCGTTGGTCACGTAGGCGGAGTTGCCTTTGATCACGATGCTGTTCGGCGCGTTGCCCACCGGGATCTGCGACACGAGCGTCGAGTTGGTCAGGTTCAGCACGCCCACGGTGTTGTTCGCGTTCAGCGCGACCAGACCGATCGTGTTGTCGAGCACCGCGAGACCGCCGGCATTGGCTGAGGTGGCGTTGTACAGCAGCGGGTTGGCCGGGGGTGGAGGCAGCGCGATGCTCGGCGCCGTCGTCAGCTTGCCGGTGAAGGCGTCCACGTTGGCGACCGCGACGAAGTTGTTGTCCTGGCTGAACAGCAGCTTGGAGCCATCCGCCGAGTAGGTGACGCCGGTGAACGAGCCGTGGGCGTTGTTGGTGAAGGTCGTGCCGTTGCTGGTGACCGGGACATAGCGCTGGATCACCTCGCCGGTTGTCGTGCTGAACACGATGATCGGCTGCGCTGCGGCCATCAGCAGGACGGCACCGGTCCTGGTCCTGTGGTTCGGGTTGACCGCGACTGCCTTTGCCACGATCGGCGAGCCGAGCTGGACCACCGTGCCGGCCGGCGTCAGGAGCTGGTTGTCTGACGCCACGATCGAGCCGTTGCGCTGCGGCCCTACGGTGCGCGTTGCAGCGGGGCCTGCTGGCGTCTGCGGCGGGGATGGATCCGGAACCTCTGGCGCCGCCCACCCGGGAGCGGCAAGTGCCAGCGCGAACAGTCCCGCCAGCGGGTACTTCCGGAACGAATGTCTCATCGGTGCTCCTGCATCCTGCCTGCATCCGCGCGCCGCCGGGCTCGGCCGCGCGCCGGTCGGGCGCCGCGGCAGCGACTCTTGGCCGTTCAGATCGCCTGGGCGGGCTGCCCGGCCGCGGGGTTCTACGGGGCGGGGCTGACGCGAGGCTGACCCGAACCGTGTCAGTTTGGTGAAGCCTTGCGTGACGGCGGCCGGCGGCGTTGCGCCGCTGCTGGCGATGGGCGTTGTGTCTGCGCGAAACGGCCGTCAGACGGAACAGGCATGAAGCTGCTTCTGGTCGAGGACCACGCGTCAATGCGGACGATGATCGCGGGGCACCTGGGCGAACGCGGCTTCGCGGTGGACGACTTTGGCCGCGGCCACGAGGCGCTGGAAGCGGCGCGCTCGACGCGCTACGCGGCGGCCATCCTCGACCTCGGCCTGCCTGACATGGACGGCATTGAGCTGCTGCGCCGGCTGCGCGGCGGGGACGCTGCCGCGTCTCCACTGCCAGCGCTGATCCTGACGGCGCGCGATGGCGTGCAGGACCGGGTGCGCGGCCTCGACGCTGGCGCGGACGACTACATCGTCAAGCCGTTCGCACTGGCCGAGCTCGACGCGAGGCTGCGCGCAGTGCTGCGCCGGCCAGGCTCGCGGCTGCCGGCCACGCACCGGCTCGGCAACCTTGCCTTCGACCCCGCGGCGCGGGAGGCGACGCTCACCATGTCCGGCGGCGGCATCCTCCGGCTTGACCTGTCGCGCCTTGAGGTCGGGCTTCTGGAAGCGCTGATCCGGGCCGCGCCAAGCATTGTCGTCAGAGACGCGCTGGAAGAGCGGGTATACGGACTTGGCGAGCGTTTCAGCGCCAACGCGCTGGAGGCGGTGATCTCGCGCCTGCGACGCAAGCTCGCCGCCGCCGGGGCGACCCCGGTTCTGGAGAGTGCCCGCGGCATCGGCTGCCGCCTGGTGGAACCGCCCCGGGCGGAGCCGCAATGACCCTTGCCCGTCGAGCGCACCCGGCTGCCCGCTTCCTTGCACGGCTGGTCCGCCCGGACAGCCTGCGCGGGCGCCTGATGCTGGCGATGCTCGGCGTGTTCGTGCTCGGCACCGCCGCCGCCGCCTCGCTGGACGAGCTGAACCTCGCCGCGATCCTGCCGCAGGTGCTGTCCGGACGTCGGCTCGGCGGCCTCGGGCTGCTGCTGCAGGAGCCCTACCAGGACATCACCGTGCTGGTGGCCTTCAGCCTCATGGTGCTGCTGCTGATCTGGCTGGTCAGCGGCTGGAGCCTCGCGCCGCTGCGCCGCGCCTCGCAGGAGGCGGCCGCCGTCGGCCCGGGACGCGAGGCACGAATCTCGTCTGCCGGCATGCCGAGCGAGATCCGGCCGCTGATCCTGGCCTTCAACGGCGCGCTCGAGCGTCTCGCCGCCGCCTACGCCCTAGAGCAGCGCTTCACCGCCGATGCCGCGCACGAGCTTCGCACGCCGCTGGCGGTGCTGGACCTGCGGCTGCAGCGCGCGCGGGCGGAGGGCCGGGTCGACGTCGGCATCGAGGGCGAGCTCGCCCAGCTCAAGCGCGTGGTGGGCCAGCTGTTCGACCTGGCGCGCAAGGAGCAGGAGGCGCCGGTCGCCCGGCTGCCCGGATGCGCCGTGGTCAACCTGTCGCGCGCGGCGCGGGAGGCGGCGGCCACCGTCAGCCTGCTGATCGACGCGGCCGGGCGCGACCTCGTGGTCGACCTGCCGCAGCACCTCGCCGTGCCGGGCCGCGCCGAGGACCTGCGCGACATGGTGCGCAATCTGCTCGACAACGCGCTCGCCCACGGCGCTGGCCGGATCCGGCTCTCCGCCCGGCTCGAGACGCCGCAGCTCCACAACCCGCGCGCCGCCGCCGGCCCGGCCGAGGCGCTGCTCGAGGTGTCCGATGAGGGCGAGGGCGTGGCCGCGGACCTCGCCCCCGGCCTGTTCGAGCGCTTCCGCAAGGGCCGGTCCGGCTCGCCCGGCAGCGGCCTGGGCCTTGCCATCGTGTCCGAGGTTGCGCGCAGCCACGGCGGCTCCGTCGGCTTCGCGCCGGGTGGCGGCTGCCGCGTCCAGGTGCGCCTGCCGGCGGCGACGGAGTGAGCACGGCCGGCACCACGCTGCGGGGCACCACGCTGCGGGACTGGCGCCACGAGCCGCCGGGCGCCCTGCCGGCGATCCGCGCCGGCGAGCGGCCGCACCCCGGGCACCGCCGGCCGCACGCGCGGCTGTCACCGGGCTTGGCGGTCGCCGTGCTGGTCGAGGCGGGCTTGGTCGTCGCGGTGCTCGCGATGGCCGCCCGCCCCCCCGTCCCGCCGCCGGTGGAGGTGACGATCGCGATCGTCACCTCCATGCCGTCTCCGCCCTCCGCCACCCCGCCCCTTGCCACCCCGCTCCCCGTCGCGGCCCTGGCGCCGCCACCGCCCGCGCCGGAAGCGCCGCTGGCGCCAGAGGCGCCGCCGGCACCACCCCCTCTTCTCCCCGACCCCGCTGCGCCGCAGGACGTGCTGGCATTGCCGCCCGATACCGGGGCGGACGCGCCGGAGGCGCCGCACGCCGACCGCGTGGCCGGCCCGGATCTGCCCGCGGTTCCGGCGCCGCCCCGTCCGCCCACGCACCTGCCGCCCCGTCGCGTCGCCCGTACGACCGAGCCCGCCCGGCGCCCACCCGGCCCCGTCACGCGCACTGCCGCGGTCGCGATCGCGCCGCCGCCCGAGGTTGCCGCCGCGCCTGCAGCCACCTTGCCCGCCACGGCCGAGCCCTCCCGAGCAGGGCTCGACACCTATGAGGGTCGCCTCAGGGCCGCGATCCAGGCCGCGCTCCACTATCCTCCCGCCGCCGCGATGATGGGCAGCGACGGCCGCGCGCGCGTGGCCTTCGCCATACGCGATGCCCGCCCCGACGCCATCCGGCTCGTGCGCGGTACCGGCTCGCCGCAGCTCGACCTCGCCGCCCTGGCCGCGGTGCGCCAGGCCGCCTACCCGAGCCCGCCCGCCGCGATCGCCGGCCGCGAGATGGCGATGCTGGTGTGGGTGGAGTTCCGTCGCACCGACGCGGAGGAGTGACCCCGCCGCAGACGGAACCGGACAACCCGGCTGCGTGATCGAGGGCCTTCTGGCATTTATCGTCGGTCGCTTCCTTGCTGGCAGGCCTGATGTCGGCGGCCTGTGACGTCGACCTGTCAGCAAGCAAGGCTGGGCTCTGCCCAGACCCGCCAAAGGCCGAGGCCTTTGGAAACCGACTTACTTAAGGGATGGATTCCAAAGGCCCAGCCTTTGGCGGAGTTTGAGGCAGAGCCTCAACCTTGTCTGCTTTGCTGCCCATCGTGTCAGTCGTCGTCGCTGTCGGCGTCAGGAGTCGAGGCCGCCGGCCCGGGGTAGGCCGCGCCCGGCTTCGTGCCCTCCCAAAGTACGCGGTTGAGCAGGGCGAACGGCACCCGGTCCTCAACGCTGAAGTCGAAACCTTCCGTCTTCGCCGCCCACCACGCGGCGTCGTGCAGCGGGGTGATGTCCGGCCCCGCCGCGTAGCGCACGCCGTCGTCCAGCAATGCGAGGTTGAGCGTCGTGGTCTTGAGGATCGTCGAGGCGATCGGCGCGTAGTGCCAGGTGCCGTCGCCGGACGGATCGAACACGTCGGCCATCGGCGCGGCACTGGCGGTGAGCAGGCTGGTGTGCGCCGTTCCCAGGATGTCCTCGATGGTGCGCAGCATGTTCACCTGGTTGTAGCGCGTGCGCACCACGGTGTGCTGCTTGACGTAGGCACCGGCGACGTAGGCGGTCGCGCGGTGGCTGTCGACGTGGTCCGGCCCGTCCTGGCAGTCGTCCTCGATGACGAAGATGGCCGTGCTGTCGGCATACGGGCTGTTGGCGACCGTCTGCAGCACGCGACCCACGGCGAGGTCGTTGTCGGCCTCCTGGGTCTCCGGCGTGTTCACCCCGGCCAGCGCCGTGGCGAAGCTGCCGGTGTGGTCATGGCTGAGCCGCACCGTTTCCAGCGCCGGCAGGTTCTTGTCGTGCACGAACTGGCTGAACTCGCGCTTCCACTCGTTCACGTTCCACTGGTCGGAGAAGGTCTGGTCGAACCCGCGGAAGTAGAGGTCGGTGGCGCCCTGCAGCTGGGGGTTCAGCTCGGCGGCCTGCTGGATGCCGGCCGCGCCGGCGTTGGTGATCGGCTGGCCGCCCACGGTGGTCGGGCCGATGTTGTTGACCATGAAGCCGTAGTTGCGCACGCTCAGGCCCGCCTTCATCGCCGCGACGAAGATGTAGCCTTCCTGCACGCCGGGCTGGTCGCCGAACGTCGTGTCGGTGGCGGAGACGTCGCGGGGTCCGGGCAGCAGGTTTGCGGTGCCGCCGGGCACCAGGGCGGACAGCGTGTTGTAGTTGAAGGTGACGCCGCCCACGGTCGTGGGCGCCACCGCGTCCACGCGGGCCGGCACCGCCACGCCGATCGGCACGTTGCGGTTCGAGCCCTCGCTCTCGTAGGCCAGGCCGCGGCTGACGAAGGCGTAGTTCTGCTGCTGGGTCACCTCCTCGTCGTTGGTGATGCGCCCGCGCATCGACCACGACCAGCCGTCCATGCTGCCGTCGGCGGGATCGAGGAAGTTGTCGAGCGTCACGAACTGGTTCGAGATCCGATGGAAGTTCGGCGTGATCTCGCGCCCGAACTGCACCAGCGAGGGCTCCGCGTTGGCGCCGTTGGTCAGATCGCCCAGGATCTGGTCGAAGGTGCGGTTCTCCTTGACGATGTAGATCACGTGCTTGATGTGCCCGTGCAGGAACGACATCGTCTGCCTGTCGGCCGGACTCTCCTCGACCGAGTAGCCGTTGTTCTTCGCGACCTGCACCGTCAGGCCGGCGAGCAGGTCGGCGTCGGGCACCGGCGCGCTGACTAGCGAGGCCTGCTCGAGCTGGAACTGATACTGGTTGGAGGCCGCCGACGCCGCGGCCGCGATGGCGTTGGCCGCGAGGATGCCCGCCGTGTTGTCGGTGTCGCCCGGCGGGATCGGCGCGAACGCCTTGTACTGGATCGAGCCGGTGTTGCCCATCAGGTTGTCCGGGTTCGGGCCGGTGTTGCTCTTGCCGTTGATCACGTACATCTCGGACGCGTCGAGGCTGAAGGCGACGTCCTTCGGCGCGTAGGCGGTCGGGATCAGGCCCGCGACGTGCGGCGTCCTGCCGGTCAGCGGCACCACGGCGATGTCGTTGGCGCCGTTGTTGACGACATACAGCGTCCCGCCGTCGCGCGAGAGGGTGACGGCGTAGGGGGCCGTTCCCGTGTAGCGCGGGCCCTGGATCAGCCCGGCCGGCGCGCGCACATCGATCTCGTGGACCAGCGTGTTCGTGGCGACGTTGATCATCCCCACACGGTCCTGGTTGTCCTCGGCGACGAACAGCACGCCGTTGCCGAGCGTCATCCCGTAGGGGTTGCCGGCCAGCGGGATGCGCCCGACCAGGCGCCCGGCGGTGCCGGAGATGTCGACGGCGACGACCTCGCGGTCGCGCGTGGACGAGACGTAGGCCGTCGTGCCGTTGATGACGATCGCGAACGGATACTCGCCGCCCGGAGTGCCGGCAGCCCCTCCGGTGTTGAACGGGCGCAGGTCGTACTCGAAGCGGATCTTGCCGCTGGCCACGTCGACGACGCTGATCGAGTCGTTGTAGTTGTTGGCCGCGACAAGCGTCCTGCCGTCGGCCGAGATCGCCAGGCCGATGGTCTCCGGCTTGACCAGCAGACCGACGCCGCCCGGCAGGCCGGTCGGATTGACGTGCCCGAGCGCGATCGTGGCTGCCGGCGCGAACAGGCTGCTGTTCGCGTCGTAGGTCTCGGGGTTCCTGGCGTAGGTGTAGACGGCGTCGTCGGAGCCGCCGGCGACGAACAGGGTCTGGCCGTCGGGCGACCAGAGCAGGCCGCGGTGCGCGTTGGTCTGCTTGATCACCTGAAGCAGCGCGGGGTGGCGCTGCTTCGCGCCGGAGATGTCGTAGAGGAAGATGTACTGCGTCGAGTTGGCGACGTCGGTGGCGCCCGTGGAGGCATCGAGCGAGTTTTGGCCGCCGGTCACGATGGCAAGCGTCTTGCCGTTCGGACTGACCGCTTCCTGCAGCGCCTCCCCGGCTACGAAATTCGGGTAGTTCGGCAGCCCGGGGTTCAGCAGGGACTGCGTGGAGCCGGGGATCGCGAGCGGCGTGATGAACAGGTTGGTCGGCAGCTCCGCCGACTGCGGGGCGGCCTGTGCAGCGATCGGCAGGCCGAGGATGCTGGTGGCGAGCAGCGCCGCCCGAAGCGCCTGGGTGGACCGGATTGACATGCTTTGCCTTTGTTCTGCCGGCGGGTATGTCGTGCCGCGCGTGTCGCCAACTGCCGCAGGGGCATGCTGCTGTCGTCACCGAAGCTGTGACAGTACGGTGAACTCAGGCCTGCACCCGGCTTTCCGAGAACCGCTGTCAGCTTGCTGTCAGTCTCGTCGAATTTCCCCGAGTTGCGCGTCGCGCATCCGGAAGGTGGCGGCACGTGGCGCTATCCACCAGGCACCGTGCTCAGGAGGCAGCGCCCGCCACTTGGCACCATTGTCGTGGCGCCACAGGATGGCACCGATGGTGCGTCGCAAATGCCGCGGCGGGACCATGGCATGGGGTCGACACGCCTCGAGCATCGTCCACTGCGCATCGGTGAGCATCCCGCCCGAACTCCCAAAAGCAGGAGAAAGCGTAGGAACAGCCATATGGTTCAGACACTGACAGGCTATAGTCGCAAAGTGCCCAGGTAGTGTTAGGTCCTGTTGGCATAGTGGCTTCTCACCCGGGCTGACCTCTGCTTCAAAGCGGCCTTTTGGAGGGCGGCCTTAGCTCGGGGTGACCTGTCGAACAAGGAATGGGCGATCATTGGTGTGCTGCTGCTGCCCGAGCGCGGCCGCAAGGCTCGCCCAGCCCATGACAACCGGCGCTTTCTCGACGGGATGCTCCACGTCCTGCGCGTCTGCTGCCCCTGGCGCGACATGCACGAGCGCTACGGCAGGTGAAACTCGGTCTACGTGCGTTGGCCTCCAAGTAGCCGATGCTTTCGTATCGCCGATCAAGTTCGCGGTGTATGAGCAGGTCTGGGTTTGGCGGGTCGTCCAGGCAGTCGGCACTCTCCTTTTCAAGACGCGGTGCGCCGCCGGCGCGGAAGTCATCGAGACAATGCACCGCGCTGGCAACGAATCCTCGTATACCGTCCTCTACCTTTGCCAGAGCGGAGGCACTCAGACCGGACCACTCACGACGGTAGTGCCCAGCAAATGGCCCTGCCTCGTGCTCGACCTCAGGCCGCACTACCGCAGTGCCTGAGCGCAAGCCCGGGGGCGAGGCATCCGAGGCCGCTGCGGTCGGGGCAGGGGAGGCCAGGGCAGGGCACCGGCAACGCGCTGTGCGACGACTGGGACACGCCGCTGCGCGCGCCTGCGGCGCTGGTGCTGCACCTGGACGGCTACGACGGGTCGATGAACCTGCTGCTCGACCTCGCCGGGCGCCAGCGCGTCGACCTGGACCGGCTGTCGATCCTGTCGCTGATCGAGCAGTTCCTCGCCGAGCTCGACGGCCGGCTGCGCCAGATCGCCATCGAGCGCCGCGCCGACTGGGTGGTCACAGCCAGCCGCGATCAGGGAGGGCCAACCCGAAGCCAAGCAGGCGCAGCACTCTGCGCCTGAACGGTCCAGGCTGATGCAGGATCAGGTGAACGACAGGTCGCAGGGCAGTTGCCGCATCCATGCCGCGCCTCGGCCCACGCCACGAGCAAAGCGCCGACCCCCGGTTCACCTGTCCCGGACTGGCCCACGTCCTCACCTGGCGGCGGCAGACCGCGGGGCTTTGCCCCCGACACCCAAATGCCCAATAGAGGCACAACGAAAAAGGCCTGGAGGATAAGCGTGCAGGACGCCGATGCACCCCTTGCGGGTTTCCGAGTCCTCGAGCTCGGACACTATATCGCGGCCCCCTTCGCGACGCGCCTCCTGGGCGACCTCGGCGCCGAGATCATCAAGGTCGAGCCGCCCGGAGGCGACCCGGTCCGGCAATGGGGCGCCCGCCACAACGGATCGGCCCCGTGGTGGAGCGTGCACGCCCGCAACAAGCGCTGCATCAGCCTGGACCTGAAGAAGCCCGAGGCGCGCCGGGTCGTGCTGGACATCGTGGGGCACTGCGACGCCCTGGTGGAGAACTTCCGCCCCGGCCAGCTCGCCCGCATGGGTTTGGGCGAGGCGGAGCTGCGCGCCGCCCGGCCGGACCTGGTCATCGCCCGCATCTCCGGCTACGGCCAGGACGGCCCGGGCCGCGACCGGGCCGCCTTCGGGGTGATCGGCGAGGCCGTCGGCGGCCTGCGCCACCTGACCAACCACCCGCCGGGCGAGTCCGACCTGCCGCCGGTGCGGGTCGGCGTCAGCATCGGCGACTCGGTCGCCGGGATCTACGGCGCGCTCGGCGTCGTCGCCGCGCTGCTGCGGCGCAACCGCACCGGCCGGGGCGGCGACATCGACGTGGCGCTGACGGAGTCCGTGTTCAGCCTCCTGGAAGGCGCGCTGCCCGAGTACGGCGCCCTCGGCACGATCAGGCAGCCCACGGGCGGGGGCATCGCCACCGCCGCTCCCACCAACGCCTACCGCTCGCGCGACGGCGTGTGGATGCTGATCGCCGCGAACTCCGACCCGCTGTTCCGCAGGCTGGCCGCCACCATGGGCCGCCCCGCGCTCGCCGAAGACCCGGACTACGCGGGCAACCAGGCCCGCTGCGCTCACGCCTCTGCGCTGGACCGCCTGATCGGCGCCTGGACCGCCACGCTGGACGCTGCCGGGCTGGAGGCCGCCCTCGCCGCCGCCGACATCCCCCACACCCGCGCCTACACCATCGCCGACATCGCGGCGGACGAGCAGTTCCTCGCCCGGTCCATGGTGCAGGAGGTCGCCGATCCGATGCTTGGCCCCGTGCTGCACCCCGGCGTGGTGCCCCGCATGGACGGCGTGACGTCCGCCCCGCGCTCCACCGGTCCGGCCGTGGGCGCCGACAACCGGGCCGTGCTGCACGAGCTGCTGGGCTACGACGCCGACAGGATCGAACGGCTCGAGGCGGAGGGCGTGCTGTGATCACGAACACCGCGGCACCGCGGCGTGCGACCCTGATCGAGGTGGCGCCACGCGACGGGTTCCAGCCGATCGGCCCCTTCATCCCCACCGACGAGAAGGTCGCCCTCATCGAGGCGGCCGTGGCCGCAGGACTGCGCCGCATCGAGATCGGCTCCTTCGTCAACCCGGCCGCCGTGCCGCAGCTGCGCGACACGACGGAGGTGCTGGAGCGCACGCGCCACCTGCACGGCTGCGACCCGCAGGTCCTGGTGCCGAACGCCAGGGGCGTGGGGCTCGCGCTGGCCGCGGGATCGACGCACCTCGCCTACGTCATCTCCGCCTCGGACGCGCACAACCGCAGCAACGTCCGCCGCGACACGGAGACCTCGATCCGCGACTACGGCGAGGTCGTGCGCGGGCTGCCGGACGGCACGCGCCTCCGGCTCAACCTGGCCACCGCCTTCGACTGCCCGTTCGACGGCCGGATGGAGCCGGGCTTCGTGCTGGACCGGCTCGCGCGCATGCTCGACCACCGCGCCGACGTGGAGGTCGGTCTGTGCGACACCACCGGCCGCGCGGACCCGGACCACGTGTCCGCGCTGTCCGAGGCGTGCCTGCGCCGCTGGGCCGCAGGCGGCACGCGCTTCGTCTTCCACGGGCACGACACGTACGGGCTGGGCCTGGCCAACGTCGCTGCCGCCTGGCACGCCGGCATCGACGGGTTCGACGCGGCGTTCGCAGGCCTGGGCGGCTGCCCGTTCGCGCCGGGCGCCACGGGCAACACCGCGACCGAGGACGTCGCCTGGATGTTCCGCCGCATGGGCGTGGACACCGGGGTCGACCTCGACCAGCTCGTCGCCCTCGCGGCGCGCGCCGCGGCCCTGCCCGGCGCCCAGCCAGGCGGCCGCGTGCGCGCCGCCCTTTCCGCCGCCCGTGCGGCCTGACGGACAGAGCGCCCACGACCATGAAGCTTGCCCGCACGCCAGCCGCGTCCTGCCTTGTCCAGGGCGAGACGACGCCTGGTACTTGTCGCCCCAACCGGCCGGACGTGCCGCCTGCGGGCGGCATGACCGGGCGGCTGCGCAGGCCCGCCGCTGCCTGAACCACAAAAAGAAACGAGGGAAAACACCATGAGCGAGGCGGTTTCCGACCAGGCCATCCCGGCATCGGGCGCGTCCTGGACCACCGGCCTGACGTCGATGCACTGGCGCATCCTGACGGCGAGCTTCCTGGGCTGGATCTTCGACGGGTTCGAGTCGTTCGCACTCTTCCTGGTGCTGCCGACGATGCTGAAGTCGCTGCTGACCCCGGCGCAGATCGCCGCCGGGCCGATCTGGGGCGGCATCGCCATCGGCGGCACGCTGCTCGGCTGGGGACTGGGCGGCCTGGTCGGCGGCGTGCTCGCGGACTACGTCGGCCGCAAGCGCATGATGCTGTGGTCGGTGTTCCTCTACGCCGTGTTCACCGGGTTCACCGCCCTGGCGACCGGCTTCTGGAGCATGCTGGCGCTGCGCTTCCTGACCGGGATCGCGATGGGCAGCGAGTGGGGCACCGGGGTCGCCCTCGTCGCCGAGACCTGGCCGGACCGGGCCCGGCCGAAGGGCTGCGGCTTCCTCCAGTCGGGCTTCGGCTGGGGCACCTTCCTCGCCGCACTCGTCTGGCTGGTGCTCGGCCAGTGGGCGCCGCTGGGCGGCGAGACGTGGCGGCTGATGTTCGTCGTCGGCGCGCTCCCCGCCCTGTTCGTGCTCTACATCCGCCGCAACGTCGGCGAGAGCGAGCGCTGGCTCGCCGCCGTGCGCGACGGCCGCTGGAACGCCACCAGCGAGGGAGAGGCCCCCCGGAAGCGCCCGTTCACGCTGGCAGAGGTGTTCCGCGAGAAGGAGAGCCGACGCCGCATGCTGCTGACGTTCCTGCTCTCGCTCGCCACCACGGTCGGCTGGTGGGCCGTCGCCAACCTGCTGGACCGGTACGCCACGGGGCTGGCGCGCGCGGCGGGCTACGCCAACCCTGCGCAGTGGGGGACGTGGAGCTCGCTCATCTACACGACCGGCGCCGTCGTCGCCTACCTGGCGAGCGGCTTCGTGATCGACGCGATCGGCCGGCGCTGGTTCCTGTTCCTCGCCTATCTCGGCTCCCTCGTCATGGTGCCGGTGACCTACTGGTTGATGGCGAGTCCGGAGGCGGTGCTTGCCGCCGCCTTCGTCAACGGGTTCTTCACGCTCGGCTGGGCGTATTCCTGGATGGCGATCTACCTGTCGGAGCTGTTCACCTCCACGGTCCGCGCCACGGCGGCGAGCTTCGTGTTCAACGCCACGCGGCTAGTGGCCTGGGTGTTCCCGATCCTGGCCGGGACCATGATCCAGTTCTTCGGCGGCATCCAGCACACGGCCATGATCCTCGGCAGCATCTACGCGATCGGGCTGGTGGTGCCGTGGTTCCTGCCGGAAACGAAAGACATGCCGCTGCCCGGGTAGAGACGGCCCTCGACTTGGCAGCGGCCTGTTGTTCAGGCAGGAAGCAAGAGTCTTCTTTTTCTGAAGAAAAAGAAGCAAAAAGACTTTGCCCATGGTTTCGGTCTCGCGGGCGGTCCAGAGACCCATTGGGCAAAGTTCTTTGGTTCTTTCTTTCAAGAAAGAACACGCTTCCTTGCCGTATGACGCCGCAACTGCCCGGTTCGTGGCCACGTCCCGGGCAGTCCCCCACCCATTAGCCGCCGACGCGAAAGTCGCGCCGCCTATCCCTGTTCCACACGTAGGATGCCTGCGAGACCACCTGCTCCGGCGCGAGCCTGGGAAAGCTGATGGCGCCCAGGTCGCCGGTGTAGGGCCGGTACTCCGCCGCCGAGGCGAGCGTCGTGGTTTCCGCCACCGGAAAGAACCCCGTCGGCTCTGCGTAGTCGTAGATCATCAGGAAGCTGCCCGCCGACACCGAGCCGTCGGGAAGCGGCACGCCGGCCGGGCACGCGGTCCAGCTGTGCGGAACCCCGGGCGGGATGTCCACCAGCGTCCCCGGCATCACCAGGACGATTTCCCCGCTCAGCTCGGTCAAGGCCGCACCATTGGCCACCAGGATACGCTCGGCCACCAGCGCCGCGTTGGCGGCTCGCTCCGCGCGTCCCAGGTGTACGTGCCGGGGCAGCCTGAAGTCGGCGGTGAACGGGATGAAGCCGTACTGGCCGCGAAAGCCTGCGACGCCCGGCCCGGCATGCCCCGGATGCAGCTCATGCATCACCAGCGCCATGGCGGGGAACGGCGTCTTCACGGTGGCACCCTCGCCGTGGGTGATGCGGCACCCGTTCGGGAGCACGACGCCGGGCTCCGTCAGGATCGTCACGGACATGGTCCACCCTCCTGCGGTTCGGGAAAGGTTGTAACCAACAGAGAAACCCAGCTGATCCGGCTGACGAACACAACGCTGGAAGGATCCGCGCCGGCGACCACGCTGTCGCCTGAGAGTATCAGGTGGGGCGGGAAGCCGACAATCGTTCGTCTCACGCTGGCACCGGGCGCTTCATGAGAAGGCAGGTCTAGAGCCGAGGTATCGCGACAAACAAGGATGCTGGTGTGGGTGGAGTTCCGTCGCGCCGACGCAGAGGAATGACCCCGCCGCAGGCGGAACCGGACAACCCGGCCGGTGCCCGGTCGCGTTTCCCAAGCAGCCCGCCCGCGTGATCGAGGGCCTCCCGGTGTCCTCGGTCTGTCGCTTCCTTGCTGGCAGGCCTGGTGCCAGCGGCCTGTGACGCTGACCTGTCAGCAGGCAAGGCTGGGCTCTGCCCAGACCCGCCAAAGGCCGAGGCCTTTGGAAACCGATTTACTTAAGAAACGGATTCCAAAGGCTCAGCCTTTGGCGAAGTTTGAGGCAGAGCCTCAACCTTGCCTGCTTCGCTGCTCTTCCGATCCAGGCCCGCGACGGCCGGACCTGCCCGTCACAGCGCGGCGGACAGGCTGAAGAAGATGCTCCGGCTCGCGTTGACGAAATAGAGCGGCAGCGCCGGCGTCCCCGCCGACAGGCCGTTGTAGGCGATCAGGCTGCGGTCGTTCAGGAGATTGGCGACCTGCACCCCGAGGCGCGCCCGCCGCGTGGCCGAGAACGGGAACACGTAGCCCAGCGTCAGGTCCACGGTGTTGTACGACTTGATCGGGTACTGGTCGGCGTGGCCGACGATGTTGGTGTCGACGCCGTACTGCGGCCCGACATGCTTGGCCACCAGCAGGCCGTAGCCCTCGTCGAGCTCGCGCAGCAGCTTCGCGCGGTCGTAGATCAGCCCTGCCGCGCCTGTGCGACGCGGGGTCTGCGCCAGGTTGTTGCCGTTCGCCGTGTAGGCCGAGCTGTTCAGGGAACCGTTGGCGTACAGCGACACGCCGCGCCCGAGCCGCGCCGTGGCCTCGATCTCCGCGCCCTTGTACACGGCGCCGCCGTTGTTCGAGAACAGCGTGATGCCGCCGACCGTGCTCGACTGCAGGAAGTTGTCGAGCGTGATGTAGTAGAGGTCGGCGTTGGCGTTCAGCCACCACCGGTTGAACACGGTGCCGACCTGGTAGTTGGTGGTGGTCTCCGGCAGCACCGAGCTGAGCTGGCTCACGTAGAACACGTTGAGCGCCGGCGCGAGGAAGCCGCGCGCCACCTGCGCGTAGGTGGACAGTCCCGGGGCCACGACGTAGTTCGCCATGATCTCGGGCAGCGCCTTGTTGTAGGTCGCGTTGTAGCGCGCCGGCAGGCCGGTGCTGCGATTTACCGTGGCGTCCAGATAGCGGGTGAACGAGCTGTACTTCACCCCGGGCGTCACCGTCAGGCCGGGCAGCGGTGTCCACGCGTATTCGAGGTAGGGCTGCACCGCGAGGAAGGAGTTGTAGAACTGGTACTGATAGGGCGACTGCGTCGCCGTGGTCTGGTACACCTCGCCGTCGCGGCTGAGGTCGATGCGCGCCCGGTCGACGGAGTTGCCGTCGCGCTCGATCCAGACGCCGGCGCGCGCCTGGCCCCACGGCGTGTCCTGGGTGAGGCGGGTGACGGTGCCGAACGCGCGGTAGTCGTTGTGGACCGCATATCCCGGCACGTCGCCGGTGACATTGGTGCGCACGCCGCCGAGCAGCACGCTGCCCGACAGGTTCGGGCTGAGCCCGGTCGGGTCCACGGCCACCGTGCCGCGGTGGTAGAACCCGCTGGTGTAGGCGCGCTCGTCGAGCTGCAGCCCGCCGCCGAAGTCGTGCTGCACCCGCACGTAGCCCAGGTCTGTGGTGTAGTCGTCGCGGTTGTAGCCCGCGAACGCGCCGCTGTCCGGGTCCTCGTTCAGCGCGTAGTTGCGCCCGTAGCGCTGCATCGACACCATCGGCGTGCCGTAGGGCGTGTGGTTGTTGCTGTTGTTGGCGACCTCGACGAAGGTCACCAGCGTGTTGTCGCCCACGGGCTGGTCCCAGCGCACGAAGCCGTTGCGGCGTTCGGTCGAGGTGCCGGTGAGCGCGCCGCGGGCCTCCTCGCGCGAGAGGTCGATGTAGCCCCGCCCGCCGTCGAGCGACGCCACCGCGCCCGACTCGCCGTCGATGCCGAACAGCTTGGTGCCGAAGCTGCCGAACGTCCCGTACGGGTTGAGCTGCACCGTGCTCGACGGCGTGCGCGAGGTGATCGAGACAGTGCCGCCGAACGTCGCCAGGCCGATTGTCGACGCGGTACCGGGCCCGCGGTCCACCGTGATGGTCCCGATGTCGTGCTGCATGAAGTACGCCGCGGTCTGCGGCGAGTAGTTGCTGGGGCTGTTCGGGATCTCGATGCCGTCGAAGTCGTTGTCGAACTGGGTGTACTGGAAGCCGCGGATGCTCTGTCCGAAGTTCTGCTGCAGTCCAGGCCCCACCGGGTCGATGTCCATGGCGCTCGGGGTGAGACGCACCACGTCGTCGAAGTTTTCGGTCGGGATGACGTTGTTCTGCAGGAAGCGGTGCGAGATCACGTCGGAGGGCTGCTGCGCGTCGATCGGCACGTGGCCTGGCGCCACGGCCAGCGCGGTGCTCGGCACCGGCCCGGAGGTGTTGCCGGCGGCGTCCCCGCCGCCGGCGCTGGCCTGCACGCTGCCGAGGTCGGCCGCGCCGGCACCCGGCTGTTGTGCCTGCGCAAGGGCTTCCCCCGAGGAGAGCGTGGCAAACACAGCCAGCGTGGTGAGCCTGAGGCGAGTTGACATGGCTTTGCGTGATATGCGCGAAGCCTTGGGAGCAGGATGATCGTTGTGTGACGCCACACCGAGGACCCTCAGCGTCGCGCTGATCCCCAGGCGCGGCACTGGAGCCTGTGTTCCCTGAAACCTGCATGCTTTCGGCTTCACACGGCCATGACCGCATGCCCGGGAAGGCTCGTCTCGATGCCTCGGCGTTCTCTTTTTCTCAGGGCATGGCGGCTGGTCTGCGCCTGGCTCTGAACGCAGCCCTGGCGCAGGTGCGCGCGGCGCCGGCGGCAGGCGAGCGTGCGCGGGAGGAGTTGGAGCATCGTCAGGCGGCAACACGCCTCTCCGCTCCAGGGCCTCACAATCGGGAAGACGCTCCAGCCCGCGGCCGGGTTGGTCGGCCTCTCGGCTCGACTGACCATGTCCGCGACCAAGCAACAGACAGCGAGCCAAAGCCGGTAAAGTGGTGGGCGGGAGATTGACGCTGAACGCGACTGTGCAACAGCCAGATATTTTCCTTTGCTTGGGCGAATATGCGGAAAGCATCGACTTGATGGCTTCCAGACGCATCCTTAATGCGACGGGTTTATCGCATGGTTGCGGATGTATTTCCGAGGCCGAAATTACCGACGGCACTCACATGCTGGAAATCACATGCCTCCCATCATGTGAGTGCCCGAGTGACACGCGTTCGGGATGTCCACCTCCCCACCTGAGCGCAGAAGGTGACACCCTTTTACGGGACGGCTAGACTTGGCCTGTGGCCGCACAGCATTCACTCCATGTCGCCTTGACGAAGCCGCTGGTCAGCTTCGTGGATGAGCAGGTCGCCACCGGGCACTACGCAACCGCAAGCGAGGTGGTGCGGGCGGCGCTGCGCCTGCTGATCGAACGTGCCAACGCCGAGCAGCCAAAGACCATTGCAGGTGGGCAGGCACCCCTTGGCTGACGTCGAGGCCGGGCAGTTGCGGACCCACTCCCCTGCCAGCGACGAACGCAGCGCCCGGGACACGCACTACCAGGCGATCGTCGAGAGTGCCGTGGACTTCGCCATCGTCGCCACGGACCGCAGCGGCCTCGTGACTGCCTGGAACACCGGGGCTGAACGCACGCTCGGCTGGTCGGCCGGAGAGATGATCGGCGAGACGCTGGACCGGTTCTTCACGCCGGAGGACCGGGCAGGGGGGCGCCCCCAGATCGAGATGCAAGAGGCATCGGCGACAGGCCGCGCGAGCGACGAGCGCTGGCACATGAGGAGGGACGGTTCACGCTTCTGGGCCAGCGGCGAGATGCTGGCGCTGCGCGACAGGGACGGTGCTCCGCTCGGCTTCGTCAAGATCCTGCGTGACCGCACCGAGCAGCGGCTCGCGAGCGAGAAGCAGCAGGCCGACGCGGAGTTCCTGCAAAGCGTGCTGGCCTCCTCGGGCGACTGCATCAAGGTGCTCGATCTCGACGCCAGGCTGGTGTTCATGAGCGAGGGCGGGCAGCGCGTGATGGAGGTGAGCGACTTCAACGCCATCCGCGGCTGCCCCTGGCCGGACTTCTGGCACGGTCCGGGCAACGTCGCCGCCAAGGAGGCGGTCCGGGTGGCACAGGCCGGCGGAACCGGGCGTTTCCAGGGCACCGCGCAGACGATGGCCGGCACGCCGCGGTGGTGGGATGTCCAGGTGACGCCCATCATGGGCGCGGACGGGAAACCGGAGAAGCTTCTGTCGGTGTCGCGCGACGTGACGGAGGTCCACGAGGCCAAGGAGCGGATCGAGCTCGCCCTGGACGCGGGCACGGTGGTCGGCACCTGGGTCTGGGACGTCCCGGCGGACCGCTTCACGGCTGACCGCCGCTTCGCCCGCGCCTTCCTGCTCGATCCGGACCAGCTGGCCCTCGGGATGCCGCTGAAGCAGGTGGTCGCCTCCATCCATCCGGACGACCTGGCCCAGACCGAAGCCCGCATCGCAAAGGTCGTGGCCGAGGGTGGGAGCTACTCGGCGGAATACCGGGTGCGTCGGCGGGATGGCTCGTGGCTCTGGGTGGAGGCAACCGGCCATTGCGAGCTGGACCCCGACGGGCGGGCCGTGCGTTTCCCGGGTGCGCTCGTGGACATCGACCGTCGCAAGCGCCACGAGCTGCGGCGGGAAGCACTGCTGGACCTGGGGGAGGCCCTGCGCGAGCTGCGCGGCACGGCCGATGCCTCCGCCATGGTTCGCGCAGCGTCCGAGGTCATGGGCCGCACGTTGAGCGTGAGCCGTGCAGGATACGGGATCATCAACGACATCCAGGACTGCGTCGCCATCGTCCGGGACTGGTGCGCGGATGCATCCGTCCCGAGCATCGCCGGGCAGCACAGCTTCACCGACTACGGCAGCTTTGGCGACCTGCTGAGACGCGGCGAAGCCGTCCTGGTGACGGACGTCGAACAGGATCCCCTCACCAGGAACCGCAGCGGGCAGTTCCGGCAGATCGGGGTCACGGCCCTGCTCAACGTGCCCCTGATGCAGGCAGGGCGGTTCGTGGCCCTGCTGTTTCTGAACGACACCAGGGCGCGTGTCTGGACGGAGGACGAGGTCGCCTTCGTGCGTGCGGTGGCGGATCGCACCTGGGCGGCGATGGAGCAGGCCTCGGCGGAAACCAGGCTGTTGCGGCTGAACCAGACGCTAGAAGTACAGGTCGCCGAGCGAACGGCGGACCGGAACCGGCTGTGGCAGCTGTCGAGCGACATCATGCTGGTCTGCGGCCTGGATGGCGTCATCACCGCGGCGAACCCGGCCTGGAAGGCGCTGCTGGGCTGGCGGGACGCCGAGGTGATCGGCACCAACCTGTTCGAGCTGATCCACCCCGACGACATGGCCGCGACCATCGAGGCGGCCGGAGCCATCGCGCAGGGCAGGATCCTGCAGGGATACGAGAACCGCTACCGGCACAAGGATGGCGGCTACCGCTGGATCAGTTGGAGTGCCGGGCCCGGCGACGGGATGATCATCGCCGTCGGTCGGGACGTGACGGAGGAGAAGGAGCGCGCCGCGACGCTGCAGCAGACGGAGGAGAAGCTGCGCCAGAGCCAGAAGATGGAGGCGGTGGGCCAGCTCACCGGCGGCCTGGCGCACGACTTCAACAACCTGCTGACCGGCGTCACCGGCAGCCTGGAGCTGCTGCAGACCCGCATCGCCCAGGGCCAGATCAGCGATGTGGACCGCTACATCAACGCGGCCCAGGGTGCTGCCAGGCGGGCTGCATCGCTGACGCACCGGCTGCTCGCCTTTTCCCGCCGGCAGACGCTGGACCCGAAGCCCACGGACGTGAACCGGCTGGTGAACGGGATGGAGGACATGGTGCAGCGTACGGCCGGGCCGGCGATCGCCGTGACGGTGACCAGCTCCACCGACCTGTGGCCCACCCGGATCGATGCCGGCCAGCTCGAGAACGCCCTGCTGAACCTGTGCATCAACGCCCGCGATGCCATGCCGGACGGCGGCCGGCTGTCTATCGAGACCGCCAACCGGGATCTGGAAGGACATTTCGCACGCGACCGGGACATGGAGCCCGGCGAGTATGTGTCCCTGTGCGTGTCCGACACCGGGACCGGCATGCCGCCGGAGGTGGTCGCAAAGGCCTTCGACCCCTTCTTCACGACAAAGCCTATCGGACTGGGCACCGGTCTCGGGCTGTCCATGATCTACGGCTTTGCCCGGCAGTCCGGCGGGCAGGTACGCATCCACTCGCAGGAAGGCCGCGGCACGTCGGTCTGCCTCTATCTTCCTCGTTTTCTCGGCGCGGCGGACGTCGCGCACAAGGCGGCCGATCTCGCCGACGCACCCCGGGGCGAGGAGGGGCAGACGGTCCTGGTGGTGGACGACGAGGCGACCGTCCGGATGCTGGTGGTCGAGGTCCTGGAAGACCTGGGCTATCGGGCGATCGAGGCCGAGGATGGGTCGTCCGGCCTGCGGGTGCTGCAATCCAGCACGCGGATCGACCTGCTTGTCACCGACGTGGGCCTTCCGGGCGGCATGAACGGGCGCCAGGTGGCCGATGCGGCGCGGGTGGCCCGGCCGGAGCTGAAGGTGCTGTTCATCACCGGCTATGCCGAGAACGCCGTGCTCAGCCACGGTCACCTCGACCCCGGCATGCATGTCTTGACCAAGCCCTTCGCGCTGGAAGCCCTGGCCAGCCGCATCAAGGACCTGATCTCAGCCTGAGCGGAGGATCCCTGGCTGGCCGGGGCCCTCGTATGCCGCGCCCTGCCGTCGCAACCTCTGCCGCCGGGCTGGAGACGGATGGCGCAGCGATACGCCCTGTTCTAACCCAGCCACGAAGAGTGGCCAAAGGGTGTCATGACCCCCGCGACAGTTCCTTGTCCGGAAGGAACAGCAAGAACCTTCTTTTTCTAAAGAAAAAGAAGCAAAAAGACTTTGCCCATGAGATCCTGGCCACGCGGGCAGCTCCGGACCCATTTGGGAAAGTTCTTTGGTTCTTTCTTTCAAGAAAGAACGTGCTTTCTTCCTGCTGCCAGGCACGAAGTCGGGCTTCCAGGTTCACGACGCCCTCCAGGCCGAAGATCAGATCAACCGCCTGAAGCTGCTGAAGCGACGGTTGGGCCAGCTCCGACCTGCTGCGATGGTACGTTCTGACGGCGACATGATCCACCCAGAGTGCGGAAGAGCGACGAAGCCGGGTCGATCTCGATCCCAGGGCTGATCTCGCAACAGCTGATGTGGATGTGAGCGGGAGTGCCCTTGCCGAACGTGAGCATCGACAGTTCAACTTGGGCTGCCAGACCGAGAAGGAGTGACGATGAGCCTGACCGATCCAATCCGCTACGCTCCCGACGTGGAGCAGGTTCAGCCCGACGAGGACGGAACGATCCAGGGCCTCAACCAGGCTTTCGACAAGATCCTCGAGACCACGGCCAAGGACTATGGCCATGCCGTGCGGTCCGTGCATGCCAAGGCGCACGCCATCCTCGAGGGCACGCTGACTGTTGCGTCCGGCCTGCCGCCGGAGCTGGCGCAGGGGATGTTTGCCACGCCGGGCGAGCACACGGTGTTCATGCGGCTGTCCACCAACGCCGGCGACATTCTGCCCGATACGGTCAGCCTGCCGCGTGGCTTGGCGCTGAAGGTGCTGGGCGTGGACGGCGAGCGCCTGCCCGGGGCGGATGGACGGACACAGGACTTCGTCATGGTCAACGGACCGGTGTTCCAGGCGAAGACCGCCGACAAGTTCCTCGGCAACCTCAAGATGCTGGCCGAAACAACGGACAGGCTGGAGGGGACCAAGAAGGTGATGTCGACCATGCTTCGCGGCGTCAGCAGCGTGCTGGAGACGGTCGGCATCGAAAGCCCTGCGCTCCAGTCCCTGGGCGGCGCGCCAAACGCGGACCCGCTGGGCGAGACCTATTACAGCGTCACCCCGTTCCGCTACGGCGAGTACGTCGCGAAGTTCAGCATTGCGCCTGTGGCACCCGACCTGCTCGCGCTTGAGGGCACGACGATCGACGCCACGGACCGGCCGAACGCGATCCGCGAGGCAGTGCAGGCCGAGATGCTGGGCATCGACGGGGTCTGGGACCTGCGTGTGCAGCTCTGCCGCGACCTGGAGAAGCAGCCGGTCGAGGACCCGACCGTGAAGTGGGACGAGGCAGAGGCGCCGTTCCGGACGGTGGCGACCATCACCGTGCCGCGCCAGAACAGCTGGGACGCCGCGAAGGTGCAGGCCGTGAACGAGGAGATGCATTTCAGCGTCTGGACCGGCCTCGCCGCACACCAGCCGCTCGGCAACATCAACCGTGCGCGGCAGGACACCTACCGCCACTCCGTGCAGTTCCGCGAAGGGTTCAACGGATGCTCGGTTCACGAGCCCGGCTAGCCTGGAGGGTGTCATGAACCCCACGACAGCTCCCTGTCCGGAAGGAGCAGAAAGAATCTTCTTTTTCTGAAGAAAAAGAAGCAAAAAGACTTTGTCCATGAGATCCTGGCCGCGTGGGCAGCTCCGGATCCATCAGGGAAAGTTCTTTGGTTCTTTCTTTCAAGAAAGAACGTGCTTCCTTCCTGCTGCGAGGCGCGGCGTCGGGCTGGCAGGGTCATGACACCCTCTCGAGCGCCCGCCGACGGGTCCAGCCCGGGCCTGGCGTCAGTCGAGTTCGATTTTTGTCTGATCTAGGAACACAGAGATGAGCGACCCCAAGACCGAGCGGCTGCGCATGCAGGATCCGCGCAGCCAGTATCCCCAGCCGCCGTTCCCGCGTCAGCCGCAAGGCGCCCCGGGCCTGGCCTCGGCGATGGACCCGAAGCCTGACCAGGGGGAGACAAGCTACGTCGGGCATGGCCGGCTCGCTGGCCGGAAGGCGCTGGTGACGGGAGCGGACTCCGGAATCGGCGCCGCTGCGGCCATCGCCTTCGCCCGCGAAGGTGCCGACGTGGCCCTGAGCTACCTGTCGGAGGAAGCAGGGGACGCCGAGACCATTGCGAAGCTGATCGAGGCCGAGGGCCGCACGGCGCTGCGCCTGCCTGGCGACATCACCGACCCCGCGTTCTGCGAGGCGCTGGTGTCCCGTGCTGCCGAAGGGCTGGGCGGGCTGGACATCCTGGTGAACAACGCGGGCAAGCAGACCAGCCAGGAAAACATCGAGGACATCTCAGCCAAGCAGTTCGATCGCACGCTCAAGACCAACCTGTACGCCATGTTCTGGATCTGCAAGGCGGCGGTGCCACACCTGCCGCCTGGAAGTGCCATCATCAACACCGCGTCCGTCGTGGCCTACAAGGCCCCCGAGATCCTGCTGGACTACGCCACGACCAAGGCCGGGATTATCACCTTCACCAAGGTCCTGGCCAAGCAGCTGATCGGGAAGGGCATCCGTGTGAATGCCGTGGCGCCGGGACCGTTCTGGACCGCCCTGCAGCCCTCGGGTGGTCAGCCGCAGGACGCGATCGAGAAGTTCGGCAGCTCCGTGCCGATGGGACGACCCGGCCAGCCGGTGGAGATCTCCCCGATCTACGTGTTCCTGGCCTCGCAGGAGGCAAGCTACATCACCGGCGAGACCTACGGTGCAACAGGAGGAACTGGTCTCGCCTGACAGGCCCTGGGGGTGGCTCAGCTTGCCACCCCCACCACCGCTAAAGACGCCCTGCGCTGCCTAGGAGCCGCCCGGTGCAGACGGCCGTTCTTCTGCTCGAGCTGCTTGAGCCGACGTACCTGGTCCAGCTTGGGCCCGCCAGCGACAGTAGGTCGGCTCCGTCACCCCGATTGCCCGGATCGCGTCGGCCACTCGCGTGCCCTGACCCGCCAGGATCTCGACCTGCTGCAGCTTGCCGACGATCTCCTCCGGCTTGCGATGCTTGCCGTCCCACCCTCCGTTTGCCCACCGGTCCTACATCACCGGCGGCTCACTCCCGGAAGATCAGGTCAACCTCGAACTACCCGGTCGAGCGGCGGCAGATCGAGCGTGTCGGGCAACTCCGGTCCGACCACGCTCGCAGCCTCGCTTCCGAAGCAACGCGGGAACTCCTGATGGGACAGCACTTCCTCCTCCCGTTCCAGCGCGATGGGCAGGCCAAGTATTTCGGCGGCTGCGAGCAGGAGCTGCGACATGACGCCCGGCCTGGCGTCTGCGGACCGAAGAATGTGATCCCCAACTCGGCGCATGGCTGTGTAGATTCGCAACCATGATCCCTGCGCATGATCCGGACCGCAGCACCTTCATGAGGGCGTCAGTCCACCGCCTTCCCGCCGCAGCGCCCGATGACGTCTCGGCCCTGCTCGACCTGATCGAGCGCCGCGGGGTGGATCCAGCCCGCATCGTGGCGGTACTCGGCAAGACCGAAGGCAACGGCTGCGTCAACGACTTCACCCGGGGTCTTGCGTCACGGGCGCTGAAGGATGCGATCGCCCGCACGTCCGGGCGATCGCCCGAGGAAGTCGCGGCGAACGTCGCGCTGGTCATGTCGGGCGGCACCGAGGGCGGCCTCGCGCCGCATTGGCTGGTGTTTGAGACAGGCAGCGCGCTCCCGCCGGCGCGCCGTCCCGCCGACGCCGAACCGCGGCTTGCGATTGCCGTTGCGATGACGCGCGTCTTTCTGCCCGAGGAGATCGGCCGTCCGGCGCAGATCGAGGAGACCGCGACCGCGGTGGGTCGCGCCATGCGCGAAGCCGGCATCACGGCATCGGGGGACGTGCACTATGTCCAGGTCAAGTGCCCGCTGCTGACGAAGCCGCGCATCGCCGAAGCACAGCGGCGCGGCCGAACGGTGGTGACGCAGGACACCTACGAGTCCATGGCGCACTCGCGCGGCGCCTCCGCGCTTGGCGTCGCATGCGCACTGGGCGAGGTCGACGCCGACAGGCTGTCGTCGGGCGAGGCGATCTGCCGCGACTGGAGCATCTTCTCGTCGCGTGCCAGCACCTCGGCCGGGATCGAGTTGATGGAGAACCAGGTCATGGTGCTCGGTAACAGCACCCGCTGGGGCGGCGACCTCGCGATCGGGCACGGCGTCATGGCGGACGCGCTCGACCTTGAAGGCCCGCTCGCCGCCCTCGCCTCGGTCGGGATCGAGGCACGCGGCCAGCTTGGCGCCGCGGATCGTGCGCGCATTGCCGCGGTCCTCGCGAAAGCGGAGCCTTCCAGGACCGGGCTGATCCGGGGCCGCCGGCACACCATGCTCGACGACAGCGACATCAACGCGACCCGGCACGCTCGCGCCCTGGTCGGCGGTGTGCTGGCAGGGCTGATCGGCGACACGGAGTTGTTCGTCTCCGGAGGCGCCGAGCACCAGGGTCCGGACGGTGGCGGCCCTGTCGCCGTCATCGCCCGGCAGCACGCTGGTTGAACGATCGCCCGTCCTGAATGCCCGGCGGTTCCTGTCCTCGCGCAACCGGTCTAACGTCGTGCCATGCTGTTTCACGAACAATCCGACGGCGCGCTCGCGATAAGCCAGCCCACCCATGCCTGGATCTCCGGCCAGCTGCTGCGAGCCTGGGCCGAAACCCTGGAGCGGCCGCTGCTCCTGGCGGCCGAACAGCACGACATCGGCTGGCTCGACTGGGAGCTGCGGCCAAGCTTCGATGCGCAAACCGGCCGACCGCACCTGTTCCGTGACGTCGGCGCGGCGATCCATGCACCGATGTGGGCGAAAGGCGTCGAACGCGCCCGTGAAGCCTGGGGCACGCGGGTCGCGCTGCTGATTTCGCGCCATGGTGGCGTGATCTACCAACGCTTCACGGACCGGCATCGCCTCGTGCAGGCGGACGTGACGGCAGCGGAGCAGTATCTCAACACCCAGGCCCCCCTGCAGGCGGCATGGGCGCGATCGCTCGGGCTCGACGCCGCCGCGCTGGACCGCGACACGGCCCTGGTCGCTTTCGCCGACACGCTTTCCCTCGCGCTCTGCGGCGAGCTGGAAGCGCCGCTGGAGATGCAGGCCCCCGATCGCGCCGGCACCCTGCGTCCCTTGCGTCTGGCGCGACATCCCGACGATCCAGCCGGCTTCACGCTCTCGCCCTGGCCCTTTCGGGACGGTCCGGTCGTGGTGGAAGGCGAGGCACGCAAGCTGCCCGCCGCGGGTCGCTTCGAGACCGAGGCGGCAATGCAGGCTTGGCTCGCCCTGCCGCAGCGCACCCTGTTCCATGCGCGTCTCGACGCAGGCACGAGGTCTTAGCGGGCTCGGCACAGGACTTGCTTGGGTCTTCTCAAATTCAAAGAGGCAAGGTCACGGTGCTGAGATCGGTGATGCGGGTATGCTGCACGGTTCTCGCACTCACGCCGATCTCGAAGGCGGCGGTTCCGTCCTCGACGACGGAAGCCCCAAAAGCGGCGATCCTGCTGCCAGGCAGCATCAACGACCACAGCTGGAACGCGCTCGGCTACAGCATCGTCCAGAGCCTCAAGGGCCATGGCTACGACGTCGCCTATTCGGAAAACGTCGCCGATGCCGACGAGGGCCAGGCGCTGCGGGATTATGCCGGCCGTGGATATTCCATCGTGATCGGTCACTCGGGCCGCTTCCTGTCGGCCATGGAGGAGGTCGCGCCGGATTTCCCGCGCACGCAATTCATCGTCTCCTCCGGCGACAAGGGAATTGCGCCGAATGTCATGTCGATCGGCTGGAACGACTCCCAGCTCGGCTGCGAACTCGGCGTGCTTGCTGCCCGCATGAGCAAGACCGGCAAGGTCGCCGGGGTCTACGGCCTAGAGGGTGTTCCGAACATCACCGCGCAGGCTGGCAGCTTCAGGATCTGCGCCACCAGGGCCGGCGCCAAGGTCGTCACCATCCTGTACGTGCAGGACATGGAGGATGCCGCCGGCGCGAAGGAGGCCGGACTGGCGCTGATCGCCGCGGGAAACGACGTTCTCACCGGCAAGCTCAACGCGGGCCAGTCCGGGCTGGTCGAGGCGACGCGCGAGAAGGGGGTGTATGTCACCGGCCGATCGCTCGACGACGGCAGGAACGCGCCGCGCGCCGTGCTGACCAGCATCATCGAGGACTGGCCGGCGATGTTCGGCGGCGTGGCCGACCAGGTGAAGGCGGGCAGCATCGCCGGCACCTTTGTCGAATACGGCTACAACACCCAGCCGGTAACCGGGGCCAGGCTCGCCTATACCGACGCCGACCCGTTGAACCCGGTCGTGCCGGCCAGCGTCGCAGGCGAGATCAAGGACTACGAGCAGCGCTTCGCGTCCGGTGCGCTGGTCATCAAGCCCACCCGCAAGGACGCCCGAAGCGGGCAGTAGCGGAGGCCGGACGTTCCCCAGGCCGCCACCCTGCTGTCGATGCGCGGCATCGTGCGCCGCTTCGGCGCGGTCGTGGCCAACGACGGCATCGATCTCGACGTTCGCTGCGGCCAGATCGTGGGACTGCTTGGCGAGAACGGTTCCGGCAAGAGCACGCTGATGAAGGTGCTGTTCGGCATGATCCGGCCGGACGGGGGCAGCATCGTCTTCAAGGGGCGCGAGTTGTCGGATCACCGGCCCGCCGACGCGATGGCGGCCGGCCTTGCCATGATCCACCAGCATTTCACGCTCGTTGAGGCGGCAAGCGTCCTGGACAACCTGATGCTTGGCTGGCCGGTGGCCGGAGCCGTGCTGAAACGGCGGGAGATCGCAGAGCGGGTGCGCGAAACCAGCGCGCGGTTCGGACTTGATCTCGATCCGCACGCACGGGTCGCGGACCTGCCGCTCGGCCGCAGGCAGCGGGTCGAGATCCTCAAGGCCATCCTGCGCGGCGCCGACCTGCTGATCCTGGACGAGCCCACCTCCAATCTCGCCCCGGCCGAGGTCGCGAGCCTGCTCGGGGTGCTGCGCCGCCTGCGCGACGCCGGCGCCGGCATCGTCTTCATCACCCACAAGCTGCCGGAGGTGCTGGCGCTCTGCGACGAGGTGATCGTGCTGCGCGCCGGACGCGTGGCGGCGAAGCTGCAGGTGGCGGGCGCCTCGCGCGAGGACCTCGCCACCGCCATGATCGGCCGCGACCTCACGCCGCCGCCGCGTGGCCCTGCCGTTCTGCCTGGGCCGGTGCGGCTCTCGGTTTCGGGATTGCGGGCGGCGGGGCTTGACGGCGTGGATTTCGAGCTGCGCGCCGGCGAGGTGCTTGGCGTGGCCGGCGTCGACGGCAACGGCCAGCTCGAGCTGGTGGAGACTCTGGCCGGAATGGGCCGCGCCAGATCCGGGCGCATCGTGCTCGACGGACGCGATCTCACCCGGACCTCGGTGGCGACCAGGCTCCGGGCGGGCCTCGCCTACATCCCCGCCGACCGGGCGCGCACGTCGCTGGTCCCGCGGATGAGCATTGCCGAGAACCTCCTGCTGCGGCAGGACGGGCGCTGGAAAGCCGTCCGGCACCGCCGGGCGCGGAACGCGGCGGCCCGCGCACAAATGGCGGCGTTCGACATCCGTGCCGCGGGTCCCGGCGCCGCGGCCGCAAGCCTCTCGGGCGGCAACCAGCAGAAGATCGTGATCGCCAGGGAGTTCGACCGGCGGCCTGCGGTGCTGATCGCCCATCAGCCCACCTGGGGCCTCGATCCCGGCGCGACCGCTTTCGTGCTGCGGCAGGTGGCGGCGTTGAGCGCGGCAGGCGCCGCCGTGCTCTACGTCTCGTCGGAACTGGAGGAGGTGCTGGCGGTCTCCGACCGGATCGCAGTCCTGTTCGACGGCCGCGTTGCCGGCATCGCGAGCCGGGCAGACGCCGATCCCGGCCGCCTCGGCCTGTGGATGTCGGGCGGCCTTGCGGCATGACCTGGCCGTCGCGCCCCTCGCTGTCAGGCACGGCGACGCGAGCCCGGCGCCGCGCACTGCCCAGGACATGCCTGCGCCTCGGCCTTTCGGCGTTGCTGCTGGCACTGGCTGCATCGGTGCTCGTCGCCCTGTCCGGCCACAGCCCCGTCGCCGCGGTGCGGGCGCTCGTCGCGGGCGCGTTCGGCTCCACGCGCGCGATTGGCGCAGGGCTTGATCGCAGCACGCCCTACATGCTCGGCGGGGTCGGTGTCGCGCTCTGTTTTCGTGCGCGCGTCATCAACATCGGCGCCGAAGGCCAGATCGCGGCCGGTGGCCTCGGCGCCACCGTCGCCGCACTCGCCTGGCCGCAGGCGAGCCCGGTTCTCGCAGTCGCCGCCGCCTTGATGGGAGGCGCGTCGGCCGGGGCGCTCTGGTCCGGCCTCGCCGCAGCGCTGCACCTTGTTCGCGGCGTCCACGAGGTGCTGGCAACGCTGTTGCTGAACTTCATCGCCCTCCTGCTGGTGCAGCTTCTGCTCGCGGGACCGCTCGGTGAGGCCGGCGCCGGCTTCCTGCAATCACCACCGATCTCCCAGGCGGCGCGGCTGCCGCTCCTGTCCGGCATCGAGGCACACGCAGGCTTCCTGCTGGCGTTGCTGGCGGCAGCGTCCTGCTCGGCGGTGCTCTGGCGCACCCGGTTCGGCTTCGGCCTGCGCGTGCTTGGCGCCTCGCGTGCGGCAGCACGCTACGGAGGCTTCAGCGAGACGGGCCTGGTTGCCGCCGTCATGGTGCTGGCAGGCGCGCTCGCCGGCCTCGGTGGCGCGGTCGAGGTGCTGGGGCTGCATCGGCGTCTGGTGGAAGGGTTCTCGCTCGGCTTCGGCTACCAGGCGGTCACCGTCGCCCTGCTCGGACTGCTGGAGCCGCTGGCCGTGATCCCGGCCGCGCTGTTCGTGGGCTTCCTGCAGACCGGTGCACAATCCATGCAGCGCCAGGTTGGCGTACCGTCCGCCCTGGTCATCGTGCTCGAAGGCTTGACGGTGATGGCCGTGCTCGCGGCAACCTCGCGCAGCGGCCGGATCTGAACGAAAGGCCATGATGGACCTGCTTGAAGCCTCGATCCGGATCGGCACGCCGCTCCTGCTCGCAGCCCTCGGCGGCCTGCTGTCGGAACGCGCCGGCGTGTTCGCGGTCGGCCTTGAAGGCATGATGCTGTCCGGCGCCTTCGCGGCCGTGCTCGGCGCCTGGAGTACCGGAAGTGCTGCGGCCGGCGTTCTCGCCTCGCTGTTCGGCGGCGCGTTGATCGGGCTTGCCGTCGCAATCGTCGCGGTGCGCTGCCATGCCGACAACATGGTGACCGGCCTGTCCGCCAACATCGTGGCGCTCGGCGGCACCAGCACGCTGCTGCATCTCGCCTCGGGCAGCGGCACAGGGTCCATGCACCTGGTCCTGATGGCCGCCTGGAGACTGCCCCTCCTGGATCGCCTGCCGGTCGTAGGTGCGCTGTTCGTGCAGCCTCCACTCACCTGGCTTGCGCTGCTGGCCTGCGCCGCGATCTGGCTGTTTCTCCATCACACCCAGGCCGGCCTGCAACTACGTTCAACCGGCGAGAACCCCGAAGCCGTGTTCGCCGCCGGCGCCGATCCGCTGCGCGTGCGCATGGTCGCCGTGATTGCCTGCGGCGCGATCGCCGGCCTCGGAGGCGCGGTGCTGCCGCTGCAGCAGGTCGGCAACTTCACCGACGGCATGACCGCCGGTCGCGGCTATCTCGCGCTTGCGGCGATCATCGTCGGCCGCTGGACGCCCTTCGGAGCGGCGCTCGCTTGTATCGCGTTCGGTGGCGCGGAGGCGCTGGAGCTGAAGCTCGAGGCAGCGGGGGTCGCTGCCAATCCGTATCTTCTGCAGATGACTCCTTACGCAATCGCGCTCGCGATACTTGCCTTCGTTGGTCGCTCCGCGCAGTTGCCGACAGCGATCGGCCGACCGCTTGGGGAAAGTGAGGGGCAGCAGGGCTAAGACCAACGGCCCTTGAGCATGACCGGTCGGGCAAGCAAGGTTGAGGCTCTGCCTCAAACTCCGCCAAAGGCAAGCCTTTGGAATCCGGTACTTAAGTCCAGGGCTTCCAAAGGGCTCCGCCCTATGGCGGGTCTGGGCGGAGCCCAGCCTTGCTTGCTGGACAGGTCAGTGTCAGAGGCCGTTGGTATAAGACCAACCGTCATCTGCTCCGACTCGACGGTGAGCAGGCACCGCTCGACGGGTCGTGGTGCGGTTTGCGTCCATGGTGACGGGGGCGGGCAGACGGTGAGGATTACCTGTCGATCGGCACGGAAACAAGGCTCTGTCTCAAGTCCGCTGCCGTCCTGTGGCGCCATGGCGGGTGTTCACGACAGGAGTATTTCATCGCGATCCGGTTCGGCCTTGCGTCGCTGGTCGAGTGTGTCGCATGGACCAGACAGTGGGCGTGAAGCACCGGACTGCACCGGCTGTCACATCAGGCGGACATACTCCGGACGTCCGAGTTCGAGCATCTGGTTCAGGACGGCAACAGCAAGGGCGATTTCCGGTGCGCGTCAGCACTTCGTGCGCGAGCGCAGCCCGTTCGCGGTCACGCGCTTGAACCGGCTGACATCGGCCTCAACCAGCACGCGCCAGTGACAGCCTGGGGCCTTCCACCAGCACCTGCGGCATGTCCCTCACCCGGCACCATACCGCAGCGGCCAGGCCGCCACGTCCGACCCGGCCGGACGCCTCCACGCACCAGCACGACGGCCCGGGTCACTCGCCCGCGACAAGGACAGACGGCGACGCGTGCTGGCCGGACAGCACGCGGTAGATGATCGCGCCCAGGGACGCCCCGATGAGCCAGCCCCAGTCGCCGATGTTCACGATCACCCCGGAGGCGCCAAGCAGGTTCAGGCCGACCGACATCGTGACGGACACGGCCAGGGCGATGACGGCGGCCGGGTTCCAGCCGCCGGAGTAGTGGTAGGACCGCTCCGGCGACATCGAGTAGAGATCCTCGACGACGATCACCCTGTTCCTGACCAGGTAGTAGTCGGCGATCATGATCCCGAACAGCGGGCCGAGTGCTGCGCCGAAGACGCTGACGAACAGGGTGACGGCCTGCGGGCTCTCCACGAACAGCCACGGGCAGACCAGCACAGACAGGATCGACGTGATCAGCCCGCCGAGCCGGAAGCTGATCCGCTCCGGGTTGAGGTTGGCGATGTCGTAGGCAGGCGACACGAAGTTCGCCACGATGTTGATGCCCATGGTCGCGACGATGAAGGTGACCGACCCGACGACGACCACGAACGGATTGCCGATGCCCTGGACGATCAGGATCGGGTCCATGACGGCATGGCCGAACACCCTCATCGTGCCCGACGTCACGATGACGGTGATGATCGAGAACACCAGGAAGTTGACCGGAAGGCCGAGGAAGTTGCCCCGCCGCATGGCGGCGTCGCTGCGGCCGAACCGCGCGAAATCCCCGAAGTTCAGCAGCAGCGCCGCGAAATACGCGACGACGAGCATGGTCGCGTTCGCCATCACGCGGACGGTCGCCGCCGTGCTGCCGGGCGGCTCCGAAAGCTGCAGGCCGAGGGACGAGAGGCCGGCCTTGTGCAGGACCCAGGCGGCCAGCGCGAACATCACGACGTAGACCACGGGCCCGCAGAAGTCGATGAACCGGCGGATCGTCTCCATGCCGTTGAGGAAGATGACGAGCTGGAAGCCCCACATGAACAGGAAGCTGAACCAGGCCAGGGTCGACAGCCCGGCGATGCTGTCATGGGTCAGGGCCTGCGCGGACGGCACCAGCGCGAGCACGAGGACCTGGACCGCCTTGGAGGCGAAGTAGGTCTGCACGCCGTACCAGACGATGCCCACGACGCCACGCACGGTGGCGGCCAGGTTCGCCCCCACGACGCCGAACGAGACGCGGGCGACGACCGGATACGGGATGCCGTTCTCCTGGGAGGGCCGCCCGATCAGGTTCATCAGGAAGTACACGATCGTGATGCCCACGATCATCGAGGCCAGCACCTGCCAGCCGGTCAACCCGAGAAAGAACAGGCTCGCCGCGAAGGTGTAGCCGCCGACCGAATGGACGTCGGACATCCACATGGCGAACAGGCTGAAGACGCCCCAGGTCCTGCCCTCCGGCGACGTCGGCGCGAGGTCCCGGTTGTACAGCTTCGGGTGGGCGCCCGCGACGGCAAGGGTGGGGGCCTCGATGGGGCCTGACGTCATCGGATCACTCCTCGCGGAAAGCCTGCCTGCGTCCGGCCGGCCGAGGTTACGCTGCCTGGTCCACGCACGTCGGGGCGCCGCGCGGGCAAGGGCAGGTCAGGCCCGGGGCTGGAACGGCTGCCCCAGCATGGCCGGGCGGTGCAGGCGGATCAGGCGCACGTCGCGCGAGATCAGCACCAGCACGACCACGGTGCCGATGTAGGGCAGTGCCGACAGCAGTGCGGACGGGATCGGCACGCCCAGCGCCTGCACGTACAGCGACAGGTACATCAGCGCCCCGAAGAACCACGCCCCCACCAGCAGCCAGACCGGGCGCCACGCCGAGAACGTCACCAGCGCCACCGCCACCCAGCCGCGCCCCGCCGTCAGGTCCTGTGCCCACAGCGGCGTGTACGCCAGCGACATGTAGGCGCCTGCCAGGCCCGCCATGGCGCCCCCGAACAGCACGGCGGCGTAGCGGATCGGCACCACCTTGTAGCCCAGCGAGTGCGCAGCCCCGTGCGAGTCCCCGACCGCACGCAGCACCAACCCGGCGTGGGTGCGGCGGATCGCCCACGCCACCGCGGCCAGGATCGCCAGCGCCGCATAGACCAGCAGGTCATGGCCGAACAGCACGGGCCCGACCAGAGGCAGCCCCGTCAGCCCCGGAATGTGCAGCCGCGGCAGGGTGGGCGCCGTGATGCCCACGTAGCCCGCGCCCAGCAGCGCGCTGAACCCCCGCCCGAAGATCGTCAGCGCCAGCCCGGTCGCCGTCTGGTTCGCCTGCAGCGTCAGCGTCAGCACGCCGAACAGCAGCGCCAGCGCCACCCCGGCCCCCACCGCCGCCAGCAGGCCCAGGGAGGTCGACCCCGTCGTCTCTGCGGTCGCGAAGCCGGCGATGGCCCCGGCCAGCATCATCCCCTCGACGCCGAGGTTGAGCACCCCGGCCTTCTCCACCACCAGCTCCCCCGTCGCCGCCAGCAGCAGCGGGGTCGAAGCGGCCAGGATGCTGACCAGGGCGCTGACGACGATCTGCAGCATCATGCCGGTCCTCGAAAACGACCTGGAAGCAAGCAAGGCCGGGCTCTGCCCGGACCCGCCAGGGGGGAGCCCCCCCTGGACCGGCATGACTGAAGGGAGGCCGGTCCAGGGGCGGCTCGCCCCTGGCGGAGCTTGAGGCAGAGCCTCAACCTTCCTTGCCGTCCGGCCGTCACGCCGCGCTCCGCACCGCCGGCCGCCAGCGGACCCGGTGCAGCAGCAGCACGTCGCATCCCAGGAGGCAGAACAGCAGGACGCCCTGGAAGATGCCCGTGACCGCGTTGGGCAGCCCGAGCTGGATCTGCGCCGCGTCGCCGCCCAGATAGGACAGCGCCAACAGCAGCCCCGCCGGGATGGCGCCGAGCGGGTTCAGCCGCCCCAGGAACGCCACGATGATGGCGGCGAACCCGTAGCCCGGCGAGATCACGGTGGTGAGCTGCCCGATGGTCCCCGTCACCTCCAGCATCCCCGCGAGCCCTGCCAGCCCGCCGCTGATCATTAGGGCGGCCCAGACCAGCCGCGGCTCGCTGAACCCCGCGAACCGCGCCGCCCGCGGCGCCTGGCCGAGCACGCGGAGCTGGAAGCCCAGCAGCGAGCGCTCCAGCATCAGCCACAGCCCGACGGCGACCAGCGGCGCCAGGATCACGCCGATGTGGACGTTGGTGCCCGCGATCAGCTTCGGCGCCTCGGCCGCGTCGGGGAACAGCGCGGTCTGCGGGAAGCCGAACCCGTCGGGATCGCGCCACGGCCCGGTCACCAGGTAGATCAGCAGGTACTGGATGATGTAGGTCAGCATCAGGCTGGTCAGGATCTCGTTGGCGTTGAAGCGGACCCGCAGCCAGGCAACCAGGCCGCCCGCGACCATGCCGCCGACCACGCCGGCCGCCAGCAGCACCGGCAGCAGCAGCCAGGCCGGCGCGTCGGGCAGCGCCAGCGCCACCCCGCCGCTGACGATGGCGCCCAGGGTGAACTGCCCCTCGGTGCCGATGTTCCACACCCTGGCGCGGTAGGCGAGCGACAGGCCCACGCCCATCAGGATCAGCGGCGCCGCCTTCACCACCAGCGCCTCCAGCCCGCCCGGCGCCAGCAGGGGCGACACCAGGAAGGTATACACCGTGCCGAACGGCGGCCGCCCCATGACGGCGAAGATCAGCGCCGAGGCCAGCGTGGTCAGCACCAGCGCCAGCACCGGCGAGCCCAGGCGCCAGAAGCGGGACTCCGCCCCGCGCGGCTCGATCCTAAACATGGAGGGGCCTACAAACTCCAACTGTATCGACAGCGGGGCGTCGCTCGGAAAGGGAAGCAAGAACCTTCTTTTTCTGAAGAAAAAGAAGCAAAAAGACTTTGCCCGTGAGATCGCACCCACACGGGCGGCTCCGAACCCCATCGGGCAAAAGTTCTTTGGTTCTTTCTTTCAAGAAAGAACATGCTTCCTTCCCGCTGCGGCGCATGAGGCCGGAGCATTCGGGTCCATGACACTTTCCAGTCATCGGGGAAAACCTACGCATGCGCCGCGACCGGGGAGGTGCCGCCCATCAGCCGCCCGATGGTCTCCACCGTCGCCGCCCGCGCGGGCATGGGCTCGGACATGCGCCCCCCGGCGATCACGGCGATGCGGTCGGCGAGGACGAGGATCTCGTCGAGGTCCTGCGAGATGATCACCACCGCCGCCCCCTTCTGCGCCAGCGCCATGATCGCCTCGTGGATCGCGAGCGCAGCGCCCGCGTCCACGCCCCAGGTCGGCTGGTTGATCACCAGCACCGCCGGGTCCTGCATCACCTCGCGCCCGACCAGGAACTTCTGCAGGTTGCCGCCGGACAGCGACCGCGCCTCGGCGGCCGGACCGGTGGTGCGCACGTCGAAGCCGTCGATGATGCGTTGCGCGAACGCATCGGTGCGACGCCGGTCGATGAAGCCCAGCCGCAGCAGCGACGCGCGCAGGAACCCCGACAGCAGGGCGTTGTCCGACAGCGACATGGTGACCACCGCGCCGTGCCCGTTGCGCTCCTCCGGCACGAAGCAGCCGCGCAGCCGGCGCCGCTCGATCGGCCCCATGTGCCCGGCCGCCACGCCCGCGATCATCACCGTCTCCGGCCGCCCCGCCAGGATCTCGCCCGACAGCGCGTCCATCAGCTCCGTCTGGCCGTTGCCAGCGATCCCCGCGAGCCCGAGGATCTCGCCGCCGGCCAGGCTGAGCGAGATGTCGTGCAGGTCGGTGCCGAACTGGCTGGGCGAGCGCACGGTCAGCCGGTCGAGCACGAGCTGCGCCGGCGCGGCACTGGCGCTGCCCGGCCGCGGCGTGGGCGCGCGCAGCTCGGCGCTGATCATGATTTCCGCCAGCTCCTTGACGGTGCGCTCCGCCGGCACAACCCGCGCGACGTTGCGCCCGAGCCGCATGACGGTGGCGGCCGAGCAGAGTGCCCGCACCTCCTCCAGCTTGTGGCTGATGTAGAGGATCGAGCATCCCTCCGCCGCCAGCCTGCGCAGGGTGACGAACAGCCGCGCGACCTCCTGCGGCGTGAGCACCGAGGTCGGCTCGTCCATGATCAGCAGCCGCGGCGACTGCAGCAGGCAGCGCACGATCTCGACCCGCTGGCGCTCGCCGACGGACAGGTCGTGCACCAGCCGGTCCGGGTCCAGCGGCAGGCCGTACTCGGTGGAGACGGCCACGATGCGGCCGCGCAGCCCCTCGCGCTCGCCCGCCGTGCCCAGGCCGAGCGAGATGTTCTCCGCGACCGTGAGCGCCTCGAACAGGGAGAAGTGCTGGAACACCATCCCCACGCCGAGCTGCTGCGCCTGGCCCGGCGAGGCCACGGCCACCTCCTGCCCGTCCCACACGATCCGCCCGGCGTCGGGCTTGACCAGGCCGTAGATGACCTTGACCAGCGTGCTCTTGCCGGCGCCGTTCTCGCCCAGCAGGGCGTGGATCTGGTTGCGCTCGACGACGAGCGAGACCCCGTCGTTGGCCAGGCAGCCCGGATAGCGCTTGGTGATCCCGTCCATCCGCAGGAGCGGGGAGGCCGCGGGCGCGTCGGAGCGGGACGGCGCCTGCAGCCCGCTCCCGTCCGACGCGACCTGCCGGGTGCCTGTCTCCGCGGACGCCATCGGTCAGGTCAGCTTGCCGTCGATGCCCTGCACCAGCCACTGCATGGACGACAGGGCGCCGTCGTCCATGCTCCCGCCCGCCGCCACCTTCACCGCCCCGGCCTGGTCGGTCAGCGGCCCCGCGAACACCGGGTTCGCCCCCGAGGCGACGGCCGCCTGCGTCGCACTCGCCAGGCTCGCCACGTCGGGGGGCATGTTGGCGAACGGCGCCATGGCGAGCATTCCGCTGTCGAAACCACCCCACACATCCGAGCTCTTCCAGGTGCCCGCCAGGACCTCGCCGATACGCCTGATGTAGTACGGCGCCCAGATGTCGGTCGACGCCGTCAGCTGGTCGCCCGGCGCGAATTTCGCCATGTCGGTGGACTGCCCGAACGCCTTGATGCCGCGGTTGGCGGCCGCCTGCAGCGGGGCAGGGGAGTCGGTGTGCTGGGTGATGATGTCGCACCCCTGGTCGATCAGCGCCTTGGCCGCGTCGCCCTCCTTGGGCGCGTCGTACCACGAGTTCACCATCACGAACTTCAGCCGCGCCTTCGGATTGACCGACTGCATGCCGAGCATGAAGGCGTTCATGCCCTGCACGACCTCCGGCACCGGCAGCGAGCCCACGTAGCCCGCGAGCCCCGCCTTGCTGAGCCGGCCCGCGATCACGCCCTGCACATAGCGCGCCTGGTAGAAGCGGATGTTGTAGGTGGCGAGGTTCGCATCGCGCTTGTACCCCGTCGCATGCTCGAACAGCACCTTGGGGTTCCGCTTGGCGGCCCTGACGACGTAGTTCATGTAGCCGAACGACGTCGCGAAGATCAGCTTGTGGCCCGAGGCGGCCAGGTCGTTCAGCACCTTCTCCGAGTCCGGCCCCTCCGGCACGCTCTCGACGAAGGTGGTGCTGATCCTGTCGCCGTACTGCGCCTCGGCCGCCTTGCGCGCCGTGTCGTGCTGGTAGGTCCAGCCGAAATCGCCCACCGGCCCGAGATAGATGAAGCCCACCTTGAGCGGCTCGGCCGCGGAGGCCGAGCGGACGAGCCCCGGCAGGGCGGACAGGGCTGCGCCGGCACCAAGGAGACGGGCGAAGTCGCGGCGTTGCATGGGAGTTCTCCGCTCACGGCGAGGACTGTCGTCGGCGTGAGCCTACGCAACTCGTGTGCCACCGCTGACGGAAACGTGTTGCGGACGCCGCCTGCACGAAACTCCGGGACCGCGGTTGCACCCGCCGCCCGCGGATGGCCCACTCGGCGGCGAAACCCGCCCGCACGCAGCAGGGAGCACGATGCCCGCCATGGACCCGGACCTCGACCTGCGCTGCCTCAGGCTGGCCTTCGGCGTGGCCGAGCGGGCCCGCGCGGAGGGCAACCACCCGTTCGGCGCCGTGCTGGCGGGGCCGGACGGCGAGGTATGGCTCGAACAGGGCAACGGCTTCTCGACGCACGGCGGCGACATGACCGCGCACGCCGAACGCCTGCTGGCCACCACCGCCTCGCGCCGGTTCGGGGCGGCGCTCCTGCGCGGCTGCACGCTGTACGTGTCGGCCGAACCGTGCGCGATGTGCGCCGGGGCGATCTACTGGGCCGGCATCGGGCGCGTGGTGTTCGGCCAGTCCGAGCACGGCCTCAAGCAGCAGACCGGCGACCACGCCGAGAACCCGACGCTGGCCCTGCCGTGCCGGGTGGTGTTCGAGGCGGGGCAGCGGCCCGTGGAGGTCGTCGGCCCCCTGCTGGAGGACGAGGCGGCCCGCCTGCAGGCCGGCTTCTGGACCAGGCCCGCGTGACGAACACCCGCCACGGCACACCACCTCGTCCCTTCGCGGACGGCACGCTCCGGCCGCACCGGACTAGGCCGGGACGATCCGGAACCGGCACGACCAAGGGGCGCGCCTGACCGAAGACCAGCACCGCGTCCATCCGACATGAAGGCCGCGCAGGGCGGAGCCTGGACCACCAAGCCGTGGCACTGGTCGACAGTCCGCGTACCGGCAGGGCCGCCTGCACTCCGCCGCCCCTGCCCGCTGTCGCGCCTGGAGGGTGTCATGAACCCCACAACAGATCCGTGCCCGGAAGGAACAGCAAGAACCTTCTTTTTCTGAAGAAAAAGAAGCAAAAAGACTTTGCCCATGAGGTCCTGGCCACGCGGGCAGCTCCGAACCCATCAGGGAAAGTTCTTTGGTTCTTTCTTTCAAGAAAGAACGTGCTTTCTTCCTGCTGCGAGGCACGAAGCCGGCTTCCAGGTTCATCGCACTCTCTAGCTGCGTCCGGACTCCATGCAGCGGGCAGAACCGGCCTGGAGCGTCGACGCACCGGACGGCGGCGCGCTGCTGGTGCCGACCGGCCCTGCCCCCACCTCGGTCGCCAACACCACGTCGGACCGCGCCAGGGCGCGTTGCTCCGCCGCCGCCAGCGACTCCTGTGAGGCGCCGGGCGCGGGCAACCGGCACGCGGCATCATCCCGACGCAACGCAGCCGACGCACCGCCACCCCTTGATCCGGATGCCGCGCGGGCCGGAGGAGCCTGTGTCGCCGCCACGGCGTCCGGCGACGCGGGAGGCGGCATCGTGCACCCCGCCAGAGCGGCGGCCACCAGCGCGGCTCCGAGACGCCGTCCCGCCAGGCCCGACTGTCCCGCCCTAGCAGGCATCCGCGTCAGCGACCGCCGCCACCCGCTGCGGCACGGTCCGGCTGGTTGCCGTTTTCCGTGCCCGGCGGCTGCTTGTCCGCCTCCGCCTCGGCCTGCGCGCTGGTGCGTGCCTTGGGGGCGTGCCTGACCTTGGTTCCCAGGATGGGGTCGTGCGTGGCGCGATGTCCGGCTGTCTTGGGTGTGGCTGTCTGGGCGTCTGCTGTCTGGGCAGACGCCAGCCCGGAGCCGAGACCGAGCGCCAGCATGGCGGCAAACAGGGTTTTCACAGGCATCCGAGTTGATCCTTGGGACAAAGAGTTGGTGCCGGTCAGGACACCCCGGTCTTCCAGGCTCCCGACCGACAGAGCGAGTGCCGGCAACGACGTGCACGACGCGGAGTTGCACAAGGGCTCCATGCCCGCGCAGCCGCCAGGGTCTGGCATCTGGCTACAGATGGTAGCCGATCTCGACGAAGACGGACTTCTGCTCGGTGCCCGGAACGAACTGGGGGACGTCGCCGAACTTGTTGTGCCAATACTCGAAGCCGACGCCCGCCTCGATCTTCTTCGGCGTGTAGCCGAGGAGCTGCC
>CAXSFE010000012.1:0-52452 GCA_964236585.1 uncultured Acetobacteraceae bacterium
CGGGCCGCGCGCCCGCCCGGGCCCGTCCGGCCGCGGCGTCGCCGGGCGCAGCAGCAGCACGCACAGCGCCGGAGTCAGCGTCAGCGCCACGAAGCCCGACAGCGTCACCGCGACCGCCACCGTGGCCGCGAACTGGCGGTACAGCTGCCCGGTCAGCCCGCCCTGCAGCGTCACGGGGATGAACACCGCGCACAGCACCAGCACGATCGCGACCAGCGCGCCGCCGACCTCGCCCATCGCCCGCGCGGTGGCCTCGTGCGCCCCGAGCCCCTCCTCGTCCATCAGGCGCGAGACGTTCTCGACGACGACGATCGCGTCGTCGACCACGATGCCGATCGCCAGCACCAGCCCGAACAGCGTGAGCAGGTTGACCGAGTAGCCCAGCACGGCGAGCCCCGCGAAGGTGCCGATCACCGAGACCGGCACCGCCAGCAGTGGGATCAGCGTCGCGCGCAGGCTGCGCAGGAACGCCCACACCACCAGCGCCACCAGCGCCATCGCCTCGCCCAGGCCGATCAGGGTCTCGCGGATCGAGGCGCGCACGAACTGCGTGGTGTCGAACGGCACGCTCCAGGTCACGCCCGGCGGGAAGTCGCGCGAAAGCACGTCCATACGCGCCCGCAGCGCCGCCATCACGGCGAGCGCGTTGGCGCCGGGCTGCAGGAACACGCCGATCGGCATCGCCGGCCCGCCGCCCTGCACCGCGTCGAAGTCGTAGTGCTCCGAGCCGAGCTGCACCCGCGCCACGTCGCGCAGCCGCAGCGCCGTGCCGTCGCGCCCGGCGGCCAGGACGATCGCCCCGAACGCCGCCGCATCCGGCAGGCGCCCCGACGCGGTCATCCCCGTGGTCCAGGCGCCGCCGCGGTCGGGCGGCGCGTTGATCGTGCCGGTGGCGAACTGCCCGTTCTGCGCGCGGATCGCGTCGGCCACGTCCTGCGCCCCCAGCCGGTACTGCGCCAGCTTGTCCGGGTGCAGCCACACCCGCATCGCGTAGTCCTTCTGGCCGAAGAACTCCGCCTGCCCCACGCCCGGCACCCGCTTGAGCTCGTCGATCACCTGGCGCTGCGCGTAGGCGCCGAGGAACAGGTCGTCGTAGCGGCGCGAGGGCGAGCCGAGCGAGACGATCCCCAGCAGAGTGCTCGACGCCTTGGCCACCTGCACCCCCGCGCGCTGCGTCTCCGCCGGCAGGGTGCTGGTCACGGTCTGCACCCGGTTGCTGACGTTGATCGTCGCCTGGTCCGGGTCGGTGCCGATGTCGAAGCTCGCGGTCAGCGACAGGCTGCCGTCGCTGATGTTGGACTGCAGGAACAGCAGGTGGTCCACCCCGTTGACCGCGCGCTCCAGCGGCAGCGCCACCGTCTGCGCCACGCTCGCCGCGTCCGCCCCGGGGTAGCTCGCCGCGACCTGGACCTGTGGCGGCACGATCTGCGGGTACTGCGCGACGGGCAGCGTGCCGATCGAGACCAGGCCGGCGAGCGTGACCACCAGCGACAGCACGGCCGCCAGCACGGGGCGGTCGATGAAGGTACGGGCGTTCAGCATGGCGCAGGCAAGGAAGGCCAGAGGCTCTGCCTCTGGACTCCGCTCAAGGCGGAGCCTTGAGAATCCATTTGTTCAGCAAGGCAAGGCAAGCCTGCCCGTCGCGCGCTTCCTTCGGGATGGTTTCCAAAGGCTCGCCTTTGGCAGGGTCCAGGGGCAGAGCCCCTGGCCTTTCCTTCCTGCCACGTCCTCACGGCGCGGTGACCTCGACCGCGTGCCCATCCTGGACCTTGAGCACGCCCGCAGTGACCACCCGCTCGCCGGCGGCCAGGCCCGCCTCCACCACCCAGGACGCCACGCCCGGCGCCGCGCCGTCGACGACCGCGGGCCCGAGCGTCAGCCCGCGCCGCGCCGCGTGGCCGTCCGTGCCCACGACCCAGGCGTACGACCCGGCGGCGTCCTGCTGCACCGCCTGCTGCGGCAGGGTCAGGGCGCCGGGCAGGGTGAGGCCGCCGATGCGGATGCGCACGAAAGCGCCGGGCAGCAGCCGGTCGTCCGGGTTGGGGAACAGGGCGCGGCCGTGCACCGTGCCGGTGGCCTGGTCGACGCTGCTGTCGGTGAAGTCGACGGCGCCGGGGCGCGGGTAGGGCGTGCCGTCCTCGCCCAGCACCGTGGCCGGCAGGCGGTCCAGGCCGGCGCCGCCGTCGCGCCGCAGGGCGCGCAGGGTGGCGAGGTCCTCGTCGGTGAACGCGAAGCCGACGTAGACCGGGTCGGTCTGCGTGATCGTCGTCAGCAGGGTGTTCGCCGCCACCAGGCTGCCCTCCGGCAGCGCCTCCAGGCTGGTCACGCCGGCGAGCGGGGCGGCGACCGTCGTCCACGACAGGGTCAGCGCCTCCGTGCGCAGCGTGGCCCGCGCGGCGGCGGCGTTGGCCTCCGCGAGGGAGGCGGCCGAGGCGGCGTCGTCGCGCGCCACGAGGCTGCCGGCCTGGGTGGTGAGCAGGGCCTCGGCGCGGTGCAGGTCCCGCGCCGCCTTGTCGCGCTGCGCGTCGGCCTGCTGCACCAGGGCTGCGGCGTGGGCGACGGCCGCCTCGTACGGCGCGGGGTCGAGGCGCACCAGCACCTCGCCGGCGGCGACGCGCGCGCCCTCCGTGTAGCGGCGCTGCAGGAGCAGCCCGCCGACCCGGGCGCGCACCTCCGTGCGGCGGAAGGCGACGACGCGCCCGGCATACTCCCAGGTCAGGGCCACGGCGTGCGGCTGCACCGTGATCGCGGACACCTGGGGCACGACGACCGGCTTCGCGGCGGGCTTTGGCGGGTTGCAGGCGGCGAGCAGCAAGGCAAGGCCAAAGGCTCCGCCTCTGGACACCGCCAGGGGCAGCGCCCCTGGACCGGCGCACGTTTGGCACCGGTCGCGGCGGCGTGCCGCAGGCCCGAGGTACAGGTTTCCAAAGGCTTGGCCTTTGGCGGAGTCCAGAGGCAGAGCCTCTGGCCTTCCTTCCCTATGCGCGCTCATTCCGCCAGCAGTCCCATCGATTGCCGCTCGAACATCCGCCGGTAGATCCCGCCCGGCCGGGCCAGCAGCGCCGCGTGCGTGCCGTCCTCCGCGATGACGCCCGCGTCGAACACCACGATTCGGTCGAGCGCCCTCACGGTGGACAGGCGGTGCGCGATGACGATGGCGGTGCGCCCGGCCATCAGCCGGTCCATTGCCTCCTGGATCAGCGCCTCGCTGTCGGAGTCCAGGCTGGCGGTCGCCTCGTCGAGCACCAGGATCGGCGCGTCGGCGAGGAAAGCGCGCGCGATCGCCACCCGCTGCCGCTCGCCGCCGGACAGCTTCACCCCGCGCTCGCCGACCAGCGTGCGGTAGCCCTGCGGCAGGCGCGCGATGAAGCCGTGCGCGTTCGCCAGCTCCGCCGCATGCTCGACCTCGCGCGCGGTGGCGCCCGGCCGCGCGTAGGCGATGTTCTCGGCGAGCGAGCGGTGGAACAGCAGCGGCTCCTGCGGCACGATGGCGACCTGCCGGCGCAGCGAGACCTGCGACACGCGGGCGATGTCCTGGCCGTCGACCAGGATGCGGCCCGCGGTCACGTCGTGCAGGCGCTGCAGCAGCTTGACGAAGCTGCTCTTGCCGGAGCCGGAGTGCCCGACCAGGCCGACGCGCTGCCCGGCGGGGATGGCGATCGCGAGGTCGTCGAACAGCGGGGTGGCGTGGGGGCCGTAGCGGAAGCCGACGCGCTCGAACTCGACGCGGCCCTGCGCGACCCGCAGCGCGGGCGCGTGCGGCGCGTCGTCGACGCCGAGCGTCTGGGCGTGCAGGCCGACGAGCTCCTCCAGGTCGTTGACCGAGCGCTGCAGGTGGCGGACCTGCTGGCCGATGTCCTGCAGGTAGCCCTGGACCACGAAGTAGCTGGTGAGCACGGTGGCCACGCCGCCCGGCCCCGCGTCGCCCACCCACCAGAACCAGGTGCCGAGCGCGGTGACGCCGGTGCGCAGGAGCAGGAGCCCGCCGCCCAGCCCGGTGTGCACGAGCGAGCCGCGCAGCCACGTCCGGCGCACCCGGCGGCGCCACTTGCCGACCACGCGGCCGAGGCGCGCGTCCTCGCGGTCCTCCGCGCCGAACGCCTTGACCACCGCGTTGCACGTGACCGCGTCGGCCAGCGCGCCGCCGAGCCGGGTGTCCCACAGGTTCGACAGCCGCGACGCGGAGCCGACCCAGCTCGACGCCCGCACCGCGCCCGCCACGTACAGCGCGCTGCCGACCGCGACGAGCACGCCCATCAGCGGCCAGCGCAGCCCGAGCACCAGCGCGGTGCCGCCCAGCGCCACCAGCGCCGGCAGCAGCGCGAACATCACCGTGTCGTTGAGGATGTCCAGCGCCGCGCTGCCCCGGGTGATCTGGCGCACGGTGGAGCCGGCGAAGCTGTTCGCCTGCCAGTCGGCCGAGAACCGCTGCACGCGGTGGAACGTGTCGAGCGTGACGGCCTGCATCATCGTCAGGGTGAGCCGCACCGTGCCGAGCAGCCCCAGATAGGTCAGGACCACGCCGCCCGCGCCCAGCCCCGCGATCACCGCCAGGTCGAGCAGCGCGCGGTGCCCCGCTGCAGCGTGGCTCAGCCCCTCGGGGTTGGCCACGGCGTCGACCAGGCGGCCGGCGTAGATCGGCATCACCACGTCGGCGGCGGTGGACAGCAGGGCCGCGGCCAGGATCGCGGCGACGAGCGCCGCCTGCCGCCGCCAGTGGCGCAGCACGAAGCCGAACACCGCGCGCACGGGCGTGGCGGTCTTGGAACGGGGGGTCATCTGTGCATGGCGGCGCCGCGTCCCGCGGCGACCGCTCCCTCGATGGAGTGTGCTGGCCGCGGGAAGACCGCGGCGTCGAGTGCCCTGGGGCCGGGGGCCCTGGTGCGGCCGCTAGTGCGAGCGGCAGGCTCGGACAGCGGAATCAGGGGTTCGCGGTGACTGGATCATGCGTCGCTCCCTGGTTCCACGGCTTGACAGCGCGTCGTCTGTAACTTTGGCGAGCAGCACTGTCCAATGTTTTCTGCGGGACCTGCGCAGGCAGCAAGCAAGGTCGGGCTCTGCCCGAACCCGCCAAAGGGCCGAGCCCTTTGGAAACCTTTTCCTTAGTATTGGTTTCCAAAGGCTCGGCCTTTGGCGGGGTCCAGGGGCAGAGCCCCTGGCCTTGCTTCCTTCAGCCCGGCAGCGCCGCCGCCACCGCGGCCGTGATCCCCGCCCAGTCCCCCACGGCGCCCTGCCGCCACAGCCGTGCACTGGCGTACCACGGGCACGACTGCCCCGAGAGCCCCCAGCGCCAGTCCGGCCGCCGCGACAGCAGCACCCAGGCCGGCCGCCCCATCGCCCCCGCCAGGTGGGTGGCCGCGGTTTCCACCCCGATCAGCAGGTCCATGCAGGCCAGCGCCGCCGCCGTCTCGCCGAACTCCGTCAGCTCGCCCGCGATGTCGAGCACGCCCGGCAGGGTGGCCGCCTCGGCACGACGGGGCCCGTGCTGGAAGCTGACATACTGCGTGCCGCCGCACGCCAGGATCGGCCCCAGCAGCCCCGCCACCTGCCCCGGCGGCAGCGAGCGGGTGCCGTCCTGGTCGTTCTGCGGGTTGCCGCCCCACACCAGCCCGACCTTGCGCCCTGGCGGCAGCCGGCGCACCCACACGGCGACCCGCGCGGGATCGGCGGCCAGGTAGCCCTCCGCCCGCGGGATGCTGCCCGGCTCGGTGGCGAAGCGCATCGGCAGGATCTTGTCCTCCGTCCACAGGTCGTGGCGGGGCAGGGGCTTCGTGCGATCCACGGTCTGCGCGACGCCCGCCACGCGCGAAAGGATCGGCATCGCCTCAGGCTGGCACGCGAGGACGATGCGCGCGCCGCGCTCGGCCAGGGCGGGGACGTAGCGGCAGAACTGGAACGCGTCGCCGAAGCCGTCGCAGCAGATCACCAGCAGGGTGCGCCCGCGCAGCTCCGCGCGCCCGTCCCACTCGCGCGCCGGGTCGGCCAGGCGCGGCGTGAGCGCGCGCGTCGCCGCCCACTCCGCCCAGCCCTCGCGGTAGCGCCCGGCGGTCAGCAGCATCGCGCCCAGCGTGCCGCGGTGGAACATGTTGGAGGGCTCGCGCCGCGCCGCCTCGCGCTGGACCGCGATCGCCTCGTCCACCCGCTGCAGGTCGAGCAGCGCGCGGGCGAGCAGGCCGATCGCCGGTGTCAGCGCCGGGTCCACGAGCAGCGCGGCGCGCAGGTAGGCCTCCGCCTCGTCGGCCCGGCTGCCGCGCAGCAGGTCGCCGCCGAACATCAGGTGCATCCGCGCGATATCGCGCAGACGCATCAGGGTCTCGGGGGGAGGGCCGGCCATCAGGAAGGAAGGCCAGGGGCTCTGCCCCCCATGCTTGGAAGCGGGGACCCCGCCAAAGGCCGAGCCTTTGGAAACCTCGACTTGAGTTGTGCGGGTCTGGGGGCGCGTGCCCCCAGCGGGTCCCCGCCTTCAGGCATGGGGGCAGAGCTCTGGCCTTGCCTTCTCACTGCCCCGGCTTGCGCGTCCAGGCCGTCAGCTCGTCCGCCAGCGCGTCGTTGCGGTACACCTGCCGCAGCGCCGCGAGGATCGCCGCCGTGTCCACCGCGACCGCGCGGTTCTGCCGCCCGTCGTAGGCGAAGTCGCCGCCGAGCGAGTGGATGTTGCCGTCGAAGATCAGTCCGACCGCGTGGCCGTCGCGGTCCACGACCGGGCTGCCGGAGTTGCCGCCGATGATGTCGTTGGTGGTGGCGAAGTCGAACGGCGTGTGCGGGTCCAGGTGCCCCTTCGCGTCGAGCCAGTCCTGCGGCAGCTTGAACGGGTCGCTGCCGGTGGCGCGCTTGAACAGCCCGGCCATGTCGGTGAAGGCGGGAACCTCGTGGCCGTCGTCCTCGGTCCAGCCCTTGACCGTGCCGTAGGAGATGCGCGGGGAGAAGGTCGCGTCCGGGTAGGTCGAGGCGCCGTCGCGGGCGAAGCGGGCGCGCGCGACGGTCTCGCTGTTCTTGGCGAGCACGGCGTCGACCTCGTCCTCGTGCTGCTTGCGCACCCCGCGCGCGGCGGGGTCGATGTCGCGGGCGAGCACGACCATGGGGTCGGTGGACGCAGCCACCGCCGCAGCGCCGCCGTCCCACAGGGCGTGGCGCTCGGCGACGTCGGCGAGCTTGGTGCCACCCACCAGACGGTCGGCGAGCTGCTCCGGCGAGGCATCGCCGAGCACCTGGTGGACGAACGCGTCGTCGGCGCCGAGCGTCTGGCGCAGCGCGGTGAGCGAGAAGGCGAGCGTGGTGCGCTCGAACTCCGGGTAGGTGGGCGCCGCGGAGAACAGCGACTGCTGCAGCGCCGGCAGGTTGGCGTCGCGGTACTCGGGCAGGCGGTCCGCGTCCGGCTTGGCGCGCTCGGCGGCGGCGCGGACCAGGGTGCGCGCGCGGACGAACAGTGTGGAGTTGAAGCCCGCGCCGCGGCCGCGGCGCCCCTCGACCATGGCGAAGCGCGGCGCAAGCTGGCGGTCGCGCGTCTCGGCGGCGGCGATCGCGGACCAGGGGTCGCCGTAGTCGGCCTTTCGCGCCGCATCGCCGTCGACCCACGCCTTCAGCGCGGCCTCCGCATCGCGCTTGCGGTCGAACAGCGCGGGATCGGCAAGCGTGCCCTGCCAGCCCTTGAACACCTTGAGCGTGTTCTCGACGCCGAACAGGTCGTCCTGCGCCTGCTTGGCCTGCTCCGCCCCGCGCCGGCTGTAGTCCCAGAGCACCCCGTCGAGCGACGAGTACAGCGTGCGCAGGCGCGGCAGGGTGGCGTCGCGCAGGGTGGTGAGCTGGGCCACGGTCTCGTCGCGGCTGGTGGAGCCGGGGTTGCCCTCGGTGAACACCATGTCGCCCTCCCTCGGCCCGTCCGGGGAGAACGGGAGGTAGGTCGGGTGCAGCGGCTTGCCGTCCGCGTAGGCGCGCAGGAACGTCAGGTCGAGGTCGTAGCGGGGGAAGTTGAAGTTGTCGGGGTCACCGCCGAAGAACGCGATGTCCTGCGACGGCGCGAACACCAGACGCACGTCCTGGGTGCGGCGGTACTTGTAGAGCGCGTAGCGGCCGCCCTGGTACAGGCTCACCACGTCGCAGCGCCAGGTGGCCGCGTCGCCCGCCACGCAGTCGGTCTCGATCCGGCTCGACGCCGCGCGCTGCGCCGCGACGTAGTCCGAGCCGGTCTTGCCCTTCGTGGCGTCGGCCATCGCGGGGGTGACGTCGGCGATGCTGTCGAGCTGGTTCAGCTCGATGTCCGGGCAGCGCGGCTCGTCCTCGCGCTTCGCCGCGTTGTAGCCGGCCTGCATGTAGTTGTGCCCGGCGTCGGAGAGCTGGGACAGGCAGGCGTTGGCGCAGTGGTGGTTGGTCATCACCAAGCCGTCGGCGGACACGAACGAGCCGGAGCATCCCTGGGCGAGGCGGAGCGAGCCGCCCTGCACCCGCGCGATCCACTCGGCGGTCGGCGTGAAGCCGTAGCGCTCCTGCATCTGCTTGGCGGGGAGGTTGTCGAACGTCCACATGCCTTCCTCGGCATGGACGGCGGTCGCGGCGAGGACGAGGCCTGCCGCGGCGATCAGGTGCTTCATGGGGCCTTTGGGCTGAAGAGAAGAAAAGGCTTGGGGGGCGAGCCGCCCCCCAGACCCCGGCATTGCTTAAGAAAGACAAGTTGCGCAGGTCCAGGGCGGCTCGCCCTGGCGGGGTCCAGGGGCAGAGCCCCTGGCCTTCCTCACTCCTGCTTGGTCGCGAGCCCGACGTCGGTGATGCCGGTCTTCCGCACGGTGTCCATCACGTCCATGACCTGCTGGAAGTTGATGCTCTTGTCGGCGGCGATCACCACGTTGGTGACATGGTTCTGCTTCACCCCGGCCAGGTAGCTCTGCAGCGCGTCGAGGTTGTAGGTCTGGTCCTGGATGTGGATGACGTCGCTCGCATCGATGGCGATGACCACCTGGGTCGCCGGCATCTGCGTGGCGGTGGCGGCCCCCGGCAGCTGCATGGTGACGCCGGCGTCGGGGATCATGCGCAGGGCGATCATCACGAAGAACACGAGCAGGAACATCATGATGTCGATCATCGGCACGATCTCGAGCCGCGCGTGCGGGTCCTCGAGGATGGAACGCTTGCGCCGGGCCATGGCTCAGGCGCCCTGGGCGACGGGCATCGGCCGGCGCAGCGGGGTGGCGACGGTCTCGTGGCTGACGCCGTTGCCGTGGAAGCGGTTGACCAAGCCGAGCTTGATCAGCTCCATCTGGTGCACGATGACGCGCATCTTCGTGTTCAGGTAGTTCATGAAGTAGACGGCGACGATGGCGATCATCAGGCCGGCGCCGGTCGAGACCAGCGCGTCGGCGATGCCGCCGGTGACCTCTGCGGGGCCGCCGTGGCTGGACAGCACGTTGAACGCCTGGATCATGCCGACAATGGTGCCGAACAGGCCCAGCAGCGGCGCGATGGTGACCGAGGTGTCGAGGATCCACATCAGGCGGGTCAGCCGCGGCATCGCCTCCATGATCTCCTCCTCGAGATGGCCCTCCATCTCGTCGGCACGGTCGCCGCAGGAGGCGATGGCGGTGGCGACAAGGTGGCCCTGCAGGGTCTTGCCCTCGGTGCGCGCGATGGAGCGCAGGCCCTCGACGTCCTTGTAGCCGACGTTGCGCATCGCCGCCTGGACGCGCTTGCCGCTGCGCACGGTGCGGCCCAGCAGCCACAGCCGCTCCAGGCCGACGGCGAGCGTGAGCACGAACAGCAGCGGCATGATGGCGAGCAGCCCGCCGCTGAGGATGATGTAGTGCAGGATTTGATCGACCAAGTTCGGCTCCTCGGTTCGGGCACGTGGCACCATCCACGGCGCCTCTGCCATGGGTGTCGCCGCCGCACCGGATGATGCTGTTGCACCGGATCTAAGCAAGGGTTGTGCCATCAAGCTGCGGCACGAGGCGGCTGAGCGCACTTGCAACACAAGTGCAGCCGGGGTGCAACCATTGCACCGGCGGGCCCGGACACACGCTGCGCGCTGCCTGGGCAGTCTGGTCCGGGACTGCCCGGATGGCCTGCAGCCGACGGGCTGCACTGGGCGACGCGGCGTCAGCGGATGATTTCCTCCGTGCAGGCGTTGCTCTAGCCTTCCGGCGGTGACTCAAGGAGATCGTCGATGCGGCACCTGACGTGGCTCGCCCTGCTTCTCTCGATCGGATGCCGGCAGGCGATGGCACAGCCCGATCCCGCCCAGCCCGCCGCCGCGGGCGGCACGCCCGGCAGCGCCGGCGCGGCTGCGGGCGCATGGTCCCCCGAGGAATGCGGGGCGGAGCCGGCGCGCCCGGTGCTCGATCTGGGAGACCGCGCCAAGTACAACCACAGTGCCGACGTGGTGAACGAGTACGAGGGCAAGGCGAAGGCCTGGGATGCCTGCGTGATGAAGCAGGCCAACGCCGACATGGAGGCGATCAGCGCGGCTGCGAAGTCCCGCATGGCCGGTATCAGCCACGACGCGACGCAGATCCAGGCGCGGGTCTATGCCGGCTTCGGCGAGTACACCACGCAGTTCAAGGCGGCGCAGGAGCGCTTCGAGAAGGAGAAGTAGAAGCTGGCGTCAGGGCGGGGTTTCGCCCATCGTGACACCCCGGGCGGCGACGTCCGGACCCTGCGTTACAGCACTTCGACCTGCCGAGATGGAGTTGACGATTTGATCCGTGTGTCCCTCGCCTTTGCCGCCTGCGTCCTGCTCGGAGCGTGTGCCGCCACGCCGGACGCGGGGGCCGGGTCCGCCCCGGCCGCGGCGGGCAGTCCGCCAGGCAGCGCCACCGCTGCCGCGACCCCGGCCGCAGCACTCCCGGCAGACGGGGCGCTGAGCTGCGACCAGATCACCAGCCAGGTCGCGGCGCAGAACGCCATCGTGAACTCCGCCGGCGCGTCGTCGGCGGCGGCGCGCAAGGGCACGACCACGTCGCAGACGGCGGGCACCACGGAGATGTCGGAGATGGACACGGTCCGCGCCGCTGCGGCGGACCGCAAGGGGACGGCGGCGACGCTGCGCGCCAACCAGCTCGTCGCGATGGGCAAGCAGAAGCACTGCTTCGCGAACTGAGACCGGCGGCTCCTGACACCGAGCTGTCCAGCAAGCAAGGCCGGGCTCTGCCCGGACCCGCCAAAGGGCCGAGCCCTTTGGAAACCCTTTACTTAAGTAATGGGTTCCAAAGGCTTGCCTTTGGCGGAGTTTGAGGCAGAGCCTCAACCTTGCCTGCCTGCTCGGCCATGCTCAACGGCCCCGGGTACGGCTCGCCTGCTGACTGCCCCGACGGGGCCGGGCCTCGGACACTGGCCGTCATGGAGAGTGGAGGCCGGAGGCAGGCTCCAGGCGGCGACTCCTCCGCTCTGCTTTTCCTGTCCGCGGGATCGGCGTAGCCTTGGCCCGAGTACTTCGGGAGCCGAGACATGAGCCAGTCCGCCACGGGCAAGTTGCCCGCCACGCTGATTCCGGGCGACGGCATCGGGCCGGAGATCGTGGCCTCGGTGGTGGAGATCCTGGACGCGCTCGGCAGCCCGTTCGAGTGGGACGAGCAGCCCGCGGGCATGAGCGCGATCGTCTCGGTCGGCGATCCGATGCCCGACGTCACCGTCGAGAGCATCCGGCGCAACAAGCTCGCGCTGAAGGGGCCGCTGACCACGCCGTCGGGCGGCGGGTTCCGCAGCATCAACGTGCAGCTGCGCAAGGAATTCGAGCTGTTCGCCAACGTGCGCCCGGCGCTGACGCTGATCCCAGGCGGGCGGTTCGACGACATCGACATCGTGCTGATCCGCGAGAACCTCGACGGCTACTACGCCGCCTTCGAGCACTACATGCCGATCGGCGACGATCCCAAGGCGGTGGCGATGGCGGCGGGCTTCAACACGCGGTCCGGCTGCCAAAGGATCATCCGCTACGCCTTCGAGTACGCGATCGCGCACGGCCGGAAGAAGGTCACGGTCGTGCACAAGGCGAACATCCTCAAGCTGCTGACCGGGATCTTCCTGGAGGCGGGGCGCGACATCGCGAAGGAGTACGAGGGCCGCGTCGAGATGGACGAGCGCATCGTCGACGCCTGCGCGATGCAGCTGGTGACCGACCCGTGGCAGTTCGACGTGATCGTGACCACGAACCTGTTCGGCGACATCCTGAGCGACCTGATCGCCGGGCTGATCGGCGGCCTGGGCCTGGCACCCGGCGCCAACATCGGCAAGACCGCGGCGATCTTCGAGGCGGTGCACGGCTCGGCGCCGGACATCGCGGGCAAGGGGGTGGCCAACCCGCTGGCGCTGATGCTGGCGGCGGCGCAGATGCTCGACCACGTCGGCATGGTCGAGCGCGGCGAGCTGCTGCGCCGCGCCATCCGCCAGGCGGTGGTCGAGGACGGGGTGCGTACGCGCGACCTCGGCGGCACCGCGACGACGGCGGAGCTGACCGCCGGGCTGAAGCGACGGCTGTAGGCGATGCGTCGCCGGTCGGGCTGCCGGGTGACGGGGGAGGGCGGGATGCGCGCGAGGGGCTTGTCGATGCTGGCGGCGCTGCTGCTGGGAACGGGGGCGGCGCCAGCGCGGGCGCAGCAGGGCGGACAGGCGCCTGCGGGCCAGGCCGCGCCCAGCGGCGACATGTCGAGCGGCGCGGGCGGCGTGCGTCCGAACTCCCCCGCGCAGGGTGGGGTGGGCTCGGCGCCGGGCGCGTCGGCGGAGCCGCATCCGGCCGCTCCCGAGGACCGCCGTCCCGCCGGCACGTCCCCGGGGGAGGGCGCCCGCCCGGAGCGGTAGCCGAGGCTGGCGGCCCCGTCTTCACCGGCCGTTAACGCTGTCGTCCTATGACTGGCGCCGTGACCGCCTTCGCGGCACCCGAGGTCCCCGCGCGGATCCGGACGACCTGCAAAGCCGGAAGGAGCAAGGCGATGATTGCAGTCTCGACGTCTGTCGCCAGCCGTGCCGACGCGCTGGCCATCCCGCCGCCCGCGCTGGCGGCCGGCGGGTCGGAGTCTCCGGTCGCCCAGGCGGCGAAGCCGAATCCGACCTCCCAGCTCGACCTGACGCTCGGCATCACCGTGCTGACGTTCCACGATGCCGCCGGGCAGGTGATCGCCACCACGCCGACGCAGCAGCAGCTCAACACATACCTGCTGTTCGGCGCCTCGCAGCACCCGGCGGCCAGGGTGCCCGCCGCGGCGCAGGGCAGCGCATCGGGGGTGGCGCTGCTCGCCTGACACGACTGGCTGGCGCAGAAGTGCCGGCCAGGAAAGGCAAGGCCAGGGGCTTTGCCCCTCCTGCTTGAAGACGGGGATCCCGCCAAGGGAAGCCCCTTGGATGGCTTCCTTAAGTGAAACCGGTCCAGGGGCGGCTCGCCCCTGGCGGGTCTGGGCGGAGCCCAGCCTTGCTTGCCTGACCGCCTGCCCCCGGCCCATGCGGACGCGATGGCGCCCGATGCCCCGGCGTGCGGTGGCAAACCCCGCGTGAAGGAGTATCCTGAGCCGCCAACCAGACGCGGGATCGGGATGTCGTTGCGGAACACCTTGGCTCTGCTGTCGATGCTTGCGGGGTCGGTCCCTGCGCTGGCGGAGCCCGCCGCGCACACGGACAAGATCACCGCCGAGGCGCATCGCGAGGTGGAGCGGCTCAAGGCGCTCGACCAGTCCGCCCTCGTGCTCAAGCCGGTCGCGATCATGTGCCTGACGCTGCCGGAGCTGCAGCAATGGGTGGTCGGGATCATGGCGCGCAGGCTCATCGACGTGGAGGGCTGCTACCCGTTCCAGAAGGCGGCCCGGGTGGCCGTGCTCGACTATCCCGGGCCGTTGAGCGTGCATGTGCGGCTGGTGGTGCCGCCGGACGCGCCCGAGGAGATCCGCGACATGGAGTTCTTCACGCTGCCGGCCGAGGTGGTGGCGAGGAGCCAGGTGCCGCCGTCGCTGCTGCTCGACGCGCCTGCCCCCGCCAAGCCCTAGCGGCGCCCCCACCGCCGCTGCGCCGCGAGCCGGGCCCGTGCGCTGCGGCGGGACTGTCACCGTTCGTGAATTGACGCAGGGCGGTCGCCGCCTCGACACTCGGGCGAAATGCATGGACCAAGGGGGCAGGCGATGAGACATCTGGTGTGCACCGGGCTTGTGGCGGCCTCGCTCTGCGCCGCGGCGCCGAGGCCGGCCGAGGCGGGGGGCGGGGGCGGGGGCTTCCTGTTCGGGACGGCCGTGGGGCTCACGGCAGGCGCGGTGGTCGGGTCTGCCCTGGTGCACCCCTACCCGTATCCCTACGCCGTCGTGCCGCCGCCCTACGCGTATCCGCCGCCCTACGGCTACCCGCCGCCGCCGCCCTACGCCTATGGCTATCCTCCGCCCTATGCGTATCCGGGGCCCGCTGGCTACGGGTATCCGCCACCCGGTCCGCAGCCGGTGGCCGGCTATGCCGCGCCCGCCTACCAGGGCGGGGCCAGCTATGTCGCGGCAAGCCCTCCGCCGCCTGCGGTGCCGACCTGCGGTGCCGAGCAGTTCTTCAACAGGCTCACGGGCAACTGCGACCGACGCTGAGCATGCACGGGTGCTTCGGCCGGGACCGCGCGTCTGGCCGGAGCGTCCCTGGATGGCGTGGCCTTCACCCCTGCGGTGGACCGGCATCCGCCGGGTGATAGGCGGTCGGCGTGGCATGGGGTTCTGTTCGAGGAACTCGACCTCGCCGTCGTCGAGGCCGTAGCGCGCCCACGATCCTGAGGCGGGCGACCCGCTGCGGCTCGATCAGCATCTGCTCCGTGGTGTGCAGGCTTTCCACGTTGTGCCGGACCGAGCGGTCCGGCGGGTCCTGGACGGCATGCCGGCGTCAACCCGGGGCAGTGAGGAATCGTGCCTCGGTTCGAAAGGCCGGGGCTCTGCCTCAAGCTTCAAGCGGGAACCCGTCAGGCGCTGCGCCCTTGGACCGGCCTCCACTCGGGCCTGCGGCACGGCACGTGGCGACAGGCCTCCGACCCAGAGTCGTGGTTTCCAAAGGCCTCGGCCTTTGGCGGGTCCGGGCAGAGCCCGGCCTTGCTTGCTGCCCTCAAACCGGAACACCACCCAGTGGCCGTGACGCTGTCGAACACGGATTTCCGGGCCTGTCGGGCAGGGTCGGGCGCCGCCGCGGCTGCGGTTCCCTGATGCTGCCAGGCTGCTCGCGCGGCAGGAAAAGGTGTCCTGCGCCGCAGGACAAGATGTCCTGCGGCGCAGGACAAATCGGGGTGTCGCGGGAGCCGTTGTCCTGCGCGGCAGGACAGCGCCATCTCACACGGTGGGAGTGAGGGTCTGCGGAAGCGAGGCAGGGTATGGCCGCGTGGGACGTGAGGCGCAGGACGGGCAGGAGGTTCCGGCGCGCGAGCCACGTGGCTCGCTGGCGGGGCCGCGTGGCCGGGGTGTCAGGAGCAGGGGCTCGGGACGCGGGCGAAGGCGGTGCGGAACGAGACCAGCCGCTGGCGGCTGTCGCACCAGAGCGAGAGGCGCACGCCCTTGATGCTGTCCCAGATGCCGACGGAGGGCGCGGTCTGCAGCTCCGGGATCTCGCGGTAGGCGCTGGGCAGGCGGTAGTTCGGGATGCGGCTGGAGAGGTGGTGGACGTGGTGGTAGCCGATGTAGCCGGTCAGCCAGTGCAGCCAGCCCGGCAGGCGGTAGAACGAGCAGCCCAGCAGCGCCGCCTCCACGAACGACCACTCCGGGGCGAGGCGCCAGTAGGTGTCCTCGTGCTGGTGCTGGACGAAGAACAGCCACACGCCGACGGTGGCCGCGACCAGGTAGGCCGGCAGCCACACCGTGGTGACCGCCCACCAGCCGAGCAGCGCCACCAGGGCGCCGAAGAACACGACGAGCGCCAGGTCGAGCAGCAGGATGGAGGCCACCGAGCTGCCGCGCGCCTTGTCGCCGAGCCACAGCGGCAGGCGGTAGCGCAGCAGGAACACCCAGGCAGGCCCCACGCAGAACATCACGAACGGGTTGCGGTAGGCGCGGTACGCCAGGCGCTGGCGGCGGCCGAGCGCGCTGTACTCGGCGACGGTGAGGGTGTCGACGTCGCCGAAGCCGCGCTTGTCGAGGTTGCCGGAGGTGGCGTGGTGCTTGTCGTGGTCGCGGCGCCAGTAGTCGAACGGGGTGAGCGTCAGGAACGAGAGCGACCGGCCGATCCAGTCGCAGGCCACGCGGCTGGGCAGGAAGGAGCGGTGGCCGCAGTCGTGCTGGATGATGAACACGCGGACCATCAGCAGCCCGGCCAGCGCCGAGAACGGCAGGCCGAGCATCCACGACACCATGTGCAGCGCGTGGGCGGCGACGATCAGCGCCAGGAACAGGCCGAGCGTGGTGGCGAGCTGCAGCACGCTCCTGGACACGACGGGGCGGGCGTAGGGCGCAAGCCGCTTGTTCCACTGCGCCGGGGTCTCGTGCATTGAGGCTCGCCTTTTCGGGTGGGTTCGGATGCGCGCAGCCCCGGGCGCAGCCCCGGCGGTGCCTGAGGTGGGCGTCCTGCCGGGGCGGGCAAGTCGCCGGACCTTCGGGCCGGCCGGGTGACTACCACCAAATTCCGAGGGCCGGGAAGACGTTTGCGTGTGCGCGGGCGCGCGGATGCGGCCGTCGCGGCGGCGCGGGCGAGGCCGCGCGCGCCGGCCGGCTACCAGCGCGCGTGGACGTGCGGCGCGATCAGCCGGTCGTAGATCCCGCGCGCCTCGCGCATCGCAGCCGCCCCGATCGGCGGCAGGCCGGCGGCGGCGGCGTTGCCGCGGGCCTGCGCCGCGTTGCGCGCCCCGGGGATGGCGACGCTCACCGCCTCGTCCATCAGGATCCAGCGCAGGGCGAACTGCGCCATCGTGGCGCCACCGGGGACCAGCGGGCGCAGCGCGTCGACCGCGTCCAGGGCCACGTCGTAGGGCACGCCGGAGAAGGTTTCGCCGACGTCGAACGCCTCGCCGTGGCGGTTGAAGCTGCGGTGGTCGTCGGCGGCGAACACGGTGTCGCGGGCCAGCTTGCCGGTGAGCATGCCGCTGGCGAGCGGGACGCGCACGATGACCGCGACGCCGCGCGCGCGGGCCTCGCGGAAGAAGCGCTCGGCGGGGCGCTGGCGGAACAGGTTGTGGATGATCTGCACCGATGCCACGGAGTCGTGGGCGATCGCGCGCAGGGCCTCGTCCACGGTTTCCACCGACACGCCCCAGAAGCGGGCGGCGCCGGACGCGACCAGCCCGTCCATCGCCGCGAACGCCGGGTGGCCGGGCTCGTACACCGCGGGCGGCGGGCAGTGCAGCTGCACCAGGTCGAGGCACTCGACGCCGAGGTTCTCGCGGCTGCGGTCGACGAAGCGGGCGAGGTTGGCCGCGGTGTAGCCGTCGGCGGCGTGGGGGTCGAGGCGTCGGCCGGCCTTGGTGGCCACGATCGGGCGCGGGCCGGCGCGGGCGCGCAGGACGTCGCGGATCAGGCGCTCGGAGCGGCCGTCGCCGTAGACGTCGGCGGTGTCGATGAAGTCGGTGCCCGCGTCCAGCGCCGCACCAAGGGCCGCGTGGGCGTCCTCGTCGGACACGCTGCCCCAGGAGCCGCCGATCGCCCAGGCACCGAAGCCGATCGGCGAGACCTCCCAGCCGGTGCGGCCGAAGGGCCGTCTTGCCTGCGCCATCTTGGACTCCGTGTCGGGGAAAGGAAGCAAGGCTGGGCCCTGCCCAGACCCGCAAAGGGTCCGAGGACCCTTTGATCCCTTGACTTAAGGGAGGCAAGTCCAGGGGGGCTCCCCCTGGCGGAGCTCGAGGCAGAGCCTCGACCTTGCCTGCCTCAGCGCTTCTGGTTGTAGACGTCGACGCAGACGGCGCCGAGCAGCACGAGGCCCTTGATCACCTGCTGGTAGTCGATGCCGATGCCCAGGATCGACATGCCGTTGTTCATCACCCCCATGATGAAGGCGCCGATCACCGCGCCCACCACCGTGCCGACGCCGCCGTAGGCCGAGGCGCCGCCGATGAAGCACGCCGCGATCACGTCCAGCTCGAAGCCGAGCCCGGCCTTGGGTGTTGCCGTGTTCAGCCTCGCCGCGAAGACGAGGCCGCCGAGGGCCGCGAGCATGCCCATGTTGACGAAGGTCAGGAACACGAGGCGCTCGGTCTTCACGCCGGACAGCCTGGCGGCCTTCTCGTTGCCGCCGACCGCGTAGACCTGGCGGCCGGGGACGGTGCGGTTGGTGACGAACGCGTAGAGCGCGATCAGCGCCAGCATGATGACCAGGACGTTGGGCAGGCCGCGGTGCGACACGATCAGCCAGGTGAAGCCCAGGATCACCGCGGCCATCGCGGCGTTCTTGGCGACGAACAGGGAGGCGGGCTCCGGCGTCAGGCCGTGGTCGAGCTGGCGGGCGCGGTTGCGGGCGTGGAGGAACACCAGCACCGCGACCACGGCGATGCCGAAGGCCATGGAGGAGAGGTGCAGCCCGGAGGCGTCGGGCAGCAGCTCCGGGACGAAGCCGGAGGACAGGCGCTGGAACGTCACCGGGAACGGGCCGACGGACTGGCCGCCGAGCACGGTGAGCATCAGGCCCTTGAACACCAGCATGCCGGCAAGGGTGACGATGAAGGAGGGGATCCTGAAGTAGGCGACCCAGTAGCCCTGTGCCGCGCCGATCGCGGCGCCGGCGGCGAGGCAGGCAAGCGCCGCCAGCGGGTAGGGGACGTGGAACTGCACGATCATCACCGCGGCGAGCGCGCCGACGAAGCCCGCGACCGAGCCGACGGAGAGGTCGATGTGGCCGGAGACGATCACGAGCAGCATGCCCAGCGCCATGATGACGATGTAGCTGTTCTGCAGGATCAGGTTGGTGAGGTTGAGCGGGCGCAGCAGCGTGCCGTGCGTCATCACCTCGAAGAACAGCATGATCGCGAACAGCGACAGCAGCATGCCGTAGCGGCGCAGGTTGGCCTTCACCAGCCCTGCGTGGCGGCGCGGTTGCGCGGGCGCCAGGGCCGCGGCCTCGCCGGCGGACACCGCCTGTTCGCTCATGGACGCGTCTCCCCCTTGTTCATGATGGCGCGCATGATCCGCTCCTGGGTGGCGCCTTCGGCCGGGAACTCGGCGACGAAGCGGCCCTCGGCCATCACGCACAGGCGGTCGCACAGGCCGAGCAGCTCGGGCATCTCGGACGAGATCACGACGACGCCCTTGCCGCTGTCAGCGAGCGCCTGGATGATCTGGTAGATCTCGTATTTCGCGCCGACGTCGATGCCGCGCGTCGGCTCGTCGAGGATCAGCACCTCGGGGCCGGAGAACAGCCACTTCGACAGCACGACCTTCTGCTGGTTGCCGCCGGACAGCGTGCCGGCGTCCTGGGAGACGCCGGAGCAGCGGATGCGCATCTGCGCGCGGTAGCCCTCGGCGACCTTCATTTCGGCCATGTCGTCGATCACCTGGCGGCGCGACACGCCGCCGGGGTTGGCGAGGCTGACGTTCCTGGCGATGTCCTGGCCGAGGAGGAGGCCGAGGTGCTTGCGGTCCTCGGTGACGTAGGCGAGGCCTGCGGCGATGGCGCGCGGCACTGTCGAGAGGTCGACCACGCGGCCGTCCATGCGCGCCTCGCCGGCGATGTTGCGGCCGTAGGCGCGGCCGAACACGCTCATCGCGAACTCGGTCCGGCCCGCGCCCATCAGGCCGGCGATGCCCACGATCTCGCCGCGGCGGACGTGGAAGTGCTTGACGTCCACGACGCGGCGGCCGGGGTGCAGCGGGTGGTCGGCGGTCCAGTCGCGCACCTCGAAGACGGTCTCGCCGATGCGGGGCGTGTGGGTGGGGTAGCGGCTGTCCAGGTCGCGGTCGACCATCCGGCGGATGATGTGGTCCTCGGCGACGGGGCCGGCACGGCAGTCCAGCGTCTCGACCGTGCGGCCGTCGCGCAGCACGGTGATGCGGTCGGCGACGCGGGAGATCTCGTTCAGCTTGTGCGAGATCAGGATCGAGGAGATGCCCTGCGCGCGGAACTCGACGAGCAGGTCGAGCAGCGCCTGGCTGTCGCGCTCGTTGAGGCTGGCGGTGGGCTCGTCGAGGATCAGCAGGCGCACCTCCTTGGACAGCGCCTTGGCGATCTCGACGAGCTGCTGCTTGCCGACGCCGATGTCGGTGACCAGCGTGTCCGGCGACTCGTCGAGGCCGACCTTGGCCAGCAGCGCCTTCGCGCGTCGCCACATGGCACCCCGGTCGATCACGCCGAGGCGGCTCGGCGCGTTGCTGAGGAAGATGTTCTCGGCCAGCGAGAGCAGCGGGATCAGCGCCAGCTCCTGGTGGATGATGATGATCCCCAGCGCCTCGGAGTCGTTAATGGTCCGGAACGTGCGCTCCTGCCCGTCGTAGGCAATGGTGCCCTCGTAGTCGCCGTGCGGGTACACCCCGCTCAGCACCTTCATCAGCGTGGACTTGCCGGCGCCGTTCTCGCCGACGACGGCGTGGATCTCGCCGCGGCGCACCGACAGCGTCACGTCGCGCAGCGCGGCCACGGCGCCGAAGCTCTTGCGGATGCCGCGCATCTCCAGGATATCGTCCATCGGCCCTCCGTTCGTTTCGGCCAGGCAAGGGAGGAAGGAAGCAGTTCTTTCTTGAAAGAAAGAACCAAAGAACTTTGCCCGTTTTGGGTCCGTGCCAGCCATGTTGCACAGGTGCAAATGGGTAAAGTCTTTTTGCTTCTTTTTCTTCAGAAAAAGAAGTGCTTCCTTCCTGTTCCTAGGTGATCTGCGACTTCTTGTAGTATCCGCTGCCGACCAGGACCGGCTCCCAGTTGCTGCGGTCGACGATGACCGGCTTGAGCAGGTAGGCGGGCACGACCTTGACGCCGTTGTTGTAGGTCGTGGTGTCGTTGACCTTGACCTCGGCGCCGGACAGCAGGGCGTCGACCATGTCGGCGGTGACGCGGGCGAGGTCGCGGGTGTCCTTGAAGATCGTGGAGTACTGCTCGCCGGCGAGGATCGACTTGACGGAGGGGACCTCGGCGTCCTGGCCGCTGACGAGGGGCATCCTCATCGTGCCGGAGCCGTAGCCGATGCCCTTGAGCGAGGAGAGCACGCCGATCGAGATGCCGTCGTAGGGGGAGAGCACGGCGTCGAGGCGGCGGTCGGAGTAGTAGGCGCTCAGCAGGTTGTCCATGCGGGCCTGGGCGGTGGCGCCGTCCCAGCGCAGGGTCGAGACGTGGTCCATGCCGGTCTGGCCGCTGGGGATGGCCAGCTTCTTCGCGTCGACCAGGGGCTTCAGGACCGACAGGGCGCCGTCGTAGAAGAAGTAGGCGTTGTTGTCGTCGGGGGAGCCGCCGAACAGCTCGATGTTGAAGGGACCGGGGGCGTCGGGCAGCTTGAGGCCGCGGACCAGGGAGGTCGCCTGCAGCACGCCGACCTGGAAGTTGTCGAAGGTCGCGTAGTAGTCGACGTGCGGGCTGTTGCGGATCAGGCGGTCGTAGGCGATCACCCGGGTGCCGGCGGCGGCGGCCTGGGCCAGCACGTCGGTCAGGGTGGTGCCGTCGATCGAGGCGACGACCAGGACCTTGGCACCCTGGGTCAGCATGTTCTCGATCTGGGCGAGCTGGTTGGGCACGTCGTCCTCGGCGTACTGCATGTTCACCGCGTAGCCGCGCTGGGTGAGCACCTTGGAGATGTTGTCGCCGTCGGCGATCCAGCGCGCGGAGGACTTCGTGGGCATGGCGATGCCCACGGTGCCCTTGGACTGCGCCCAGGCGGGGCGGGCGAGGGCCGCGGCGCCCAGGCCTGCGGCACCGAGCATCGAGGCGGTCAGGAAATCCCTTCGGTTCATCGCTTCTCTCCCTGTGGTCTTTTGGGTCCATTGTAGCAGCAGAACGGCTAGGCGTCGGCGAAATCCTCCACGACGATCCGGCGGCCGAGCAGGAAGGCGTCCGCCACGTGGACCAGCGGCGCCAGGTCGACGTCCGAGGCGCCGGTCTCCGCCAGCGCCGCGAAGCGCCGGTAGATCGCGTCGTACTCGGCGCTGGGCGCGTCGAGGCGCAGCCGGCCGTCGTGGACCAGCGTGCGCCCGCCCTGCGAGAGGGCGAGCGAGGCGCCCTCCGCCTCGACCGCGATGTCCCAGCTCTGCGGGCCGGTCTGGCGCCAGTCGAACGCGGCCTCGATCGTCGCGCCGTCCGGGTCGGAGAACGACAGCTCGGCGGCGATCGGGGCGCAGCGGTTGGCGGGGAACGACAGCTCGGCCGAGGTCAGGAACACCGGGCGCGGCAGGATCGCGGTCAGCATCGACAGAGCGTTGATGCCGGGGTCGAACACGCCGAGCCCGCCCGGCTCCCAGATCCACTGCTGGCCCGGGTGCCAGGCCCGCACGTCCTCCTTCCACGTGATGCGCGCCGAGAGGATGCGCCGGCCGGCCAGGATGCGCCGCGCCGGCTCCACCGCCGGGGCAAAGCGCGAGTGCCAGGTCGCGAACAGGGTGCGCCCGGCCCGTGCGGCGGCGTCGGCCAGGGGGGCGATCTCGGCGACGGTGGCACCCGGCGGCTTCTCCAGCAGCACGTGGCAGCCGGCGGCCAGCGCCTCCGCCGCCAGGGCGCGGCGGCCCTGCGGCGGAGTGCACAGCGACACGGCGTCGACCGGGGGGCCGGACGCCAGCAGGGTCGCCAAGTCGGGGAAGCAGGGCACGCCGTCGAGCGCGGCCGCGGGGTCGGCGACGGCGACCAGCTCGATGCCGCCGGCGTGGGCGATCGCGTCCAGGTGCCGGTCGCGGGCGATCTTGCCCAGGCCGACCAGGGCGAGGCGGATCATGCCGCACCGCCCGGGAATTGCGGGGCTGCGGGCAGCGAAGCAAGGAAGCGAGTTCTTTCTTGAAAGAAAGAACCAAAGAACTTTTCCAAATTAAGGCCCAGGACGCGGGCTTGTCTTGTCTTATGGGCAAAGTCTTTTTGCTTCTTTTTCTTCAGAAAAAGAAGGTTCTTGCTTTGCTTCATGGGTGCGCGCCCTAGCGGTCCCAGCGGAGCACCAGCGGGTCGAGGCGGCGCGCGATGGCCAGGAGGCTGGCGCGGGTCGCGGGGTGGAGCGGGACGAGGGGGGCGCGCACGGTGTCGGAGGCGATGACGCCGCCCTCGGCCATGAGGACCTTGCAGGCGAGGAGGCCGCACTGGCGGTTCTCGTGGTTGATGAGGGGGAGCCAGCGGGCGTAGGCGCTCGCGGCGTCATCCGGGCGGTTGTCGAACCAGGCGTCGGTGATGGCGCGGATGCCGTCGGGGTAGGCGCCGCCGGTCATGGCGCCGGTGGCGCCGGCCTCGAGGTCGGCCATGAGGGTGATGGCCTCCTCGCCGTCCCAGGGGCCCTCGACGGACTCGCCGCCCAGCTCGATCAGGTGGCGGAGCTTGGCGGCGGCCTGGGGGACCTCGATCTTGAAGTAGGCGACGTGCTCGATCTCGCGGGCGAGCCGGGCGAGGAAGGCGGCGGAGAGGGGGGTGCCGGCGACGGGGGCGTCCTGGATCATGACGGGGATGTCGATGGCGTCGGAGACGGTGCGGAAGAAGCCGTGCACGCCGAGCTCGGGCACGCGGATGGTGGCGCCGTGGTAGGGGGGCATGACCATGACCATGGCGGCGCCGGCGTCCTGGGCGGCGCGGGAGCGGGCGGCGCAGATCGCCGACGAGAAGTGCGTGGTGGTGACGATCACGGGGACGCGGCCGGCGACGTGGTCGAGCACGCAGCGCATCACGCGGTCGCGCTCCTCGTCGGAGAGCGCGAACTGCTCGGAGAAGTTGGCGAGGATGCAGATCCCGTGGGAGCCGGCGTCGATCATGAAGTCGATGCAGCGGCGCTGGCCGTCGAGGTCGAGCGCGCCGTTCGCGTGGAACACGGTGGGGGCGACGGGGAAGACGCCGCGGTAGGGGCCTGCGTGCATCGGCGGCGGCCTCAGTGGTTGTCGCGCGGGACGGGGGAGCCGGTGCGGCCGACGAGGAAGTCGAGGTCGGCGCCGTCGTTGGCCTGGAGCACGTGGTCGACGTAGAGCTTCAGGTAGCCGCGCTGCGCGTGGGCGGGGGGCGGCGTCCAGGCGGCGCGGCGTTCGGCGAGTTCGGCGTCGTCGACGTGGAGGTGCAGCGAGCGGGCGGCGACGTCGAGGGTGACGAGGTCGCCGTTGCGCACGAGGGCGAGGGGGCCGCCGGCGGCGGCCTCGGGGGCGACGTGAAGCACGACGGTGCCGTAGGCGGTGCCGGACATGCGGGCGTCGGAGATGCGGATCATGTCGCGCACCCCTTGGCGCAGGAGCTTCGCCGGGATGGGCATGTTGCCGACCTCGGCCATGCCGGGGTAGCCCTTCGGGCCGCAGTTCTTCAGGACCATGATGCAGTCGGCGTCGATGTCGAGCGCGTCGTCCTCCACGGCGTCGTGCATCTCCTCGACGTTCTCGAAGACGACGGCGCGGCCGGTGTGGCGCAGCAGGGCGGGGGAGGCGGCGGACGGCTTGATCACCGCGCCGTCGGGAGCGAGGTTGCCGCGCAGGATCGCCATGCCGGCCTCGGGCTTGAAGGGGAGGTCGGGCTTCGTGATCACCACGTCGTTCCAGCACTGCGCGTCGGCGACGTTCTCCCACATCGTGCGGCCGTTGGCGGTGGGGGCGTCGCGGTGCAGCAGGCCCTGCTCGCCGAGGCGGCGCAGCACCACGGGCAGGCCGCCGGCATAGTAGAAGTCCTCCATCAGGTAGCGGCCGGACGGCATCAGGTCGACCAGGCAGTGCACGCCGCGGCCGAGGCGGTCGAAGTCGTCGAGCGTCAGCGGCACGCCGATGCGCCGCGCGATGGCGATCAGGTGGACCACGGCGTTGGTCGAGCCGCCGATCGCGGCGAGCGTGCGGATCGCGTTCTCGAAGGACTCGCGGACGAGGATCCTGGACAGCACCAGGTCCTCGCGGACCATCTCCACGATGCGGCGGCCGGCAGCGCGGGCTAGCTCGTTGCGGCGCGCGTCGACGGCGGGGATCGCGGCGTTCTCCGGCAGGCCGACGCCGAGGGCCTCGACCATGGACGCCATCGTCGACGCGGTGCCCATGGTCATGCAGTGGCCGGCGGAGCGGTTCATCGCGGACTCCGCCTCGTGGAACTCGGCGAGCGTGATCTCGCCGGCGCGGAGCTGCTCGCTCATCGAGATGATGTTGGTGCCGGAGCCGATGATCTGGCCGCGGTAGACGCCGCGCAGCTGCGGGCCGCCGGAGACGCCGATGGTGGGGATGTCGGCCGACGCCGCGCCCATGATGAGCGCGGGCGTGGTCTTGTCGCAGCCCATCAGGAGGACCACGCCGTCGAGCGGGTGGGCGCGGATCGCCTCCTCGACGTCCATCGACGCGAGGTTGCGGAACAGCATCGCGGTGGGGCGCATCGTCACCTCGCCGAGCGAGGAGACCGGGAACTCCAGCGGGAAGCCTCCGGCGTCGAGCACGCCGTAGCGGACGTGCTCGGCAATGGTGCGGAAGTGCGCGTTGCAGGGGTTCAGCTCGGACCAGGTGTTGCAGATGCCGATGACCGGCCTGCCGTCGAACTGGTCCTGGGGGAAGCCGCGGTTCTTTAGGAACGAGCGGTAGTAGAACCCCATCTTGTCGTGGCGGCCGAACCACGCCTGGCTGCGCAGCGGCCTGGCCGCGGGTTTGCCGCCGTCGGACACCGGTCCCGTCTCCCCCTCGTCGCTCCCGTCGGGCGGGGCGGTCGTTGCAACCGGGGTAGGGGGGTGCAACTCCGGTGTAAACAGCGGTATCTCTCGTCTGGCATACCAGTTCCGGCATGGCCGGGGTCCGCGTCATCGGGGGAGGATGCGATGCTGCGCAGCGACCTGCTGGCCCGCACGCCGCTGAAGCTGCGCCACCTGCAGCTGCTCGTGGCGCTCGACGAGACGCGCACGCTGGCGCGCGCCGCGGAGCGCCTGCGCACCACGCAGCCGGCGGCGTCGCGCCAGCTCGCGGAGATCGAGGCGATCGCGGGGGTGGCGATCTTCGACCGGCTGCCGCGCGGGCTGAGCCCGAACGGCTACGGCGAGGTGATGCTGCGCCGTGCCCGGATCGCGCTGACGGAGCTGTCGCTGGCCGCCGCCGAGCTGGACGAGCTGCGCTCGGGGCAGAGCGGCGCGGTGGCGCTGGGCGCGGTCACGGCGCCGGCGCTCGACACGCTGGTGCCGGTGCTGTCCGCGCTGCAGGAGAGCCATCCGCAGCTCAGGCTCGCGGTGCAGGTGGAGACCAGCCCGGCGCTGATCCGCGCGCTGGGGGAGAGCCGGCTCGACTTCGCCCTCGCGCGCATCCCCGCGGACGTGGACGGTCGCGCGCTGCACTACCGCGAGGTCGCGGCGGAGGAGCTGGTGTTCCTGGTGCGCGCCGGCCATCCGCTGCTGGGGCGCCGCGACCTGGCGCTCGCGGAGCTGGCGGGGCTGGCGTGGGTGCTGCAGCCGCCCGGCACGCTGCTGCGCAAGCGCGTCGAGCTGACGTTCCGGGCCGCCGGCCTCGCGCCGCCGACGCGGGTGCTGGACACGCTGTCGGTGGTGCTGACGCTGGCCTCCGTGCTGCGCAGCGACGCGGTGGCCGTGCTCAGCGCCTCGATCGGCGCGCTGTTCGGGCCGGAGGGGCCGGTGCGGCGCCTGCCGCCGCTCGCGGATGCGCCGCGCATCGAGGTCGAGCCGTTCGGGCTGATCCACCAGCGCGACCGGCCGTTCTCGCCGGCGGCGCGGCTGGTGTTCTCGGCGGTGGAGGCGGCGCTGTTCGGGGGGGCGTAGCCTGCCAGGCAAGCAAGGCTGGGCTCTGCCCAGACCCGCCAGGGGCGAGCCGCCCCTGGACCTGCTTCACTTAAGAAGTGGTTTCCAAAGGCTCGGCCTTTGGCGGGGCTCAGGGGCAGAGCCCCTGGCCTTGCCTGCGCCGCTTGCCGCGGTCGCGGCTTCGGCGGCACGGTGTCGCGCGCACTGCAACGGGGGATGTCATGGCCAACGCGCTGCGGACGCTGTGGGCCGGCGGCAGGCCGGCGGTCAACGGCTGGCTCGCCATTCCGGACGGCTTCTCGGCCGAGCTGATGGGGCAGGCCGGCTTCGACAGCGTCACCGTGGACCTGCAGCACGGCGTGCAGGACTACCGCTCGATGGTGGCGTGCTTCCAGGCGATGCAGGCGAGCCCGGTGCTGCCGATGGCGCGGGTGCCGTGGAACGAGCCGGGCATCATCGGCAAGGTGCTCGACGCGGGCGCCTACGGGGTGATCTGCCCGATGGTCAACACCGCGGGCGAGGCGGAGGCGCTGGTGCGCGCGGTGCGCTACCCGCCGCGGGGGCAGCGCAGCAACGGGCCGGTCCGCGCCGGGATGTATGGCGGCACCGCCTACCAGGCCACGGCGAACGAGGAGGTGCTGTGCATCCCGATGATCGAGACGCGCCAGGCGGTCGCGAACCTGGACGCGATCCTCGACGTCGGCGGCGTCGACGCGGTCTACATCGGGCCGAGCGACCTGGGGTTCAGCCTGGGGCTGCCGCCGGTGCTCGACCGCGAGGAGCCGGAGATCCTCGCGATCTACCAGGCGGTGCTGGACGCGACCCACGCGCGGGGGCAGCGCGCCGGCGTGCACTGCGCCTCGCCCGCCTACGCCGTGCGGATGCTGCGGATGGGGTTCGACCTGGTCACGCCGGACACCGACGCCGGCCTGCTGCTGGGGGCGGCGCGCGCCGCCGTGCAGGGGGTTCGCGCCGGGCGGGGGTGACGACGGGCGCCGTGCCATGCCGGGATGCGCATGGGTCGGGGCGCGAACGGCAGTGGCCAGGCGGGGGCGGGCGTGGCTAAGTCCGGGGGTTGGCCTGAAGGCAGGCAAGCCTGGGCTCTGCCCAGACCTGCCAGGGGCGAGCCGCCCCTGGACCGGCCTTCCCTAAGTAGTGGATTCCAAAGGCTCGGCCTTTGGCGGGGTCCAGGGGCAGAGCCCCTGGCCTTGCTTTCTTTCTCCCAAGGACAGCGCCCATGACCCTGACCGGCGACCTCCTGATCGGTGCCTCCGCCCTGCGCGGCGGCGGCGAGGCCTTCCAGGCGAGCGACCCCGCGACCGGCGAGGCGCTGTCGCCGTCCTATGCCGGCGCGGAGGCGGCGGAGCTGGAGCGGGCCTGCGCCCTGGCCGACGCCGCCTTCGACGCCTACCGCGAGACCTCGCCGGAGGTGCGCGCCGGCTTCCTGGAGGCGATCGCCGAGCGGATCGCCGGCCTGGGCGACGAACTGGTCGAGCGGGCCGTGGCGGAGACCGGGCTGCCGGCTGCGCGCATCGTCGGCGAGCGGGCGCGGACGGTGGGGCAGCTGCGGCTGTTCGCGTCGGTGGTGCGCGACGGCGCGTGGATGGACCTGCGGGTCGACCCCGCGATGCCGGAGCGCACGCCGCTGCCGCGCCCGGACCTGCGGCTGCGCATGGTCGGGCTCGGGCCGGTGGCGGTGTTCGGGGCGGGCAACTTCCCCCTCGCGTTCTCCGTGGCGGGCGGGGACACGGCGTCCGCGCTGGCGGCGGGATGCCCGGTGGTGGTCAAGGCGCACCCGGCGCATCCCGGGACGTCGGAGCTGGTGGGGCGCGCGGTGCAGGAGGCGGCGGGCGCGTGCGGGATGCCGGAGGGGGTGTTTTCGTTGTTGTTCGGCGCGGGCACTTGGCTGGGCGGGGCGCTGGTGGCGGACCGGCGGATCGCGGCGGTGGGGTTCACCGGGTCGCGGGCGGGGGGGCTGGCGCTGGTCGGCATCGCGCAGAAGCGGGCGGAGCCGATCCCGGTGTATGCGGAGATGAGCAGCGTCAACCCGGTGCTGCTGATGCCGGCGGCGCTGGCGGCGCGCGGGGCGGCGCTGGGCCGGGCGTTCGCGGGGTCGGTGACGATGGGGGCGGGGCAGTTCTGCACCAACCCGGGGCTGCTGCTGGCCGAGGGCGGGCCGGGGCTCGACGGGTTCGTGGCGGCGGCGGTCGAGGCGCTGGAGGCGGGGCAGGGGTCCACGATGCTGCACCCGGGGATCTTCGGGGCCTACCAGGCGGGCGTGGCGCGGATGGCCGGGACCGCGGGCGTCGAGACGCTGGCGCGGGGCGGCGCGGGGGAGGGGGCGAACCGCGGGCAGTCGGCGCTGTTCGCGGTCGATGCGGACGCGTTCCTCGCCGACCGCAGCCTGGGCGAGGAGGTGTTCGGCGCCTCGTCGCTGCTGGTGCGCTGCGCGGGGCCTGGGCAGATGCGCGCGGTGCTGGGGCGGATGGAGGGGCAGCTCACGGCGACGGTGCAGATGGACGAGGGCGACACGGAGGCGGTGCGGGCGCTGCTGCCGCTGCTGGAGCGGCGGGCGGGGCGGGTGCTGGTGAACGGCTGGCCGACCGGGGTGGAGGTGGGCCACGCGATGGTGCACGGCGGGCCGTACCCGGCGACCTCGGACCCGCGCACCACGTCGGTGGGCAGCCTGGCGATCCGGCGCTTCCTGCGCCCGGTGTGCTACCAGGACATGCCGGACGCCCTGCTGCCGGAGGCGCTGCGCGGGGAGGGGAGCACCGGGGTGCCGCGCCTGGTGGACGGCGTGAGGCAGGGCTGAGGCCCGTTGTCCTGGCCGGGGCGGGTTGCTGACATATGGGGCCGCGCAGGCAGGCAAGGTTGAGGCTCTGCCTCAAACTCCGCCAAAGGCAAGCCTTTGGAATCCGATTCTTAAGTCCAGGGTTTCCAAAGGGCTCGGCCCTTTGGCGGGTCCGGGCAGAGCCCGGCCTTGCTTGCTGTGCTTTCCTGCCGGCGTGATCTTCCAGCCGTCAGGCACAGGAGCTCCCGGTGCATGAGCACGCCCGCCCCGGCAGCCCGGAGCGCCACGCGCTGCCGCTCGGCAACCTGCCCGGCACCCGCTATCCCGACCCCCGCGTCGAGGCGGTCGACCGGCGCTTCCGGGCGCGCGTCGGCAACGCCGGGATCGAGCGCATCGCCACCGGGTGCCGCTGGGCGGAGGGCCCGGTGTGGTTCGCCGACGCCGGCTGCCTGCTGTGGAGCGACATCCCGAACGACCGCATCCTGCGCTGGCTGGAGGCGGACGGGCACGTCGGCGTCTTCCGCAGCCCCAGCCGCCACGCCAACGGCAACACCCGCGACCGCGAGGGCCGCCTCGTCACCTGCGAGCACGAGAGCCGCAGCGTCACCCGCACCGAGCACGACGGGCGCGTCACCACCCTGCTCGACCGCCACGACGGCCGGCCGCTCAACGCGCCCAACGATCTCGTGGTCGCGGCCGACGGCGCGGTCTGGTTCACCGACCCGGGCTACGGCATCGAGGGCCCCTACGAGGGCACGCCCGCGCAGGCCGAGCTGCCGCGCAACGTCTACCGCCTCGACCCCGCCAGCGGCCGGGCGAGCGTCGTCGCCGCGGACTTCACCCGGCCCAACGGCCTGGCGTTCTCCCCGGACGAGCGGAGGCTCTACGTCGTCGACAGCGGCATCACCCATGGCGGGCCGTCGCACGTCCGGGTGTTCGACGTCGACGGCGCGCGCCTGTCCGGCGGCAGGGTGTTCGCCGAGGACTTCGCGCCCGGCATGACCGACGGCCTGCGCACCGACCTCGACGGCAACGTCTGGTGCAGCATGGCCTGGGGCGACCCGGCGGAGGACGGCGTGCGCTGCTACGCGCCGGACGGCACGCTGATCGGCAAGGTCCACCTGCCGGAAGCCTGCGCCAACCTGTGCTTCGGGGGCGCGAAGCGGCACCGGCTGTTCATGACGGCCAGCACGTCGGTGTACTCGCTCCACGTGAACGCGATCGGGGCGCTGCGGCCGTGACGGCAAGGCAAGGCCAGGGCTCTGCCCTGGACCCGCCAGGGGCAGCGCCCCTGGACCGGCACACGTCTAGGCAGGGCGGCACGCCGCGGGGCGGGGTGCCGCGGGCCTGGACGGGTGATTTGTAGAGGCCTCCGGCTGTTGGCGAGCCCGGCCTTGCGTCCTCGGAGGCTCCCGACCCAGGATCGTCGCCATGGCGCACCCGACCCCTGCCGACGTCCTGCCCGGCGACCCCGACGCCCTCCTCGTCGGCCGCGTCTGGTCGCGCGCCGAGGGCGGGCCCTGCCCGGTGCTCGTCGAGCGCGGCCGGGTGCGCGACCTCACCGGGCTCTCGCCCACCCTCGCCGGGCTGCTGGAGCTCGGTGGCCTGCCGGCCCGACTGGCGCGGCCGGACGCGTTCCCGGTGCTGGACGAGCTGGCGGCGTTCCTCGGCGAGGAGGGCGGGCCGGCGGGGCGGCTGCTGGCGCCGTGCGACCTGCAGCCGGTCAAGGCGGCCGGGGTGACGTTCGCGGACTCGATGCTGGAGCGCGTGATCGAGGAGCGCGCCAAGGGCGACCCGGCCGCAGCACTGGCGATCCGCGCCAGGCTCGAGCCGGTCCTCGGCGCCAACCTGCGCGGCCTGCGCGCGGGATCGCCCGAGGCGGCGCGGGTCAAGCAGGTGCTGCAGGGCCTGGACCTGTGGTCGCAGTACCTGGAGGTCGGCATCGGCCCCGACGCGGAGGTGTTCACCAAGGCGCCGCCGATGGCCTCGGTCGGCGCCGGGGCCGCGGTCGGCATCCACCCGGGCTCGGAGTGGAACAACCCGGAGCCCGAGGTCGTGCTGGCGGTGTCCTCGCGCGGCGAGATCCTGGGGGCGGCGCTCGGCAACGACGTGAACCTGCGCGACTTCGAGGGCCGCTCCGCGCTCCTGCTCGGGAAGGCCAAGGACAACAACGCGTCCTGCGCCATCGGCCCGTTCCTCCGCCTGTTCGATGCGCGCTTCACCCTGGAGACGGTCGGGCGCCTGGTGGTCAGCCTGTCCGTGACCGGGCGGGACGGCTTCGAGATGGCGGGCGAGAGCCGGATGGACGCGATCTCGCGCACGCCGGCGGAGCTGGTGGCGCAGACGATCGGACCGAACCACCAGTATCCGGACGGGGTCATGCTGTTCCTCGGCACCATGTTCGCGCCGACCCGGGACCGGCGCGGCGCGGGCCTCGGCTTCACCCACGAGACGGGCGACGAGGTCCGGATCTCGGCGCCGGAGCTGGGCACGCTGGCCAACCGGGTGGAACGCTGCGACCGCGTCGCGTCGTGGACGTTCGGGGTGCTGGCGCTGATCGAGAACCTGCGGGGGAGAGGGGTGCTTTGAGCGGCGCAGGAAGCAAGGTTGAGGCTCTGCCTCAAACTCCGCCAAAGGCAAGCCTTTGGAATCCAATCCTTAAGTCAAGGGATCAAAGGGTCCTCGGACCCTTTGCGGGTTCGGGCAGAGCCCGACCTTGCTTGCTGCCTTGGGACCGCACGCCATGACCGACGCACCCGGCCGGCGGTTCCGTTCGCGCGACTGGTTCGACGACCCGGACCGCCTGGACATGACCGCGCTGTATCTCGAGCGGTTCATGAACGGCGGCACGACGCCGGAGGAGCTGCGCTCGGGCCGGCCGGTGGTCGGCATCGCGCAGAGCGGCAGCGACCTCAACCCGTGCAACCGCGTCCACGTGGCGCTGGCGCAGAGGGTGCGCGACGGCATCCGCGACGCCGGCGGCATCCCGATCGAGTTCCCGACGCACCCGACCTTCGAGAACTGCAGGCGGCCGACGGCGGCGCTGGACCGCAACCTCGCGTATCTCGGGCTGGTCGAGATCCTGCACGGGTATCCGATCGACGCGGTGGTGCTGACGACGGGGTGCGACAAGACGACGCCGTTCTCGCTGATGGCGGCGTCGACGGTGGACATCCCGGCGATCGTGCTGTCCGGCGGGCCGATGCTGGACGGCTGGCACGAGGGCGCGCTGGCGGGCTCGGGCACGGTGATCTGGCGCTCGCGGCGGAAGCTGGCGGCGGGCGAGATCACCGAGGCGGAGTTCCTGCAGGCGGCGCTCGACTCCGCGCCGTCGCTCGGCCACTGCAACACCATGGGCACGGCGTCGACGATGAACGCGCTGGCCGAGGCGCTGGGCATGTCGCTGACCGGGTGCGCGGCGATCCCGGCGCCGTACCGCGAGCGCGGGCAGATCGCCTACCGCACGGGGCGGCGCATCGTGGAGATGGCGCACGAGGACCTGCGGCCGTCGATGATCCTGACGCGGGCGGCGTTCCTGAACGCGATCAAGGTGAACTCGGCGATCGGCGGCTCGACCAACGCGCAGCCGCACCTGGCCGCGATGGCGCGCCACGCCGGGGTGGAGCTGCGCTCGGAGGACTGGCAGGTGCACGGGCACGACATCCCGCTGCTGGCCAACGTGCAGCCCGCCGGGGCGTATCTCGGCGAGCGCTTCCACCGCGCGGGGGGCGTGCCGGCGGTGATGTGGGAGCTGCTGCAGGCGGGCCAGCTCGACGCGTCCTGCGCGACCGTCACCGGGCGCAGCATGGGGGAGAACCTCGCGGGGCGGGAGAGCGGCGACCGCGAGGTGATCCGGGCCTATGCCACGCCGCTGCGGGCGCGGGCGGGGTTCGTGGTGCTGCGCGGCAACCTGTTCGACTTCGCGATCATGAAGACCAGCGTGATCTCGGAGGAGTTCAGCGCGCGCTACCTGCGTCGCCCCGGCCAGGAGGGCGTGTTCGAGGGCCGCGCGGTCGTGTTCGAGGGGGCGGAGGACTACCACGCCCGGATCAACGACCCGGCGCTGGCGATCGACGAGGGCTGCATCCTGGTGGTGCGCGGCGCCGGGCCGCTGGGCTGGCCGGGCTCTGCCGAGGTGGTCAACATGCAGCCGCCCGACGCGCTGCTGCGCCGCGGGGTGACCAGCCTGCCGACCATCGGCGACGGGCGGCAGTCCGGCACCTCCGACAGCCCGTCGATCCTGAACGCGTCGCCGGAGAGCGCCGCCGGCGGCGGGCTGGCTTGGCTGCGCACGGGCGACGTGATCCGCGTCGACCTGGGGCAGGGGCGCTGCGACATGCTGGTGGCCGAGGAAGTGATTGCGGCGCGGCGGGCCGAGGGCATGCCACCGGTGCCAGCCAGCGCCACGCCGTGGCAGGCGCTGTATCGCGCCACGGTCGGGCAGGTCGAGGGCGGCGCGGTGATCGAGGGCGCGACGGGGTTCCGCGGGGTGGCGCGAGTCACGCCGCGGCACAACCACTGAGGGGCGGGCGGGGCGCTGGCCGGACCCGTCCCTGACCGGCGCGTCGAGGGGGCCTGGAGGCTGTTGTTGATCTAGCGGCGCCCGGCCACTCTCGCAGGAAAGCAAGACCCTTCTTTTTCTGAAGAAAAAGAAGCAAAAAGACTTTGCTCATGAGGTCCCGCGCTCCCGGCTGGGTTCGGAGCTTATGGGCAAAGTTCTTTGGTTCTTTCTTTCAAGAAAGAACATGCTTCCTGTCCGCCATGGCGCGGGGAACGGAGCTGGAAAGTTCACAACAGCCTCTAGACCGTAAGGTCGGTGCCGATCGACGTGGCGGTCGAGCCGAGCGCGGCGTTTGTCTGCTGCAGGGTGGCGAGGAGGGAGGAGGAGGCGAGCGAGGCCTGCGCGGCCACGCTCAGCGCCACGATGTCCCCGCCAGCGGCGGCGGCGGGCATGGGCGGCGGTGGCGCCGCCGCCGGTCCGGCGGGGATGGTGGCGGCAGCAGACGCTCCGATCGTCAGCGACATGGTCGGGGACCTCCCATCACGGCAGCCGGAACCGCTTTCGGCTACGACGCATCCTGGGCGATTGCGGTTAACGCGGCGTTACCGCCCGGCGCCACGGGTCCGGGTCGCGCGGAGGCGGTGGGACGATCGGTGACGACGCCCGAGGACACGGCGGGCGCTGACGGGGTGCGTCGCGTGGCGGGGCGCCGGCCCGGAGCGGGCGGCTTCGTGGCGCGGCTATAGGGTATTATGAACCCCACGACAGATTCTTGTCCGGAAGGAACAGCAAGAGCCTTCTTTTTCTGAAGAAAAAGAAGCAAAAAGACTTTGCCCATGAGGTCCTGGCCACGCGGGCAGCTCCGAACCCATCAGGGAAAGTTCTTTGGTTCTTTCTTTCAAGAAAGAACGTGCTTTCTTCCTGTCGCGAGGCACGAAGTCGCGCCTCCAGGTTCATGACGCCTTCTAGGTCAGCGCCATGATCGCGTAGCACTCGCAGGCGAGGTCCTTGATGCCCTGCCGGTCGAGGATCGTGATGCGGCCACGTGCCTGCTTCAGCAGCGCGCTGTCCTGCAGGGCGGCCATGACGGTCGAGACCCCTGCGCGGCGGACGCCGATCATGCGTGCGATCTGACCCTGGGTCAGCAGGACGTCGTCGCCCTCGGACCGGTCGTCGACCATGAGGAGCAGGCGGCACAGGCGCCTGGGCAGGTCGTGTCTGGCGTTGCAGGCGGATGTCTGCGCGATCTGCTTGACGAAGGCCTTGATGTGGCGGAGGCACAGATCCCTGAGCACCGGGGCCTGCGCGGCGACGCCGAGGAAGTCGGCGACCTGCATCCGGTATGCCGAGCCGGCGATCTCGACGACGCTCCGGTACGCGGTGACAAGGTCGGGCTGTATCATAAGGGACGTGCCGCGCGCGCCCTCGAAGCCGGTCATGCCGACCTGGATGGTTTCGCCGCCGCCCACGTCGGCCAGGAGCGCGATGAAGCCCTGCTCCACGAAGTACACGGCGTCCGGCGGCACACCGCTCTCGTACACGACCTGGGACGCGACCAGGCTTACCCGGAACAGATGAGGCTGAATCAGCTCAAGCTCTTCGCCCGGCAATGCCGCGAGGATCCTGTTCCGGTATGCAGGCCGTGGCGACTGCGGCTTACCGCCGGGTTTGGGAAAAATGTAGGGCGAGTTCATTGTATTGCCCGTTCGAGTGCAAGACAGGTGAACAGACGAAACCGGCAGCAATCGTCATTTGTAACATTGGATTGCCGGTCACGGGAAATTATTATCAAGGAGACTTCATGTGGTTGCGCAATCACTGAGGGACGATCGCCAGTGTAACGCGTACGTGTTGGCAGCCACGGCCGGGCCGTCCGTCCGGACCTCGATGCGCCTTGTGCCTCGTGCGACAGCCCGGCCGGCGTCGTCCGGAGTCTGTTGCGGTGCAGCGCTGACGAGGCCCGTCAGGCCGGGCCGCCACGTCGAGGCTCCGGGCCGGGCACGATCCGCGGGCAGGGACGGCGGGAGGACGAGCAGCCGTGCAGTCGAGTTCCTGCCTGCTGCCGTCTCCTCGGTGCAAGGCCAGGGGATTCCGAAGGTGTCGCTGGCCGCGGCCTGACCATCCTCCGGCCATTCTCTGCCGGCACTCCTGCTGGCCAATACGGCGCCAGCCTTCGACCCCGCTGCCAGTGGCGGAAGGGCGCAAGCCGTGAGGGACGACTCACCCCCTGTCCTTGCACGGGCCATCGATTTGCGGACGGGCTACCCTCCAAGGAACGCTTCTGGCCCGGGGCGCGGTGGTCGGCCGGAGGTGCCGTGGCTCAGGATCGGCGTCGGGCTATCCACCGCCACGTCACGGTCGCGGGACACAGGCCATGGCCGGGCAGCGTTGCAAAGGAGCGAAACATTCCGTGATGGCGCACGCCATTGAATGTTGGTGACGTGACGGTTTTTGATTATATAGGATAGTTTTGTAGACGATTGCTCCCGCAGTTCGAGACAGTAGCCTCCAAGGTTTTCGCCTTTTCGACCCGCCGGCTTCGCTGAAATCGCAGTTTTGAACGACGCCTCGGGTGGCGCTGGAAAGCTGCGCGCTTCATTCCCCTGATTTCACGCCGCACAGCGGCACGCAAAGGCGCGATCCCGATGGCTCTGGAGCAATACAGTCTTGCGGCGCTCATCAACCAGCAAATGCTTGCGAATGGAGCGGCACTGAATTCAGTGCCAAGGCACTCCGTCGAAGTCGCCTACTTCTGGACTGTTCTTGGTGTCGAATTGCGGAAGGCGAGGCCTTTTCCTCAGAAGGTCGCGCCATTGTCCAAGCAGACCAGTGTGGCGGTGGATGACGCGGTCAGGAAGCTGGAGCCGGTCTAGCCGCGATGTGCGCCCTGTGGCAGCCACGAGGCCGCCGGGTCTCCGCACGCCGGGTGGGTGGGGTCGATCGGGCGTCGCGGGTGGCCTGCAGGCTCCATGAGCCTTTCCCTGTGGCTGCGGGGTCGCCCGCGGGCGTTCCGCCGGCACCCTGGGCCGGTGCGGTGCTGCCCGCTCGTTCCGCCGGCAGCGGCACCCGAGGGCGCCCGCGATGACCGATGCCGGCCCGAGCCTGGCGGAACTCATCAACCGGCAGCTGGGCAAGCCTGCCCACGCGCCGCTGGCCCAGGGCGCGATGGGCCTGCCGAAACAGGAGCAGCCCGGCGGAGTCGAGAAGCCTTCCCGAGGTGACGACGCCTCGCACGGACGGTGCGACCGGCCGACCCACCGGCAGGCAGGGCTGGGCACTCCCTCCGCTGGCCGTTCCGACGGCCCAGGCGGCCCGTCGGAACCTTTGGTCGGACCTAAGGACAGGGGGCGAGCCGCCCCTGGACCGGCCTGACTTCAGGGAGGCGTTCCAAGGGCGCCAGCCTTTGGCGGAGTTTGAGGCGGAGCCTCAACCTTGCCTGCCTGAACAATCAGCTTGTACCCGCCCTCCCGTGCTGCACGGCCTCGAACCCGTCCATCTCGCGCAGGTGCGGGAACAGCCGCATCCACAGCAGCGCCACCGCGATCGTGCCGAGGCCGCCGAGCAGCACCGCCGGCACGGTGCCGAGGAGCGCCGCCGTGCTGCCGGACTCGAACTCGCCGAGCTGGTTCGAGGTGCCGATGAACAGGCCGTTCACCGCGCTCACCCGGCCGCGCATCTCGTCGGGCGTGCCGAGCTGCACCAGCGACGAGCGCACCACCATGCTGACGACGTCGGCCGCGCCGAGCACCAGCAGCGCCGCGAGCGACAGCGGCAGCGAGGCGGAGACCGCGAACACGCTCGTCGCCAGGCCGAACACCAGGACGGCTGCGAACATCGAGCGCCCGACGCGGCGGCGCAGCGGGTGTCGGGCCAGCACCACCGACAGCGCCAGCGCGCCGACGGCCGGCGCCGCGCGCAGCAGCCCCAGGCCCCACGGCCCGGTGTGCAGGATGTCGCGCGCGTAGACCGGCAGCAGCGCGGTGGCGCCGCCGAACAGCACCGCGAACAGGTCGAGCGACACGGCGCCGAGGATGACCGGGCGGCGCGCGATGAAGCCGATGCCGGAGAACACCGAGCGCAGCGTGGCCGTCTCGCGCCGTGGCGGCGGCTGCATGCGGATCAGGCCGGTGCACAGCGAGGCGGCCAGGGCGGCCGCCCCGGCCACGCCGGTGGGCACCGCGGCGCCGAGCGCGTACAGCAGCCCGCCGACCGCCGGCCCGAGGATGAAGGCGGTCTGCCCGGCCGAGGTCGCCAGCGCCACGGCGCGCGGGAACAGCGCCGGCGGCACCAGGCCGGGCAGCAGCGCGCTGAACGCGGGGGACTCGAAGGCTTGGGCCGCGCCCACCAGGGCGACGACGGCGTAGATCAGCCAGGGCCTCGTGCTGCCGAGCGCGCTCTCGGCCGACAGCCCCAGCATCCCCAGCCCCGCCGCGGCCTGGCAGGCCTGCGCGACGCGGCGGCGGTCCAGGCGGTCGGCGGCGTGGCCGGCCGGCAGGGTCAGCAGCACGGTGGGCAGGAACTGCGCGAGCCCGATCAGCCCGAGCTGCAGCGTGCTGCCGGTCAGGGCGTAGACCTGCCAGCCGACCGCGATCGCGAGCACCTGCGAGGCGCCGGAGGACAGCACGCGCGCCGACCAGTAGAGGCGGAAGGGCAGGTGGCGCAGCACGCCGGCGGCCCCGGTTCGTGGCTCGGTCAGATCGATCGCTCCGTGCGGGTGGGTGCCTGCGGCTAAGTTTGGCCAGCCGCAGGCGAAGCAAGGCTGGGCTCTGCCCAGACCCGCCAGGGGCGAGCCGCCCCTGGACCGGCTTCACTTAAGAGAAGGCGATCCAAGGGCCCGGCCCTTGGCGGGGTCCAGGGGCAGAGCCCCTGGCCTTGCCTGCCTTGGATAGCGCCCTGTGTCACCCAATCGTGCCGGAGGCTGGTTCGATCCGGCTACGGCACCACGGGCAGCCAGACGGCGCTGGCCTGGTCGCCCGCCCGCATCACGGTCACGGTCGCGCGGCGGTAGTCGGACTGTTTCGCAAACAGGATGTTGTCCACGTAGCTCTGCGGGTTGCGGTCGTAGAGCGGGAACAGGGTGGACTGGACCTGCACCATGATCCGGTGGCCGGGCAGGAACACGTGGTTGGCGTTGGGCAGGGTGAAGCGGTAGCGCTGCGGCGTGTTCGCCGGCACCGGCGACGGGTCGGAGGCGCTGTCGCGGTAGCGGCCGCGGAAGATGTCGGTGCCGATCGGCAGCTCGTAGCCGCCCAGCTCGGGCTGGTCGGGGTTGAGCGCGGGGTAGACGTCGATCAGCTTGACCACGACGTCGACGTCGGTGCCGGTGGTGGCGGCGACGATGTCGGCGACGGGCGCGCCCTGGATGCGCACCGGGGCCGAGAGCACGGGCGTCTCGTAGGCGAGCACGTCGGGGCGGCCGTCGACGAAGCGCTGGTCGTGCACCAGCCAGGTGCGCCAGGACTCGCGGTCGGAGAAGCGCAGGGGCCGCGGCTCGAACGGGACCGGCTTGGCCGGGTCGGAGACGTAGGAGTCGCCGTCGGTCCCGGCTGCGGGGTTGTCGCCGGCTGCCTTGTCGCCCGCTGGCTTGTCGAACGACAGGGCGAAGCCGGGCTGCAGGTAGAGGGGCTTCATCGGCTGGGCGCAGCCGGACTCGCAGGCGACCGGCCAGTCGGCGAACTGCTGCCAGCGGTTCTCCGCGGGGTTGTAGACGGCCGCGCGCGGCAGGTTCGCGGGCGGGCCGTCCTTCAGGTACTGGGCGAGGAACGGCAGCACCATGTCGTCGCGGAACTGCCGCGACGTGTCGCCGGTCCAGCGGAACGGGCCGAGGCTCCAGCCGGAGCCGTTGACCTGGCTGTGCGACCAGGGGCCCATCACCAGCCAGTTGTTGGCCAGGTGGCCGGCCTGCTTCAGCGCGCTCCAGCTGTGGTTGGCGCCCCACATGTCCTCCTGGTCCCACAGGCCCTGCTCCCACAGGGTCGGCACGTCCGAGGGGTGCGCGGCCAGCAGGCGGTCGAGCGCCTGGCCCTGCCAGAAGGCGTCGTAGACGGGGTGGGCCGCCATCTTGCGCCACCAGCCGAGCTGGCCGAAGCCGTTGGCCTCGGCGTAGGCGCCGGGGGTGCCGGCGGCGAGGAAGGTCTCGTAGTCGTCGTACGCGGCACGGGGCACGTTGTCGCCCTCGCCCTTCTGCTCGGTCTGGCCCGCGATGTAGTCGAGGTTGGGCTGGCGGAACGCGCCATAGTGATACCAGTCGTCGCCCATCCAGCCGTCCACCATCGGGCTCTCCGGCACGGCCGCGCGCAGGGCCGGGTGCGGCTCGAGCAGCGCCATCGCCACGGTGAAGCCCTCGTAGGAGGAGCCGATCATGCCCACCCGGCCGTTGGACTGCGGGAGGTTCTTCACCAGCCAGTCGACCGTGTCCCAGGCGTCGGTGGTGTTGTCGGTGCCCGTCGGGTTGAGCGGGCCGCGGGCCGGACGGGTCATCTCGTAGGCGCCCTCGGAGCCGTACTTGCCGCGCACGTCCTGGTAGGCGCGGATGTAGCCGGCCCTCACGAAGCCCCCGTCGGACTCGGGCAGCAGCGCGAGCATGGAGGGGGCGTCGGCGGTGCGCTCGGCCCGCTTCTTCGCGTTGTAGGGCGTGCGGGTCAGGACGATCGGCGCGTCGTGCGCGTCCTTCGGGATAACGATCACCGTGTAGAGCTTCACCCCGTCGCGCATCGGGATCATCTCGACGCGCTTGACGTAGTCGTTCTGGGCGTCAGGCCTGGCGAACTCCGCGGGGATGTCGCCAGGGGGCGCAGGCGGTGGCGGTGCGGGGTCCGCGCGGGTCGCGGCTGGGAGGAGGGCGGCGAGGGCGGCGGAGAGCAGGATCGTCCTGGCAGGCGGCACTGTGGTCGGCTCCGTGTGGCGTGCGGGGGCAGGGTCCTGCCCCCTGGCCGGCGAGCATAGCGGATCGCCGCGCCGTGCGGGACCGTACGGCCTGGACACCGCGTCGGACGCTTCGGGCCGGGACGCCGTCCGCGAACGGCATGACTGGCTGACGCAGGGGGGCGGCCAAGGCAGGCAAGGTTGAGGCTCCGCCTCAAACTCCGCCAAAGGCTGCGCCCTTGGAACGCGTCCCTCAGGAGGCTGTTCCAGATTGGTGGCAGAACGACCGGGCTTGGTGGTGAGCAGACCTTCTTCAGGGCGCGTTGAAGGCCGCTCTCGATCTAGGTTGGCTGGCAGTTCACGGTCGGATCGCTCCCGGCGAAGCCTCCGTGGTCGTACGGGTCTCTGGTCCTGGATCCTCGGACGCTCAAGGCGAGCCCGAAATCTTTCGCTGGAGTTCCGGACCGATCGGCAGGCGAAGGTTCATGCCGCCCGCCGGAGGCACCTGGGTGAACCAACGGTTGTAGAAGCCCGCGAACTCACCGCTTCGCTGGATGTCGTGGAGGGCTGCGACCGCCGCCGTCTGGAACACATCGTTCCCTCGACGGATCATGATGCCATAGCTGCGCGCTCCCAGTCCGCTGTCGAACGTCCGGTAGTCGTCCGGATGCGCGTTCGTCTCCACCTGGGACCGGAGCAGGACGTCGGAGGACACCATCGCGTCTCCGAACCCTGCCACCAGCATCTGGAACGCCTCCGAGGTGCCGGGGGCCGGGACCACCGTGATGCCAAGGTGCTGCTTGTCGTTCAGTTCGGCAATGGCAGGGATGTTGGACGAGCCTGTGACCGCGAGGACCCGCTTTCCCTTCAGCCCGGCGACATCCTTGATCTCCGACTTGGCAAGCACACCGATCTGGGTCGTGCCGTAGTAGATCGTGTCCAGGAACGCGACGCTCTGGTCGCGGGACCTGGTCTCCGTCGTCAAGTCGCATTCCATGTCGACCGTGCTGTTCTCGACCATGGCGACCCGGTTCGCCGGGGTCAGCGGCACGACCTACACGGTGACCGGCCCCAACCCGTTGGCGGTACGGACACGGTCCACGATGGCGCGGCAAAGGTCGACGGAGAACCCGGCGATGCCACCGTGCCCGTCGGGGTAGGAGAAGGGGAAGGTATCGGTACGGGCGCCGATGACGACCTTCCCGGCCTGTGCCATCCGCGCCGTCGTGTCCGTGACCGGACTGGACAGGGGCGGCGTGCTCGCCAGCAGGGCCGCGAAGGGGGCCGTCTGCTCCGTGGATCGGCTCGGGCCGATCAGGCCGTCGGTCACCCCGAGATAGACCAGTCCCACCGCAGCGGTGAGCGTGAACCCGGCGAGGAACACGAAGCTGCCGCCACGCTGCCCGGCGACCGCCATCGCGCCCACCAGCTGGGTCACCAGCACCAAGGCTGCCAGGGCCACCCATTGCGCTGCGTTGCCCGACGCACGACTGAGCGTGAGCCGGTCGGTCCGGGCGTTGGTCAGGTCCTCGACCCGGTTCAGCAGCACGGTTTTCAGCACGTCCGAGACGCCGGGCTGCTGCACGAAGCCCGTGGCGACCAGGTTGAGCGAGTAGACCGGCCCGGCGCCCGGCGGCTCGCTCACCGCGCGGGACTGCAGCCAGGCACTTTCCGTGGTGGTCACCACCTGAAGGTATTCGACCATGGCTTCGCGGACGGCGTAGGCGCGCGGACCCACGCCCGTCGTGAAGTTCAGGATGGATCGCGCGGCACTGACCTCGTGCTGCGTCGCCAGACGCAGGCCACCGCCGCGGGTCGAGATTTCGGCCGACGAGAAGCCGACGAACAGGCCGAACAGGATGCTTATGGCGCCGATCATCGGCGGCGGCATCGTGCCGTGCTGCTTGACCAGTGCACCGACCCGAACCCGGGTGCTCAGCAGAAAGGCGCCTGCTGCCCCAAGCAGGATGACCAGGATGAGAACGGCGAACAGGCTGGATGTCATCTGCGGAGAAGCCCTCGAAGGTCGCCCCCCGATGCAAAATCAGGGCCGAACCGGTCGTCTCAGCGAAACCGTCGGTGAGTCGGCTTCCAGCCTTGCCCCAGGTTTGATACCTGCGTTTCCTCGGACGAGCACCGGCGGTCGCCCGGCGTGTTCAAGGGCTGTGTCGCAAGGAGCGCTCCATTGACGAAGTCTCGGTTCCTCCAGGCGCGGCCTTACGCGGCCGTTGCGGCCGGACTGACCGGGCTGGCACTGCTCCTGTGCCTCGCGTCAGGGCTGCTCTCCGTCCCACCCGGCCAGGTACGCCCTGCTGGCACCGCCGCACCGGCTGCCGCCCCCGACGGCGTGCGGCAGGTCAAGGCCGGAGTGGCGGTCCGGTCACTGGGGCCGGTGGACCCGGCCGCCTCGACGTTCGCCGTGACGTTCGACCTCTGGTTGGTCACCGCACAGCCGTTCCGCGCTTCCGATCTCGTCTTTCCAGATGCCGTCAGACCTGTCGTGCTTGGCCAGCCGGTTGCGGAACGAAGCGTCGGGAACAGCCGGTACCAGCTGTTCAGCGTGGCGGGCGAGTTCCGCTACGAAGCAGGTGTCGCCGACCTCGTGGCGGAGCGCGTGCCGCTCCAGATCCGCCTGCTCGACACCGCGGCGCCACGGACCGATCTGGTCTTTGTCCCTGACCAGGGTGGTTCGAGACTCACACCGCAGGACCGCAACGGCCGCCTGATGGCGACCGTTGACGGCGGATGGTCCGTCACCGACACGGTCCTCCTGGAGACGGCAAGCAGTCGCGACACCCTGGGCGACCCGGCCTACGGCGCCCCTGAGGTCAGCTATTCCGGGCTGATCGCAACCATCGTGCTCGTCCCAAGCGCAATGGGCATCGACGCCCTCGCGCAGCGCATCGTCCCGCCGGTTCTGGCCCTGCCGGTCTGCATCCTCTTGCTCCTGGTCCTGGCCGGGATCGCATTCCTGGGCAGGAGCCGCCCCGATCCGGGGCCCTGGCGGGCGGTGGCGATCCTGGGCACCCTCACGCTCCTTCTCTCGGCCCTGGAGCGTCTGGCGGGGCAGGTGGTCGGCGGCTTCGCGCCATCCCAGGTGCAGTACGCCCTTCTCGTTCTTCATGCCGCCTGGCTCGCCCTCGCTGCCGCCTGGCTTGTCACGCTCATGCCGGTCCTGATCTGGGGGCCGCTCGAACGGCGTTCGGGAGCACCGGCCTCCGCGCTGGAGCGTATGGCGGTCAACGTCGTGATCGTGCTGGCCGCCGTGCTGACCTTCCTGACGGGATCGCTGAACCTGTCGGCGGCGTCGGTCGGCGCGGCGTCCGGTGTCCTCACGCTGGTGCTCGGGCTCGCGTTGCAGAGCCTGATCCTGGACCTGTTCTCCGGGATCCTGCTGAATCTCGAGAGGCCGTTCCGCCTGCTGAACTGGGTCACGGTGCAGACGGGCGGGAGCGGCATGATATCGGGCCAGGTCCGCAACATGAACTGGCGGACCACGCAGCTGCAGACGCGCGACAACGACCTGGTGTCCGTGCCGAACAGCGTCATGGCCCGTGCCAGCGTGACGAACCATGCCAACCCGTCCACGTCCTCGCGGCTGAGGATCGACTTCGTCCTGAACGCCGGCGTTGCACCGCAACTTGCGCGGACGGTGATGAAGGCCGGAGCCATGCAGTCGGTTCATGCGGGGCTGGTCGATGCGCAGCCGCCTCCCACAGTGGTGGTGGTCGGCCCAACGGACTACGGCGTGACCTACCGGGTCAGGTTCTACGTCAACCTGAACATGGCGTCCGGATCCCGGAGCCGCGGCAGCGTGGCCGAGAACGTCCTCACGGCACTGGCGGAGGCGGGACTCCACATCGCCATCCGCGACATGCCCGACGCCGTTCCCGACGTCGAATCCGACCCCGCGGCGGGGCTGGCCATTGCTCCTGTGCCGTTCAAACCGCAGCTGCATGCCGTTCCGACCGCGCCGACAGCCGTTCCTGCGGGTATCCTGGACAGCCAGGACATCGAGCGGATCCGCAACAGCTGGGCGCAGGCGGCAACACTGGGCGGTCAGGTCGCGGACCTGTTCTACGACCGCCTGTTCGCGATCGACCCGCCGTTGCGCAAGCTGTTCCGGTCCGATCCGGCGGCCCAACGGAAGAAGCTGCTGTCGATGCTGTCGATGCTGGTGAAGGGACTGGACCACCCGGAGCAGACGATCGATACCCTGGCCGACCTCGGCCTGCGCCATCTTACCTACGGCGTGAAGCTGGCCGACTACGACTCGGTCGGCGCGGCTCTGCTATGGACGCTGGAGAAGGGTCTTGGCGACGCGTTCGACGCACCGACACGTGGGGCCTGGACGGCGCTGTATGGCAGCATCTCGACCGTCATGGCGAAGGCCGCAGGGCAGAAGGCCGCATGATCGCCGCCACGATCGACGCGCCGCGTCCACGGATGTCGGCTGTCCCGGGTCTGCCTTCCTGAAATGGACAGCCCGCTCGCTGTCAAAGCGCGCGATCCTGACTTCAACGGCGGAGGACCGCTTTGGGGTCGAAAGCAGCCGTTGCGGCGTCGATCAGGGACAGGCTCTCAGTCAAGCCGGTCCAGGGGCGGCTCGCCCCTGGCGGGTCTGGGCAGAGCCCGGCCTTGCTTGCTTCTGGATCGATAGACCCGGCCGCCGGTCTCAGCCCGCCCTGAACCCGTCCGCCGGGTGGCGTTGCGGCAGGCGCGGTCCCTGGCCGAACAGCTTCTCGCGCAGGGTGCCGGGCGCGTAGCCCTGCCGGAACGCGCCGCGCCGCTGCAGCTCGGGCACCAGCAGCTCGACCACGTCGGCGAAGGTCTCCGGCATCACCACGCTGGCCAGGTTGTAGCCGTCCACGCCGGTCTCCTCCATCCAGCGCACGAGGACCTCCGCCACCGTCCGCGGCGAGCCCACGGCCAGGGGCCCGACGCCGCCGATCGCGGCGTGCTCCGCCACCTCGCCCACGGTCCACTGCCGGGAGGGATCGGCGCGGGTGAAATTCTCCATGGCGGCGCGGCCGGCGTCGTTCTCGACGTGGGCCACGGGCCGGGCGGGGTCGGCGCCCGAGTAGTCCACCCCGGTCCAGCCGGACAGCAGCACCAGGGCGCCCTCGATGCTGACGTGGCGGCGGTACTCCGCGAGCTTGTCCTGCGCCTCGGCGTCGGTGCGGCCGACGATGGCCGTCATCAGCGCGAACACCAGCACGTCCTCGGCGCGGCGTCCGGCCGCCACGGTCCGGCGGCGCAGCTCGGCGACGCGGGGGGCGATGACGCGGGCGGAGGGACCGGACATGAAGACGCACTCGGCGTGGCGCGCGGCGAAGCCCAGGCCGGCCGGCGAGCTGCCGGCCTGGTAGAGCACGGGCGTGCGCTGCGGCGAGGGCTCGCACAGGTGGATGCCGTCGAGGCGGTAGTGCTCGCCGTGGTGGTGGACGGCGTGCACGCGCGCGGGGTCGGCGTAGATCCCGGCCGCGCGGTCGGCCAGGACGGCGCCGTCCTCCCAGCTCCCCTCCCACAGCTTGTAGGCGAGCTGCATGTACTCCTCGGCCACGGCGTAGCGCGCGTCGTGCGCCACCTGCCGCGGCCGGCCCATCGCGCGCGCGGCGCTGTCGAGGTAGCTGGTGACGACGTTCCAGCCGACGCGGCCGTTCGTCAGGTGGTCGAGCGTGGAAAGGCGGCGCGCCAGCAGGAAGGGCGGCTCGTAGCTCAGCGAGGAGGTGATGCCGAAGCCGAGGTGCTCCGTCACCGCGGCCATCGCGGGCACCAGCAGCATCGGGTCGCCCAGCGGCACCTGGGCGGCGCGTCGCAGGGCGGCGTCAGGGCTGGCGCCGAACACGTCGTAGGGGCCGAGCACGTCGGCGAGGAACAGGCCGTCGAGGCAGCCGCGCTCCAGCAGGCGCGCCAGGCCGGTCCAGTGCGAGAGGCTGTTGTAGTCGGTCGAGCGGTCGCGCGGGTGGGTCCACAGGCCGGGCGAGACGTGGCCGACCGCGTCCATGGCAAAGGCGTTCAGGCGCATCTGGCGGGTCATGGGGAGGGCGAGGTAAAGGAAGGCCAGGGGCTCTGCCCCTGGACCCCGCCAAAGGCGAGCCTTTGGAATCCTATACTTAAGGAAAGGGTTTCCAAAGGGCTCGGCCCTTTGGCGGGTCCGGGCAGGGCCCGGCCTTGCTTGCTGCCTTCCGGCAGACGTGGCGTCAGGGCGGCGATGGTCGTGGCCTCCTCGTCAGCGGCGTGCCAGCCGGTCGCCGGACCATTGCAGCGCGCCCACCATCGCGACCAGCACCACGACGACCTCGGCCATCACGTCGGTGCGGAAGCGCTGGTAGCCGCAGCGGACCGCGAGGTCGCCCGCGCCCGCCATCGCAGAGGCTTTTCGCGGCGGCGGCACGATACAACGATCGGACGAGGGTTCATCCACAAAGCCACAGCCAGCGGAAGGATGATATCGGTGCAAAGGAATTCCGCGCATCCCGGCCATGCCTGGCGCGACGGTGCGCCCTGGCTCTGGCTCGGAGCTGGTCGGGGACGACCCGGGCTCAGGCCACCCGGCCGCCTCCAGGCACCTGCGCCCAGGTGCGGCCGCCCGCGATCGCCTGCGGCCTGACACGAACGGCACGATCGGCCGACACAGGATGCCCCCGGAGCGAGCAGGGCCGGGGCTCTGCCCACTGCCTGAAGGCGGAGACCTCGTGGAAGGCTGCGACCCTGGACCACCTTGCCCCTGGGTCAGGCCGGTCCGGGATGGCTTGCCCTGGCGTGTCCGGGCGGAGGTGCCTGAAAGTTCCGATGGCCCGGCTGGGCCATTGGAACGGGCACCGGAGGGAGGGCGCAGCCCTGCCTGGCCTGCGAGTGTCGACACCCGGCCGCCGGAATGACATGCAGCGGGCGCCTGCTGGCATCGTCCTCGCAAGGCGCACGCGAGCGGACGGCGATCCCGTCCGCACCCAGGCACCGCAACCGAGGACCGGCCCAAATGGACCAGGACAGCATCGCGCTCCACCCGACCGGCGCCCCGGACAGGCCCCGCCTCCGCCGGCAGCTGTCCGGCTTCGGCGTGCTGCTGCTGGCGCTGTCCTCGCTCTCGCCGGTCCTGTCCGCCTACGGCATCGGCTCGGACGTGCTTCTGCACGCCGGCAGCGGGGCGGCGGTCCTGTTCCTCCTCGGCATCGGCGTCGCCCTGGTGTTCGGCCTGGTGTACGCGGAGCTGGGCTCGGCCTATCCCCATGCGGGCGGCGAGTACGTGGGCGTCGGCACCATCCTCGGCGGCTGGGCGGGCGTGTCGAGCATGGCGATCTGGGCGGCGACGTCGGGGCCCAATATCGCGTTCGCGGCGAAGGTGTTCGCCGACTACGCGGGGCCGCTCGCCCCCGCCGTGCCAGCCTGGGCCCTCGTGTTCGGCTCGCTCGCGGCGGCCGTGGCGGTGGCGCTGCTCGCCGTGCGCGCGAGCGCGTGGATCACCGGCCTGTTCCTGGCCGTCGAGATGGCCGCCGTGGTCGCGCTGGTCGCCGCCGGCCTGCTGGACGGGGGCGCCGACCCGGCTGCGGCGCTGCTCCATCCGGTGGCGCTCGACGCCGGGGGCGCGCTGGCGGCCGTGCCGTTCGGCGTGCTGGCGCTGGGCGGGGTCAGCGCCGCGTTCGGCACCGTCGGCGGCAACCAGGCCATCGGCTTCGGCGAGGAGCTGCACGACCCGCACGCCGCCATGAGCCACGCCGTCCTGATCTCCTGCATGGTCGGGGCCGCGGCGACGGCGCTCCCGGTCGTGGCCGTGGCCCTCGGCGCGCCCGACCTGGCCGCCGTGCTGCGCAGCCCGGCGCCGTTCACGACGTTCATGGAGCAGGTCGCGGGCCCGGGCGTGGCCCGCGTCCTCGGCGTCGGCGTGGCGCTGGCGGTGTTCAACTCGATGATCGCGACGCTGATGTACCTGGCGCGGCTGTTCTTCAGCATGGGCCGGGACTCGGTCTTCCCCGGCGCCGCGAACCGCGTGCTGATGACGGTCCACGCGCGCTCGTGCGTGCCGCGCAACGCGACGCTCCTGGTGGGCGTCTTCTCGGCCGCGTGCTGCCTGCTGTCCTCGCACGTGCTGCTGGTCTTCACCTCGGGGGTGATCGTGTTCGCGCTGGCGCTGGTGTCGCTCGCCGTGCTCGTCGGGCGCAGGCGCGGGCTCACGGGGCAGCCGGGATCGTGGCGCTCGGCCCTGTTCCCGGCGGCGCCCGTGCTGGGCCTCGCGATCGCCGCCGCCTTCGCGGCCGCGGACTGGGCCGACGCCGACGTGGGCCGGCCGAGCCTGCTGGTCATGGCGCTGGTCGTCGTCGCCGCCGTCCTGTGGCACCGCTTCGGGCTGAGGCGCCGTCCGGGCGGCTGGAGGCCGGGTCTGGGCTGAGACCGGCGGCCGGGCTTGTCGGCGCGAAGGGAAGCAGGGCTGGGCTCTGCCCGGACCCGCCAGGCGGAGGTGGCCCAAGGTTCCGACGATCCGCTTGGATCGTTGGAAAGGCCACCGGAGGGAGCCGCCCCTGGACCGGCCCTACTTGGACCCAATTCCCACCGTCTGGCCGTTGCGGGCATGATGAATGTCCAAGGCGCGTTCTGGCGCGCCAGGTGACATCGCAGACACTCGGGTGGAGACGAACCTAAGGAGTGGTTTCCAAAGGCGAGCCTTTGGTGGGGTCCAGGGGCAAAGCCCCTGGCCTTGCCTGCCTCCGGCGCCATCCCGTGTCTGCCGTTCGCATGAGGCCTCGCCACGGCGCGCTCACGACGCCACCACTCGCAGCGCGCTCCACACCACCGAGGCGCCATTGCGGAGCATCGGCCAGCCGCCCCACAGCGCGACGACGAGCAGCGAGAGCGGGGTGGCGAGCAGGAGCCCGAGCACCACGACGGCACCGGGCGGCTCGCGGCTCTGCCGTGCGGCGGTGGCGTCGAGCGTGCGCAGGAGGTGCAGGCCGACCGGGGAGCGAAGGTCGAGGGCGCTGCGCCGGGACACCGTGTTGTCGGACATGACCACCTCGTGCGGGGGCCTGACCTTGCGTGTCCAGGGACCAATCCGGCCCACAACATGGATCAAGCACTCGTGGTCGTGAACAAGCCCCGAGGACCCGGACGGTGCGACCCGACGCGCCCGGGCCGTCCTGCGCGGCGACACGGTCGGCGACCGGGTTCCCGACATCCGCCACGACGTCGCCGACGCATGCCGCTTCGCCTGGGCCTGGTTCACCGCCTGGCCGGGGCGCGCCGCCCCGGTCGGAACCAGGGGCTGGGCGTGTGCCGGTTCGAGGAAGCTGGACGCGGTCCGGCCGCTACAGGACTATCACGCAGTTCCTGCCGCGTTCCTTGGCGGCGTACAATCTTCGATCAGCGAGGTCCATGACGACCGAAGGATCATCTCCCGGATTATGGATCGCGTAGCCGATGCTGACGGTGACGTTCAGACGCTGATCGATGTTCTGCCAGTCCGCATCGCGGATGGACGAGCGGATGTTCTCGCAGACCGTGTAGCCGTCATCTGCGATCAGCGGCGGCACTATGAGGAGGAACTCCTCCCCGCCGAACCGGCCGAGACTGGCGTGCGCAGGCTTGTTTTCCTCAAGGATGTTGCCGATCTTGCGCAGGACCTTGTCGCCCACGAGATGCGTCAGCTTGTCGTTCACGGCCTTGAAGTGGTCGACGTCTATCATTGCGACACCGAAAGCATCTGGGTGGCGGCAGTGCTCCAGCATGAGGAGGTCGAGGTGGCGGCGGTTCGCAAGTCCGGTCAGCGCGTCCTCGCCCGCCAGGCGTTCGAACCGGGCGACCCGGGCCTGGAGCTCGCGGAAGTCCTGCTGGCCCGACAGCACGCGGGCACGCAGCTGGCTCCGCTCCGCGCTTCGTCGGATATACAGGGAGAAGAACTCCCTGTGACGGTGCAGGGCCTCCTCGAAGCGGCCGCACGCCTCCAGCGCCGCGGACAGCTCCTTGGCGAGCTGGACGCCGACGCACAGGTCGTTCGCGGCAAGTGCCGTCTCGAGCGCGTCCTGGAACAGCAGAACCGATTCCGCAGCGTCGCCGTTGTAGGCGACGAGCAGCGCGTTCATGTGCAGGAGCGCGACCCTGCGGCTTGCCGTGACCTCCCCGGGCAGCGACCTGGCTTCCTCGAGCGTGCGTCCTGCCTCGGCGGCACGGTCGGCCCGGATCAGCCATTCCACGAGATTGCAGAGCGCGATGTAGGCCGCCCAGCTGTCCCCGCACGACGTGCAGGTCGCAGCGGCCTCGCGTGTCAGGTCGATCGCACGGCCGCGATGGAGACGCTCGGCGCCCCGGTTGCCCGACTGCGCTGCAAGTTCGGCAAGTCCCTCCTCCGGCAGCGCCGCGTTGAGCAGGCACCGGCCGATCGACGGCGGGTCCGCGCTGCGCCGCGCAAGGGCCACGGCCTCCATGCCCGCATGCCTGGCGAGATCGTGCTGCTGCAGCATCCACAGCACCACGCAGAGCGCGTTCTGGACCCAGATGCGGGCGGACAGGTCGTCGGTCTGCTCGGCCAGCGCGACCGCGCGCTGGGCCTCGGCGATGGCCTCCTCCTCGCCGGCCTCGCACATCAGCCAGGCGAGGGTGCCTCTGGAGATCGCCTCATGGGCCCGGTCGGACAGGTCGCGCCACAGCGAGGCCGCCGCGCTCGCATGGCGCAGGCCTTCCTCGAACCGGGACTGTATCAGGCAGAACCAGGCCAGATACTCGTTCGCGAGCGCGAACGCCTCCAGGTCACCGCCGGCGAGTGCGCCCTGCCGGGCCTCCTCGGCCATCAGGCGTGCGAGCTCGGGCCTTCCGGTGCATGAAAGCGACCACGCCTCGGCCAGCTGGCCGGACAGGGTCGACTGCGCATGGAACTCCGAAGACAGCCCGCGTGTGGCAAAGCCTTGATCCTCGATCACGCGGGGGAACACATGTTCGACGCTCCAGGCGATGCAGGGCCATGTTGGGGCACATTGCCGATCACTCGGTCAGATCTGCGGTATCAGGATAGCGTGGTCAACCCCGGCCCCCGACGCTGGAAGAACAGCACTGCAGACAAGCCTTGCCGCCGGACTTCTAAGTGATAACGAGTCACGCCTCCAGGATTATCTCCATTGGTCAGCATCGCACTCGTATCGCCATATACTTATAAAACGTTAAGTTCAGGGGATGAAGCAAATATCACAACCGTGTCTATAAATAGCACTATTAATTGCATAATATTAACGAGAAATGATCGGATCACTCAATAAAGCAACACTTTACCGTGTAAAATGTTACGATTCGTAAAATTCGGCCGCTTGGTGCTTTCCGAAGAGTGCACGACAGTACTAGTGTCGTCCTCAGGAGCTCCTGTCGCAGCAGGCGACACACCCTGCTGCGTCGCGATCACCCGCGCAGGCTCCGGATTTGGTTTCGGCGCCGGAGACGCCGGGGGCAGCCGCATCATTCCGGCAGACGATCCGGCCATTCGATGTCGCTGTCGTGGACGATGCCCTCGAACAGTGGCCTGGCGAAGTGGAAGCCCTGGATGAAGCGCGCGCCGGCGGAGCGCAGGGCTTCGACCTCGGAGGCCTTCTCTGCGCCCTCGACCACGACCTTGACGCCGATCTCGGT
>CAXSFE010000013.1:0-47661 GCA_964236585.1 uncultured Acetobacteraceae bacterium
TCCGGAATACGATCCAGTGCCTGCACGAACCCCCAGTGGCGTGGGACAGGCGGGTCCAGGGCATGAGCGACGGTGCCGCGCCATGGGTGGCCGCCTTTGCTGCGCTCCAGCTCGACGCGACGGCGTCGCTGCCGCTGGTGCCTGCGCCGTGACCCTGATCGACGCCCTGGTCGTCAGCCTCAACCTCGACGCCTCCAAGTTCAAGGCCGGCCAGACCCAAGCCAACGCCTCCCTCAAGGCCATCGGCGAAGGCGCCACCAAGACCGGCACGGATGTGCAGAAGGTCGCGCAGGGCATGGCGCAGGCGTTCGCCAAGGTCCGCACCGAGCTGCTGGGCCTGCTGGGCCTGTTCCTCGCCGGCCGGTCCGTGGGCGGCCTGACCCGCGACATCACCAACCAGGACGCCGCACTCGGTCGTCTGTCGCGCCGGCTCGGCATGACGACCGAGGACCTGTCCGCGTGGGACCGGGCCGCCCAGAGCGCCGGTGCCGCGTCGGGCGAGGCCATGGGCAGCGTCGCCACGCTGTCGGCCGCGTTCGAGAAGTTCCGGCTGACCGGCCAGGGCGGCGACACGTTCATCCCCTACCTGTCCCGCCTCGGCGTGCACCTTGCCAACACGAACGGCAAGATGAAGGACGCCAACGAGCAGCAGCTTGAGTTCGCCCGCGCGTTCCAGGCGCAGGACCGCATCGACCCGAAGGCGACCGACTTCCTGGGCGGCCAGATCCCCGGCATGAGCCAGGGCATGATCGACTTCCTGCGCCGCGGGCCGGAGTTCGTCCAAGCGCGGCTCGACAAGCAGCGCCAGATCGGCCTGCCGACCCGCCAGGACGCCGAGAACGCGCAGGACATCCTGACGCAGCTCGGCTACATCGACGACCGGGCGCACACGTTCGGGCGCCACCTGCTGAACGACGTCTCGCCCGGCATCACGCGGGTACTGACGCGGCTCGGCGACTGGCTCGACCGGCACCTGCCCGGCTGGTACGCCAGGGTCGATCCGATCATCAAGAACTTCATGGGCGCGCTGGACCGGCTCAACTTCGACCACGTGGCGGCCGGGATCGAGACGTTCGGCAAGCGGGTGTGGGGGGCGTTCGACGCGCTGGCGAACTGGCAGCCGCCGGCGTGGTTTGCAAAGCTGCTTGGGCTGGACGGAACGGCGGGTGCGACCTCAAGCGGCAGCGGTGGACGCGAAGATCACAGCATCGCCGGCTTCGTGGCGAGCCACCTCGGCACGGGCACCCGGGCGCAGCAGGCGATGGACTACTTCGTCGCGCAGGGCCGGACCCCGGAGCAGGCCGCCGGCATCGTGGGAAGCCTGCAGCAGGAGAGCGGGTTCAGGCCCGAGGCCGGCGTCGCCGAGAACTCGGCGCACCAGGGCATCGCGCAGTGGAACAAGGAACGGCGCGAGGCGATCGAGGCGCACTTCGGCAAGAAGCTCGCCAGCATGGACTACGGCGAGCAGCTGCAGGCCGTGCAGTACGAGATGACGCAGGGGATGATGAAGGCGGCCGGTGACAGGCTGGGCCGCGAGACGACTGCTGCAGGCGCGTCATCGTCTGTCGCCCACCACTTCGAGATCCCGGTCGGGTCCGACGATCCCGACGCGGCGGCGAAATGGGCCAAGGAGGAGGCGTGGCGCCGGCAGTATGCCGAGGCGGCGCTGAAGGCCTATCCCGGCGCCGGCAAACGGGCGCTCGACCACGACGGCGGGTTCTGGGACGGCTTCAACAATCGCAAGGCCGAACTCCGCGAACCGGGCAAGCCATGGGTGCCAGGTCCGCTGCCGAGCACTCTGCCGGGCGTCCAGATCCCCGCGCTTCCCGATGAGCACTGGGAGAACAAGCCGCCGCTGGCTCCGGGATCGTTCGACGCGATGCTGAAGGGTTTGCGCGAGCAGGGTCTGGCGGCTCAGACCGCGGCCCAGCGTTGGGGGAGCAGCACGGTCCACAACACCGCGCACCACGACAACAGCAGCTCAACCACCATCAACGGGCCGATCAACATCCACACGCAGGCCAAGGACGCGAAGGGCATCGCCCGCGACATCGAAGGTGCACTGAAGACGCGGATGCTGGCGGGGCAGGCGAACAGGGGGCTGAGGTGATGGTGGATACGGGTTACCTCGGCCCGACGGGTGGCGCGAGGGCCACCGCCGCGAGAGCAACGGCGCGCAGACGCGGGCCGTGGTGGTGCTGGCGTTGGCCGCTCGACCGAGCGTGGATTTCTGCGGGTATTGGCAGCGGGACTACACGCAAGAGGCGGGCTAGGCGATTGGCTCGCGCCCAGTCATGCTGGAGACGGAAGAAGGCACCATCGGGGGCCGCCTTGCTGCGGATAACAATTTTCTTATATCATGCCGATATGGACGATTTGCGACTATATCGAACCGGGCGGCCACAACCCTGTGGCGAAATGGATTGAAGGTATCCCACCTAGCGCGCAAGCGGCTCTAACCGATCGTTTGCTGGCCATGGAGTCCTTAAAAGATTGGCAACCAAAATGGAGCACAAAGCTAACAGGCTGGGATGGGCTCGTGGAACTCCGCATTCCTCATAAGAAAGTGCAATATCGGCCGATTGGTATGTATTTGCCAAATAAGATATTCGTTATTTTATGTGGCGCAATTGAAAAAGGCGACGAATTACCAAGGCGTCATCTAGAAACCGCTGACCGCAGACGAAAACAGTTGCTTAAGGAGCCAGAGCGTGTTGGACCACACGAATACTAGACTTCAAATTCTTTGGAAGAAGTTTCGTAACAAGGAGTTTCGAGAGTCGTTTTCAGAGTCTCGTGTAAGAACCAATATTGCAGCTCAAGTGCAGACTATGCGCAGCGACAGGCAGTTAACGCAGGATGATCTTGCTGAGCTTGCTGGTATGGCGCAGTCAAGAATTTCTCTAATCGAAGATCCATCTTACGAGCGTATGACTATCTCTACTTTAAATCGCATTGCATCAGCTTTTGATGTTGCGCTTAGTATTAAGTTTGTTCCTCACAGTGTTTTACTAAAAGACTCTGTCAAAGACAAATCTACGAGTTTCTCTGTCTCAAGTTTTGATGAAGATACTTTACCAACTTCATCCTCCCTTGGATGGAGTGCCAGCGCCACAACCTACGACGGCTTAAATCAATCAACTCACTATTATAAGGTTTCAGGTGGTGAAAGCAGCATCCAGAAAGGAAAGACAGTCACATTCAATGACAGACCAGACGGAGCAATCAATGCAAAAGCCGTTGCGTAATAAGGACAAAGATTTTAGATATTTGTTCTCAAATGCTTTTGGATTTCAGCTTACGGGAAACGAGCTTATTGTTACTTTTGGAATCAATGAGGATGTGTCCCGACCTGATGAAAGCGTGCTAGAACAGTCAGCAATCGTCCTAACGCTGCCTAGTGCAAAATTGTTTGCTGCGCTTCTAAATAACTTGCTGGCAAAGTTCGAGACGGAGAATAACACAGTTATACCCTATGACTATGAGAAAGTAAGGGTTGCCCTAGACGCAGCAATTACGAAAAATAACTCACCAAGTAAGGTCTAATAACTATAGGTCTTATTATGGTTATTTAATTATATGCCACTTTGTAAAATTTCCATTTATGTTTTATTGTAGTATTTCGCGCTGCGCCAGCCGCCGCACACACGTCCCCACCCGCCTGCGCATCATCTCCACCAGCGCCGGATCGGTCACGGTGACGCCCAGCACCCCCATCATCCGCAGGGCAATCTCCCGGTAGCTCAGCGGCTCCTCCGCCTCGCGCGTGATCGCCTGTGGGTGCTGCCCGAGCGGTTCAGCACCCCCGACGTGGTGCCCACGCCCCTGCTCTACCAGCTCGCCGGCCTGATCCGCGCTGGCGGCAAGGTCGGGCTGGCGTCGGCGGACGAGCTGGTGTGCGACCAAGCGCGGGACATGCTGATGCTGGTCCTGGCGGCGCCGGAGGGCGTCGGGTGAACGATGGTATAGGCAGGCTGCCGCTTCTGCGCTCGTTGACGGGAAGCGTAATTACCGCTGAAGATGGAAGGCTATGCTAGCCGCACACCAAAAACAAAGAGGGCACCCGAAGGTGCCCTCAGAAACTACGCCTGCCTCGCCGTGACATGCCTAGCCACGCCATGCCTGCCTCGCCCTGCCACGCCGGATCCTGCCTTACCCAGCCACCTCAAGCCTCGCCGAGGCGCGTGTGGTTCTGTCTGCTACGGTCCGGTGTGCTGCATGCCCGAGATGACTGCAGCACCGGTGAGGCTGGCAGACCGCTGCCTCTCCCGCAAGGGTTACCCAGACGCCTTCAACCGGACCCCTTGCGCCACTTGCCCCCAGGCGTTCGGTATCGCTTAGCCACTTTGACGCCAGCTACGCGGTATTCGGACTCTGAGCCATGACCCCTTAAGTATTCGAGATGCCCGGCATTCTGAATTGCCCGGAGCATGGCGCAGACTGCCTGAATATCTTCGGGATGCGCTTGGAGCCGTTCTGCCGCGAGCGCCGCAATATGGCTCATCTCGACAAGAGCTTTGTGCTTGTTTTTGGCAAGGGCGGACAGCGTTTCGCTTGCAATGCCGGAGACTGACTGGCGAGCTACCGCTGCAGCCGCATCCATGCCCGCGGTGGTTCGTGCAGCCGCTGTACGGCCAGGTACATCATTTATCGTCATCTGGTCTCCTGCTTTGAGGACGCCCTAAGCCTAACGCCCGGCCCGCTCCCATCCTCCTCGATGAACTCGACGCCGACGGCTTCCAGGGCGGTGCGGATCGCGGCGAGGGTGCGCGCATAAGGCTGGCGTGCCTCGCGTTCAAAGTCGGCGATCGTCTTTTTGGCGACCTTCGATGCGGTCACAAGATCGTTTTGCGACCAGTTAACCAGGGCTCGGGCAGCTCGTATCTGGGCGGGTAGGACTGCCACGGCTGGCGCAACCTTACATCGTTGATGTTGACTACGCCAACGGAGCAAGGTTACATCAGAAATGTGCGCTGGGGGAACCCAGGACATAAACGGCCGAGCGTGCGGGTGCGAACCGTCCGCCCGGCCTAACCCCAGGCAAAGGTCACTCCCATGCTCAAGGCTACCCACACCCCTACCACGGGCGGCATAGTCGCGCCCTCCCGCCGGCACTTGGTCGGCAGCTCCATCCTCGCCGCGCTGTCTGGCGTAGCCTTCGCCGGCGCCGTCGTGCTGCCCGATCTCCGCGAGGCGGCCGACAATCCGGACGCCGAGCTGATCCGCCTGTGCGCCGAGTGCGACGCCCTGCAGGCCAAGGTCGACGCACTGTGGGCGGGCGATCGCACCGCAGGCATGACTCTCGCCGAGTCCCAGGCCTACGAGAAGGCACGGGAGATCGCCCAGGAGCCATTCTCGGACGCACAGGACCCGCTGCTGCACCGGATCTGCGAGATGCGGGCCACCACGCCGCAGGGACAGGCTGCTCGCGTCCAGACGCTGCTGGCATGGGACAAAGACCCGATCTGGACGCACGACTACTGCTGGAACAGCCAACTCATCGGCGCGATCGTTCGCGACCTGGTGGGGGAGGCCTGAGCATGGCACAGCCCCTCGCCGCCAGCCGCCGGGCCCTGCTGGGTGCCGCCGCGGCCCTGACCGCCGCACCGCTTTCCCTGGCCGTTGCGGCGCCTTCCCTGGCTGCTTCTGACGCCGAACTCGTCCGCGTCTGCCATGACTTCGCCGAGACGGAGTGGCGGAGCTGGTGGCGCTATGTCGTGGCGCCTGCCGACCTGGCCGACGACCAGGACCGCGAGCCGGACTGGCCCGCCCTCAAGTGGATCGAGGCGACACCCGCCACGACGTCGGCCGGCTGGCACGCCAAGGCACTCGCCCTCGCGGCGTGGGATCACACTGCCTTCGATGACGAGGAAGCGGAGAGGGCCGGCGCCGCGGGCCTCCTCGCGGGCCTGCTGCGCGACATGGTGGCGCCGGCACGTGCGGAGATCCTAACCCGGTGCGCGGCCGACTATGGGCCGCTGCCGGAGGGCTACACGGCGGATGCCCGGTGGATCAGCCAAGCCCCTGCCATCGTAGCCGCGGCACCGCTGCCGATCCTGCCGCACGCCGACGCCGAGCTGCTGACCGCGTGCGACGCGTTCGCCCGCGCCGAGCAGGAGATCGCCCGGCTGGAGCACACCGCCGATGACGACGTGTTCGAGGCCGCGGTGACGGGCATGCACGAGGCCCTGGTGTGGGTGTCCGGTCTCCGGCCCCACACCGTCGGCGGTCTGCGCGCGAAGGCAGCAGTGGCCCGGGCGGTGCTGGCTGCTGATGAACCTGCGGCAGCGGCGGGGATCTTCGGCGGCTCGGCACGGCGGCATGACGTGCTGGCGTGGTCGGTGCTGAGTGAACTAGTCTAGGTGGTAGGATGACGCTCGCTTCTTCGGACACCCTGCGGACATATTCCGTGTCCGCCGCTGCCCCTAACCCGTAACCCATTGATAAACCGGTGCCGACGCTCGGAATTGAACCGAGGACCTACTGATTACGAATCAGTTGCTCTACCCCTGAGCTACGTCGGCGGCCGGCCCGTGCGATATACCCGGCCCTCCGGGACGAGGCAACACGGGCGGCATGCCGCGGGGCGACGCCTCGGCCCGGCGCACCGGCGGTCTCCGACGTCGCGACGCCGCCGGCCCTGGCGCAACAGCGCGCACGCTGCCACGTTGTGCAGCGCAATGCCGAATGCCAGCACAAGCTCCCTTGCCTCCCACCACCTGCGCGAGTGCCTCGCCTGCGGCATGTTTCAGGAAGTGCCCCCCGTCGGGCCGAAGCAGGCCGCGCACTGCCTGCGCTGCGACACGCCGCTGCGCCGCGGCCGCCACAATCCGCTGACCTACAGCCTGGCGTTCAGCGTGGCCGCCGCGCTGATGCTGCTGCTCGCGATCAGCCTGCCGTTCCTCGGGCTGCGCGCGATCGGGCGGTTCTACCCGTCCACCATGTTCACCGGTCCGGTGCAGCTGAGCCGCCAGGGGCTGCCGGAGCTCGGCCTGCTCGTCGTGCTGTGCGCGATCGTGATGCCCGCGATCAAGCTCGGCCTCATGACCTACGTCCTGGTCGGGCTGCGCACCGCCAACCCGCCGCCCTCCCTGCCGCGCGCCTTCGCGTGGCTGGACTCCATACGGCCCTGGGCGATGGTCGAGGTGTTCATGCTCGGCGTGTTCGTCGCCTTCAGCCGGCTGGAGGCGATCGCCACGGTGACGATCGGCCCGGCGCTGTATGCGATCGGCGCCTGCATGCTGCTGACGGCCGCGGCCGACGCCTCGCTCGACCACGAGGCGGTGTGGGAGGCGATCGACCGGCGCGGCCTGTCCGGCGTCCCCATCGCCGACGGGCCGCAGCGCATCAGCTGCACCGCCTGCCACAGGGTGCACCACGCGCGCTCCGGCCAGCGCTGCACCCGCTGCCATACCACCCTGCGCCTGCGCACCCCGCGCAGCATGGCCACCACCTGGGCGCTGGTGCTGGCCTCGCTGGTGTTCTACCTGCCGGCCAACCTGCTGCCGGTGATGACGGTGGTGCGCTACGGCCGCAGCCAGCCCGACACGATCATGAGCACGGTCAAGCAGCTCGGCGACGCCGGCATGTGGCCGCTGGCCGCCCTGGTGTTCTTCGCCTCCATCATGGTGCCCGGCGCCAAGCTCGTCGCGCTGATCCTGATGATGATCACCACCCACCGGCGCAGCGGCTGGGCGCTGCGCGGCCGCACCAGGCTGCACAGGATCGTGGAAGCCGTCGGCCGCTGGTCGATGCTCGACGTGTTCCTGCTCTCCACCCTGGTGGCGCTGGTGCAGATCGGGCTGCTGACCACGATCCGCCCCGAGAGCGGCGACATCTACTTCGCCTCCGTCGTGGTGCTGACCATGATCGCCGCACGCTCCTTCGACTCCCGGCTGATGTGGGACGCGGCCGGCCGGTCCGGCGCCGACCTGCCGGACAGCGCGGAGATCGCGGCCGCGGCGTCGCTGTCGGGCACCCCGCCCGCCGAGGCGCCCGGCACCGGCGGCCTTGCGGGAGCGCGCGCGTGAGGCGCCCGCCCGCCTGGCCGGAGTGCGACCGGACGCCATCGCGTCCGGACAATGCCCCGAGGAGTGCGCAATGAGCGGCAGCGACCCCACCGGCAGGCCAGGGCCCGGCTCCTCGCCGGCACAGGGCTCTGTGCCCGCCGACCAGACGCGCCGCGACGTGGCGACGACGGGGCAGGCGTCCAGCCGGGCGCCCGGCGAGGCGCCCGGTGAGGCGCCCGGCGAGGCGACAGTGCGCCGCCGCCACCTGTCGCTGGTGTGGATCATCCCGGTGGTGGCGCTGCTGGCCGCCGGCTATCTCGGCGTGCGCGCGCTCAACGACCGCGGCCCGCTGGCGACCATCACCTTCAACACGGCGGACGGCCTCACCGCGAACCAGACCCAGGTCAAGCACAAGGCCGTCGGCCTGGGCACTGTCGAGGAGATCACGCTCGCCAAGGACCTGAGCCACGTCATCGTCAAGGTGCGGATGAACAGCCAGGGCGAGCACGTGCTGACCGACCACGCCCGCTTCTGGGTGGTCAAGCCGCGTATCACCTCGGGCAGCATCTCCGGGCTGGAGACCCTGGTCTCCGGCGCATTCATCGCGATCGACCCCGGCGACCCCGGCGGCGCCTCCAAGACGGACTTCGTCGGCCTGGAGCAGCCGCCCGGCGTGCGCTCCGACGAGCCCGGCCACACCTACCAGCTCGAGGCGCCGACCATCGGTTCGCTCAGCGAAGGCACCCCGATCTTCTACCGCGACATCCCCGCCGGCGAGGTGCTCGGCTACGACTTCGGCGACGGCCACGGGCCCGTGACCGTCTCCGCCTTCGTCCGCGCGCCGTTCGACAAGTTCGTCCACCCCCAGACGCATTTCTGGAACACCTCCGGGCTGAACGTGAACCTCGGCGCCAACGGCCTGCACGTCGAGGTCCAGAGCCTGCAGGCGGTGATCTCCGGCGCGGTCTCCTTCGACTCGCCGAAGGAATCCTGGGCCGGCCCGATGGCGCCCGACGACGCCAGGTTCCACCTGTTTGCCAGCAAGGCGGAAGCCGACGCCGCCGGCTTCAACCAGCGCATCCCGCTCGTGACCTACCTGCAGAGCTCGGTCGCCGGCCTGGGCGCCGGCTCGGCCGTGGAGGTGTTCGGCCTACAGGTCGGCAACGTCACCGACGTGAAGCTCCTCCTCGACGCCACCACCGGCGTCGTGAAGGTCAGGGTCGCCATGGAGATCCAGCCGGAGCGCGTGTTCCCGCCCGACAGCTTCTCGACCAAGCTCGACCCGGCCAAGGTGCTGGCCGCCCTGGTCGGCCAGGGCATGCGCGCCGAGGTCGACACCGCCAGCTACGTCACCGGCGAGAAGAACATCACCCTGGCCTTCTCGCCCAACGCCAAGCCGGCCGGCATCGCGCTCGAGGACGGCATCGTGGTGCTTCCCGGCCAGGGGGGCGGGATCGCCACCGTCATGGACACCGTCAACGACGTCGCCGCCAAGCTGCAGCAGATCCCGTTCGCCCAGATCGGCGAGAACGCCAACGCCCTGATCGCCACGCTGAACAGCACCGTCGGCGGCCCGGAGGTGAAGAGCACGTTGCGCTCGCTGTCGGCCACGCTGAAGGACGCGCAGACCCTGGTGCACGACACCGACGCCGGGCTGCAGCCGACGCTCAAGAAGCTGCCGGAGCTCTCCGCGCAGCTGCAGGACACGCTGAAGCACGCCAACGCGGCACTCGCCAGCATCGGCGGCAGCTACGGCGAGGACTCCGACTTCCAGCGCAACCTGGAGCGTGTCCTCGCCCAGGCCAGCGACGCGGTGCGCTCCGTGCGCCTGCTCGCCGACTACCTCACCCGCAACCCGAGCGCGCTGATCCTCGGCCGCACCAGCCAGGCGGGCAACCGATGACCCACGCCGCTTCCGCCATAGCCCGTCGCACCGTGTCCCGTTGCACCATGGCCCGTCTGGCAGGCCTGCTGCTGCTCGCCGCCGTCTCGGGCTGCGCGTCGGCCAAGACAAGCTACTTCGCGCTGGCCCCGGTGCCGGGCACACCGGTCACCGGCGGCCCGGCCGCGGTCGAGGTGCGCCAGCCCGGTATCGCCGGCTATCTCGACCGCAACGGCCTCGTGCGCGGCGACTCCGACTACAGGCTCGACGTCGCCAGCACCCAGGTGTGGGGCGAGCCGCTCGGCGACATGGTGGGACGGGTGATGGCCGAGGACCTCGTGCAGCGCCTGCCCGGCACGCAGGTCACCGTGGCGCAGGGCGTAATCTCGGCGCGTCCGGACCTGCTGGTCGAGCTGCAGGTCGACCGCTTCGACTCCGGCCACGACAACACGCTGACCCTGTCCGCGCAGGTCTCGGTGCTGAGCGCCCACGACCGCGCGCCGCTGGTGACCCGCTCGTTCCGGCTGACCGCGCCGAACCCGCCGGCGGGAACGGCCGAGCTGGTCGCGCGGATGAGCGCGCTGCTGGGGCAGCTCGCGGACCAGACCGCATTCATGGTCGCGGGCCGCGCCACAAGCTAGGAAGAAAGGCCAGGGGCTCTGCCCCTGGACCCCGCCAAAGGCCGAGCCTTTGGAAACCTTTACTTAAGTCAAGGGATCAAAGGGTCCTCGGACCCTTTGCGGGTCTGGGCGGAGCCCAGCCTTGCTTGCGTCCGCGGCAGCGCCTAGCGCCCTGTCATGATCCGCTCGACCAGCTGGCTCACCGACGGCACGAACCCGTTGGAGTAGAACGGATCGTTGCCAAAACGGTATCCGTTGTGGCCGCTGAACATCAGGTTGTGGTCCGCGACCTCGGGCGAGTCGTGATCGTGGCCGATGTCCTGCAGCGTCTTCTGGATGCAGAACGAGCGCGGATCGGCCTTCTTGCCGTTGCTGTAGTCCGGCTCGGCCTGGCTCCAGTTGCTGAAGCGGCATTGGCTGAGGCAGCCCATGCAGGCGATCTGGTCCACCGTGATCTCCGCCGCCTTCTCCGGCGTCACGAACACCAGCGTGGCATCCGGCGTGCGCAGCGCCTCCGTGAAGCCCTGCCGCTCCCAGCCGCGCACCTCCGCAAGGTCGTGCACCGTGAGGTAGACCTTGCGGCGCCGCGGGCCGACGCCGTACTCGGCGACGTGGTCGCCCACCACCTCGGACGCGAACGCAACCTGACGGTCCGAGCGCTCGCGCAACTCGCGCAGGAACGAGTTGTTCACCGCCGAGGAGTAGAAGCCGGTCGGGCTGAACCGGTTGAGCGAGATGTCGCCCTTCTTCAGCGTCACGAGACGCTGCTTCCAGGCCTCGCTGATCGGGCTCTCCGTGGTCAGCAGCGGCCGGGTGCCGAACTGGAACGCGATGGGGCCGAGATCGGGATTGTCGATCCAGTCCTCCCACTCCTCCAGCCACCACACGCCGCCGGCCATGATGATCGGCGTGTCGCCGAGGCCGAACGCCCGCATCTGCTGGCGCAGCGCGAGCACGCGGGGGAACGGATCCTCCGGCTTTAGCGGGTCCTCGCCGTTCGACAGCCCGTTGTGCCCGCCGGCCCGCCAGGGATCCTCGTAGACCACGCCGCCGAGCAGCCCGGCCGCCTTGTGGAATGCACGCTTCCACAGCGCCGTGAAGGCACGCCCCGACGAGACGATCGGGTAGTAGTGCACGCCGAAGCGCGCCGCGATCTCACTGAGCCGGTAGGGCATCCCGGCGCCGCAGGTCAGCCCGTGCACCAGGCCCTTCGCGCCCTCGAGCACGCCGGTGATGACCCTCTCGGCGCCACCCATCTCCCACAGGATGTTGGCATGGACACGCCCCCCGGTGCCGGCGATGTCGTGGGCGCGCTGCGCCTGGACGATGCCGCCCTGGATCGCGTAGGCCACGAGCTCCTCGTGCCGGTCGCGCCTGGTACGCCCGTGATAGACCTGCGGGATGACGCGACCGTTCTCGTCGTAGCTGTCGGCGTTGACGGCGCTGAAGGTGCCGGCGCCGCCGCTGGCCGCCCAGTGCCCGGACGAGATGCCGTTGGACACGGCGACGCCCTTGCCACCCTCGACCAGCGGCAGGACCTCGGCCCCGCCCATCCTGATCGCGTTGATCGCCTTCATGACGCGTTGACCCGAAGTGAGGGGTGGGAGATTGGGGCCGCTGCGTGCCAGCGACAAGACCGCACCGGTAACCTGTTTGTCAGTAAAACCGGCCTGGAACGGCCGGCTTCACCACCTGAGCAACATGCTACCGAAATACCCGCAACCTGCGGATGCCGTCCCGACTTCGCCTACTCGGCAAACTCGTCGCGGCGACCGCCCTTCGGCCCCACCTTGTCGCTGATGTCCTCGCCCGTCGACTGATCGACCACGCGCATGGACAGCTTGACCTTGCCGCGGTCGTCGAAGCCGAGAACCTTTACCTTCACGGCATCGCCGACGTTGACGACGTCCAAAGTCTTGTTCACCCGCCCCTGCTGCAGCTCGCTGACGTGCACCAGCCCGTCGCGCGAGCCGAGGAAGTTCACGAACGCCCCGAAGTCGGCGGTCTTGACCACCTTGCCCGGGTAGATCACGCCGACCTCCGGCTCGGCCACGATACCGCGGATCCAGTTGATCGCCTTCTCCGACGCCTCGTCGGTCGTCGCCGCGATCTTGATCGTGCCGTCGTCGCCGATGTCGATCTTGCAGCCGGTCTGCTCGGTGATCTCGCGGATCACCTTGCCGCCGGTGCCGATGATGTCGCGGATCTTCTCCTTGGGGATGGAGATCGTGGTGATCCGCGGCGCCGTCGCCGCCACCGAGCCGCGCGCGCCCGTCAGCCCCAGCGCCATCTCGCCGAGGATGTGCAGCCGCCCGTCGCGCGCCTGCTCCAGGGCGATCTTCATGATCTCCGGCGTGATGGAGGTGATCTTGATGTCCATCTGCAGCGACGTGATGCCCGCCTCGGTGCCGGCCACCTTGAAGTCCATGTCGCCGAGGTGGTCCTCGTCGCCCAGGATGTCGGAGAGCACCGCGAAGCCGCGGTCCTCCTTGATCAGCCCCATCGCGATGCCCGCGACCGGACGCGCCAGCGGCACGCCCGCGTCCATCAGCGACAGCGAGGTGCCGCACACCGTCGCCATCGACGACGAGCCGTTGCTCTCGGTGATCTCGGAGACCACGCGCAGCGTGTAGGGGAACGCGGTCTTGGCCGGCAGAACGGGGCGGATCGCGCGCCACGCCAGCTTGCCGTGGCCGATCTCGCGACGCCCCGGGCTGCCCATGCGGCCCGCCTCGCCCACCGAGTAGGGAGGGAAGTTGTAGTGCAGCATGAAGTGCTCGCGGTACTCGCCGTCGAGCGCGTCCACGATCTGCTCGTCCTGCCCAGTGCCGAGCGTGGCCACGCACAGCGCCTGCGTCTCGCCGCGGGTGAACAGCGCCGAGCCGTGCGCGCGCGGCAGCACGCCGACTTCGGCCACGATCGGGCGCACCGTCTTTGTGTCACGCCCGTCGATGCGGATGCCGTGATCGAGGATCGAGTTGCGGACAATGTCGGCCTCAAGATCCTTGAACAGCGCCTTGGCGGCCCCGGTCTCCAGGCCCTCCGCCACGAGCTGCTCGGTCGCCGCCTTCTTGGCCGCGCCCACCTTCTCGTAGCGCGCCTGCTTGACGCGCTCCTGGTAGGCCGCCGCGATCGGCGCGCGGGCCAGCGCGTCGATGCGCCCGCGCAGGGTGCGCACGGACTCGGGCTCGTCGGCCACCGTCCACGGCTCCTTCGCCGCCGCCTCGGCCAGCTCGATGATCAGCGCGATCACCGGCTGGAAGCTCTGGTGGCCGAAGTTCACCGCGCCGAGCATGACCTCCTCGCTCAGCTCGGTGGCCTCGCTCTCCACCATCAGCACGCCCTCGGTCGTCCCCGCGAGCACGAGGTCGAGCGCCGCGCCCTCCATCTGCTCGACCGTCGGGTTGAGGACGTAGGCGCCCTGCGCGAAGCCCACGCGGGCCGCGGCCACCGGGCCCATGAACGGGATGCCCGAGATCGTCAGCGCCGCCGAGCAGCCGATCAGCGCCACGATGTCGGGGTCGTTCTCCATGTCGTGGCTGAGCACGGTGGCGACGACCTGGACCTCGTTGCGGAACCCCTGCGGGAACAGCGGGCGCAGCGGGCGGTCGATCAGGCGCGAGGTCAGCACCTCGTTCTCCGACGGCCGGCCCTCGCGCTTGAAGAAGCCGCCGGGGATCTTGCCGGCGGCGAACGCCTTCTCCTGGTAGTTCACCGTCAGCGGAAAGAAGTCCTGCCCCGGCTTGACCGAGCGCACGCCAACCGCCGTGCACAGCACGATCGTGTCGCCGTAGGTGACCAGCACGGCGCCGTCGGCCTGGCGGGCGATCTTGCCCGTCTCCAGCACCAGCGTGCGGCCGCCCCAGTCGAGCTCCTTGCGGACATGGTTGAACATCGTCGCTCTCCATCCTGCGACCCGGCGCACGCGGCGCCCCGGTCGTGCCGCGGACAGTCGGGCAGCGCGATCTGGAGTGGCACCCCGCAGGGGGCGGGCGGCGTCTCGGGCGGCATGGGAGCGGTCTGCCCCGGCCTGGACCAGGTGTTGCAGCCGCGAAGCCATGTGGCCAGAGACGCCGGGCCGGATCGAGCCCCCGCCAGACCCTGGCGGCATTGCCCCCCGCCCCAATGGCAGGGGGTCGACATGCCGGACGCAACCGCCCGGCGGCACCGGCGCATCCCCGATCGGGGGCGCCGGCCGTCGTCTAGCGGCGCAGCCCCAGGCGCCCGATCAGCGTCTCGTAGCGCGTCTTGTCCTTGCGCTTGAGGTAGTCGAGCAGGCGCCGACGCCGGCCCACCAGCATCAGCAGGCCGCGGCGCGAATGGAAATCCTTCGCATGCGTCTTGAGATGGTCGGTGAGGCTGGTGATCCGGTCCGAGATCAGGGCGACCTGGACCTCCGGGCTGCCGGTGTCGGCGGCGCCCATGGCATACTCGCCGATGAGCGTCGTGCGACGCTCCGCTGTCTGCGACATCATGAACTCCGTGGCTGGCCGCAGGACACCGGCGATGCGGCCTTCTGCGGCGGGGTTACAGCAGGCGCTCGGGCTTCAACCAGCCATCCTCGAGACGGCACAGCCCGATCACGCGCACCCCCACCATCGCCCTGGCCAGCCCGCCATCGGGGTCGGCCAGGTCCGGAATCCGCCCCATCAGGTCGACCAGGCTGATGGCCTGTCCCTGTGTGAAGCGGATGGCCTCGTGCTCCGTCAAGGCCAGCGCCGGGATGTCGGCCAGGGCGGTCAGGACGGGGAGCAGGAGGTCCGGGGAAGCTGGCGGGGTATCCTCCTCGCGCGTCGCGCTGTCCAGGGAAATCGCCTGCGCCTCGGTGAACGGCCCTACCCGCAGCCGCCGCAGCGCCGCGACGTGCCCCAGCGCCCCGCACGCAAGCGCCAAGTCGCGCGCCAGGCTGCGCATGTACACGCCCTTGCCCGACTGCACCTCGAACACCGCCGTCTCCGCGTCGACCCGCTCCACCAGCTCGAAGCGGTCCACCCGCGCCGGCCGCGCCGCCAGCTCCGGCGCCCTGCCCTCGCGCGCCATGTCGTACGCCCGCTCCCCCGCGACCTTGATCGCGGAGTAGATCGGCGGGACCTGCATGATCTCGCCCTGGAACGCGGGCAGCGCCGCGCGGATCGCCTGGTCGGTCGGCCGCATGTCCGAGGTCGCCGTCACCGCGCCGTCCGCGTCGTCCGTGTCGCGCGACTCGCCGAGGCGGAGCGTGAAGCGGTACAGCTTCGTCCCGTCCATGACGTACGGCACGGTCTTGGTCGCCGCGCCGAACGCGATCGGCAGCACGCCGGTCGCCAGCGGGTCCAGGGTGCCGCCGTGCCCCGCCTTCTGCGCGTCGAAGCCGCGGCGGACACGGTTGACCACGCTGGTGCTGGTCATGCCGGAGGGCTTGTCGATGATCAGCCAGCCGTTGAGCGGCAGGCCCTTCTTGCGGCGCATGTTCTTCGACCCGGAAAAAGGAAGGCCAGGGGCTCTGCCCCTGGACCCCGCCAAAGGCCAAGCCTTTGGAAACCACGACTTAAGAAAGGCCAGTCCAGGGCGGCTCGCCCCTGGCGGGGTCCCCGCTTCAGGGCATGGGGGCAGAGCCCCTGGCCTTACTGCTCCAGGTCCCGCGCGACCTCTGGCCGGTGGAGCAGCTCGTCCACGTGCATCGCATACTCCAGCGCCGTATCCGGCTGGAACGACACGTCCGGCGCCACCCGAAGCCGCATCGCATGCGCAAGCTGCCCGCGCAGATACGGCGCCACCCGCTTCAGGTTCGGCAGCAGCGCGTCGATGTCGCTGCGCCCGAGCCGCGCCACGAACGCCGTGGAGTGCTTGAGGTCCGGCGAGATCCGCACCTCCGTCACCGTGACCTGGGCCGCAGCAAGGTCCGGGTCACGAAACTCCCCGCGCGCGAAGATCCCCGCCAGGATGTGGCGGATCTCCTCGCCCACGCGGAGCTGCCGTTGGGTCGGGCCCTTGGGGGTGACGCGCTTGCTCAAGCCGGGATCAGCTCCGGCTCATAGCACTCGACCATGTCGCCCTCGCGCAGGTCCTGGAAGCCGGCAAAGGAGAGCCCGCACTCGTAGCCGCGCGCGACCTCCTTGACGTCGTCCTTGAACCGCTTGAGCACGCTGAGCTCGCCCTGGTGGATGACGACGTTCTCGCGCAGCAGGCGCACGCCGCAGCCGCGCTTGACCAGCCCCTCGGTGATCATGCAGCCCGCGACCTTGCCCGACTTGGTGATGTCGAACACCTTGCGGATCTCCGCGTAGCCGAGGAAACGCTCGCGATACTTTGGGCTGATCTTGCCCTTCACGAGCTGCTCGATGTCGTCGATGACCTGGTAGATGATCGAGTAGTAGCGGATCTCCACCTCGTCACGCGTCGCCAGCGCCCGCGCCTGTGCCGTGGCACGGACGTTGAAGCCGATGATCATCGCGTCGCTGGCCTTGGCGAGCTGGATGTCGCTCTCGGTGATCTGCCCCACGGTGGAGTTCAGCACGCGGACGTTGACCTCCTCGTGCTCCAGCTTGAGCACGGTGGCCTGGATCGCCTCCGCGCTGCCCTGCACGTCGGTCTTGATCAGCAGCGCCACCTCCTTCTGCGCGCCGGCCACGGCACGGGCGAGCATCTGCTCCATCGTGCCGCGCGCTGCCGTCAGACCGGCCGAGGTCTTGGCCCTGACCTTGCGCTGGCGGAACTCGCTGATCTCGCGCGCCCGCATCTCGTTCTCGACGACCACGAACGGTTCGCCGGCGCCTGGCACCCCGCTCAGCCCGAGGATCTCGACCGGCGTGGACGGACCCGCCTCCTTGAGCGGCTGCCCCTTGTCGTCGAGCATCGCGCGGATGCGGCCCCACTCTGCGCCGGCCACCACGATCTCGCCCTGCCGCAGCGTGCCCTTCTGCACGAGCATCGTCGCCACCGGACCACGGCCGCGATCCAGCCGGCTCTCGATCACCGCACCCTCCGCGGTGCGCTCCGGATTGGCGCGCAAGTCGAGAACCTCGGCCTGCAGCATGATCGCCTCCTCGAGCTTGTCGAGGCCGGTGCGCTTGGTCGCGGAAACCTCCACGTCCTGGGTGTCGCCGCCCATGTCCTCGACCACGACCTCGTGGCTGAGCAGCTCCTGGCGCACCCGCTGCGGATCGGAACCCGGCTTGTCCATCTTGTTGATCGCCACGATCAGCGGCGCGTTGGCCGCCTTCGCATGCTTGATCGCCTCGATGGTCTGCGGCATCACCCCGTCGTCGCCCGCGACCACCAGCACCACGATGTCCGTGACCTGGGCGCCGCGCGAACGCATCGCGGTGAACGCCTCGTGGCCCGGCGTGTCGAGGAAGGTGATCTGCTGGCCGGACGGCATGGTCACCTGGTAGGCGCCGATGTGCTGCGTGATGCCGCCGGCCTCGCCCTTGGCGACGTCGGTGGCGCGCAGCGCATCCAGCAGGCTCGTCTTGCCGTGGTCGACGTGGCCCATGATCGTGACCACGGGCGCACGGGTCTGCAGGTCGGTGTCGACGTCGACGTCGCCCTCGATGCCCTGCTCCACGTCGCTCTCGGACACGCGGCGCACCCGGTGGCCGAACTCCTGCACCACCAGCTCGGCGGTGTCGGCGTCCAGCGACTGCGTCACCGTGGCCATGACGCCCATCTTCATGAGCGCCTTAATCACGTCGGCGCCGCGCGTCGCCATGCGGTTGGCCAGCTCGCCGACGGTGATCGCGTCGGGCAGCACCACGTCGCGCTGCACCTTGACCTGGTTCGAGCGCAACGCGACCAGCTCGGCCTTGCGGCGCTCGCTCTCGCGCTGGCGGCGCACCGACGCGAGCGAACGCGACTTGTCGTCGTCGCCCTCGATCGCCGCCTGCACGTCGATGCGCACCGGACGCCGGTTGGTGCCGTCGCCGAGCACCTTCTTCGGCGGCGGCGCCGGCGGCTTGCGGCCGGGAATGATCGGGCCGGTGCTGCGGCGGCGCGGCGCCTCGTCGTCCTCGCCGGCGCGCTGCGGACGCAGGCGCAGGGTCTCGGACGGCGACGCCGGTGTCGCGGTCGCCGGCGGACGCACGGGGCGGCGCGTCTCCTCCGCGGCCTTGGCGCTCGGCGCGGCGCTGGCGGCCGCCTCCGCGGCGGCACGCGCGGCCTCCTCGGCACGCGCCTGTTCCGCCGCCTCGCGGACACGCCGCACCTCGTCCTCCGCGGCGCGTCGGGCGTCATCCTCCTTGCGGCGCGCCTCCTCGGCGGCGGAGAGGATGCTGATCTTCTCCTGCTCGCGACGCTCGACCTCGCGCTTCGCCGCCTCGACCTTCTGCTCCTCGAGCACCCGCTGGCGCGTCGCAAGCTCCGAGGCCGTCAGCGCCCGCCCGCTGCCCGCGGGACCGCGCACGCCGCCGCCAGTGGCGGGACGCGCGCCGGCCTGGCCGGGCGGCGGCGGGGTCGGTGCCACCGGGCCACGCTTCTTGCGCACCTCGACCTGCACCACCTTCGACCTGCCGTGGCTGAAGCTCTGCCGCACGGACCCGGCATCCACGGTGCGCCCGAGCCCGAGCGGCCCCGCCGGCCTCAGCGAGAGGCGCCCCTTGGCCGTGTCCTGATCGTTACCGCCGTCGCTCATGCACCCGTCCCATTCCGCCCGGTGACCCCGGACAACCGCTCAGTCTCGATGGCCAGCATCTCGGCCAACCGGCCCGCCGCCACCGCCACATGCACCACATGGTCACGGCCGAACACCGCGCCCAGTCTCGCCGCGTCGAGCGGCGTCGCCACCCGCACGGCCCGCGCCCTGGACCCCCTGCGCGCGGAACCGCCGTCCCTCGGGCGACCATCCCCCGCACCGTCCCCGAACGGCTCGCCGGCAGCGTCACCGCCCTCCGACAGCCGATCCGGAACCGCAACGGCCGCGCCGGCCATCGTCCAGGCCACGCCCGACAGCAGCCTCGCCCGCTCGTCCACGCTCCCGTCGCTGGCCTCCAGCACCAGCACCGCACGACCCGACACCAGCCACTCCCGCGCCTTGGTGAACCCAGCGACCGCCTCGCCGGCACGGCGCGCGAAACCGACGAAATCGCCCACCCGCCCGGCCAGTCCGGCCTGCAGGAGTGCGAGAAGATCGGCAGGCACGATGACCGGTCCGCGGGCGGCGCGTGCGAAGGCCCCGCGAAGCTTGGCGTTCTCTACCACATCCGCACGCGCGCTCAACCAGATTCCCCGGCCGGGCAGCCGTGCAGCCAGGTCGGGCACCACGCGCCGCTCCGGGCCGATCACGAAGCGCAGCATACGCTCCCGCTCGCCCTGCTCGCGCGTGATGACGCACCGGCGCAACGGCCCGCGCTCCGGCTCGTCCTCCGGCAGCGCGTCCTCGTCGCCACCGACGCGCGCAACGTCGTCCACCGGGGACAAGGACGCACCCACACCCTCCGCTTCGCCCTCCGCCGGGATGCGAGGCATCCCGGCCAGGGTGTCGTCCTGTGTCGCCTCAGTCGTGGGAAGCCTCCTCGGTCGGGACCGCGTCCGCATCCGCGACAATCGCGCCATCTGCGGCCTCGTCGCCGTCCGGCGGCCCTGCCTCCTCGGCCGCCGACAGCTCCGGCGCGACCGCGCCATCCTCGCCTCCGCCCCCGTCCTCGCCCTCGAACCAGTGCGCCCGCGCCGCCATGATGATCTCGTTGGCCGCCTGCTCGTCGATCACGTCCGCGCCCAGGATCTCCACCAGCTCGTCGGACGCGAGGTCGGCCAGGTCGTCGAGCGACTTCACCCCCTTCTCGCCCAGCGTCACCAGCATCGTCGGCGTGAACACGTCGAAGCTCGCGACATCCTCGCTCACCCCCAGTGTCTGCCGCTTCTCGGTGAGCGCCTGGTCGCGCCCGGCGATGAACACCTCGGCGCGGCGGATCAGCTCGTCGGCCACGCTCTCGTCGAAGCCCTCGATCTCGGACAGCTCCTCGTGCGGCACGAAGGCCAGCTCCTCGATCGTGTTGAACCCCTCCTGCACCAGCAGCCCCGCGATCACGTCGTCCACGTCCAGCGCCTCGACGAACAGCCCCGTCCTGCGGCGGAACTCCTCCTGGCGGCGCTCGCTCTCCTCCGCCTCGGTCAGGATGTCGATGTCCCAGCGCGTGAGCTGGCTGGCCAGCCGCACGTTCTGCCCGCGCCGGCCGATCGCCAGGCTGAGCTGCTCGTCCGGCACCACGACCTCGACCCGCCCGGCCTCCTCGTCCATCACGACCTTGGTCACCTCGGCCGGCGCCAGCGCGTTGACCACGAAGGTCGCCGCCTGCGGGCTCCACGGGATGATGTCGATCTTCTCGCCCTGCAGCTCGGCGACCACCGCCTGCACCCGCGAGCCCCTCATGCCCACGCACGCCCCCACCGGGTCGATCGAGCTGTCGCGCGAGATCACCGCCATCTTCGCCCGCGACCCCGGGTCGCGCGCCACGGCCTTGATCTCGATGATCCCGTCGTAGATCTCCGGCACCTCCTGCGCGAACAGCTTCGCCAGGAAAGCCGGATGCGTGCGGCTCAGGAAGATCTGCGGCCCCCGCGGCTCCTCGCGCACGTCGTAGATGTAGGCGCGCACCCGGTCGCCGTTTCGAAAACTCTCGCGCGCGATCAGCTCGTCGCGGCGCAGCAGCGCCTCGGCCCGGCCGATCTCGACCATCATGTTCCCGTACTCGGTGCGCTTGACCACGCCGTTGATGATCTCGCCCACGCGGTCCTTGAACTCGTCGTACTGCTTGCGCCGCTCGTACTCGCGCACCCGCTGCACGATCACCTGCTTGGCCGTCTGCGCCGCGATGCGCCCGAAATCGATCGGCGGCAGCGGGTCGATCAGGTGCCCGCCCAGCACGATGTCCGCCTTGAACTTGCGCGCGATGTGGACCGGGATCTGCGTCTCCTCGTTCTCCACCACCTCCACCGCCTCCGTCCAGCGGCTCAGCCGGACGTCGCCGGTCTTGCGGTCGATGGTCGCGCGGATGTCCTTCTCGTGGCCGTACTTGGCGCGCCCGGCCTTCTGGATGGCCTGCTCCATCGCCTCGAGAACCTCCTCGCGGTCGATCGACTTCTCCCGCGCGACGGCGTCGGCGACGAGGAGAAGCTCCGGGCGTGCGATCGAGGTGTCCATGAAGCGATCCTTCTCACTGCCGGGCAGGCCGCCCGGACGTCTCACGACGGGGACCAAAACCCCCGCAACCGGCACGGCTCCCGCCGCGCCGCAGCCGGCCGGTCCTAGTTCGGCCGCGGCGGCATCGCCGTCGCGGCGATCAGCGCGTCGGTCAGCACCAGCTTCGCCTTGCGCATCTCGTCGAGCGGCAGCGCCACCTCCTGCCCGTCCTCCAGCCGCAGCCGCGCATGGGTCCCGTCCGCGCCCAGCACGACGCCGGAAAACCGCTTGCGCCCGCCGATCGGGATGTTGACCTCCGCCTTGGCCAAGTGCCCGGCGAAGCGGTTCCAGTCCTTGCCGCGGGTCAGCGGCCGGTCGATCCCCGCAGAGCTGACCTCCAGGGTCCACACCCCGGGGATCGGGTCGTTCACGTCCAGCACCGCGCCCACCGCCCGGCTGATCTCCTGGCAGTCCTCGACGCTGATCTGCGCGCCGTCCCTGCGATCGGCCATGATCTGCACCGTGGGGTTCTCGCGCCCCAGCACCGCGACCCGCACCAGCTCGAAGCCGAGGTCGGCCACCGTCGGCGCCACGGACGCCACGATGCGGCCCTCCAGCCCGGAATGGCGGGGCAGCGCGTCGTCGTCGTCGTCGAGGCTGTCTGTCTGGTCGGAGATGGGAACACCCTGCCGCAAGCGTGGGGACGACCGCCCGCACAGGCCATCGTCGTCAGCGTCTGCGGGTGTCGGAGAGGCCGTCATATAGGCCGGGGGCCACCGCGCCGCAAGCCAGGAAGCAAGGCCGGGCTCTGCCCGGACCCGCAAAGGGCCGGAGGCCCTTTGATCCCATGACGCAAGGCAGGGTTTCCAAAGGCTCGGCCTTTGGCGGGGTCCAGGGGCAGAGCCCCTGGCCGTGCCTGCTCCGTCCTATGCCTCGTCGTCCGCGTGCTTGGCCGCATGCTTGGCGGCGGCCGCGGCAGCCTCCTCGGCCGCCTCGCGGTCGGCGGTCGCCTTGCTGTCGGCATGGCGCGTGTAGAGGCCGAGCGCCTCGACCGTGTGCCGGTTCGCGATCTCCGTCTGCTCCGCGGCGGCGATGCCGAAGCGTTCCGCCTTCTCGAAATTGCCGGACTCGCAGTGCTTCGCGGCCTCGTGATGCGCGCGGGCGGCAGATTCGAGCTGCTGCGCCGCCTTCAGGTGGTTCTCGGCACCCAGCGTCTTCGTGTCGTCCAAGGTCGTTCTCCCATCTGCGCGGCGTCACGTGCGCCGTTCGCGGGCCGGAGGCAACCCACGACCACGCCCCACGGTTGTGGCCTCGTCCGCCAACAGAGGCGACACCCAGGGAGAACGCCATGTCCGAGTCCACGCGCACCACGGGCGACACGCCGGTCGAGGGCCTCGACCCGGGCGGCACCCACTCCACCCACCCCGGCAAGGCCACGGAAAAGGGCCGGACTGTCGTGAACACCGTCGAGAGCGGCGACCAGAACACCCACCCCGAGCGCAACACCGACCCCGACTAACCCCAGGCGCGGCCAGAACCTTTCCGGGGTATTACGGATCTGTCACCGTGGCGTCCTGCGCCGTAGGACACGACCCCTCCGGCAGGCCTGTTTTGTCCTGCGGCGCAGGACACTCTGTCCTGCGGCGCAGGACACCAGCCATCGGCTACCCGGGCGCCGGTTCACCTGCCGGGACATCCTCCCCGACCTCCGCTGGTGCGGGACGAGCGGTGCGCTCCAGCGTCCAGTATGCCGGCTGCCTGCCTGCCGCGAGCGCCTTGGCCTCGTAGCGCGTCGGCGGCCAGCCATCCGGGCGCCGTGCCGCGGGTGACGCCCCGGCGAACCAGGGCTGCGCCGCCAGCACCTCCGCCGTCCATGCCTGGTACGTCGGGTCGTCCGTGGCGATGTGCCAGGCGCCTCCCACCCGCATCGCACGCGCCAGCACGGGCAGCAGGTGCGGGTGCACGAAGCGCCGCTTGACGTGGCGCGACTTCGGCCAGGGATCGGGAAACATCAGGAACAGCCGGTCGAGGCACCCCGCCGGCAGGGCCCGGAGCAGCGTGCGGGCGTCGCCATCCCAGACCCGGAGGTTGGGCGGGAGCACGCCATCCGCCTCGCGGCCCTCCTCGACCAGGCGCGACATCAGAGAGCACAGACCCTGCTCGAACACCTCGCAGGCGACCAGCCCGACGTCCGGATGGGCTGCGATCTGCGCCAGCGCGTGCTCGCCACCCCCGAAGCCGACCTCGAGCCACAGCCTGCGCGGCCGCACCGGGAACCCGCCCAGCGGGTCGGACGGGTCGCCCAGCCGCAGCCTCGGCAGCGTCGCCGCGAGCAGCAGTTCCTGCCGCGGCCGCAGCGCGTGGCTGCGCTGGCGACCGTACAACCGGTCCGGCGGCGGCTTGACCGCGCCGCCTGCCGCGCGGGCCGGCCCGGCCGCCGCCTGGAAGGGCGCGCCCTCCAGGGCCGGCGTCACCTGCCCAGGGCCGAGCGCAGCGCCGGCACCAGGTCGGTCTTCTCCCAGCTGAACGTGCCCAGGGCCTCGTCCGGGGTGCGGCCGAAATGCCCGTACGCCGAGGTCACGCCGTAGATCGGCCGGTTCAGCTTCAGGTGCTCGCGGATGCCGCGCGGCGAGAGGTCCATCACCTCCTGCAGCGCCTTCACCAGGGCGTCGTCGTCCACGTCGTGCCCGCTGCCGTCCAGGTCCACGTAGACCGACAACGGATGCGACACGCCAATCGCGTAGCTGATCTGCAGCGTGCAGCGCTCCGCGAGGCCGGCGGCGACCACGTTCTTCGCCAGGTAGCGGCACGCATACGCCGCCGAGCGGTCGACCTTGGTCGGGTCCTTGCCGCTGAACGCGCCGCCGCCGTGCGGAGCCGCGCCGCCGTAGGTGTCGACGATGATCTTGCGCCCGGTCAGGCCGCAGTCGCCGTCGGGACCGCCGATCACGAAGTTGCCGGTCGGGTTCACGTAGAACTCCGCGTCCGGGCACATCCAGCCCTCGGGCAGCAGCGACGTCACCAGCGGCGTCAGGCGCGCCTTGAGGTCCTTCTGGTCGACGCCCTCCTCGTGCTGCGTCGACAGCACGACAGAGGTCGCCCCCACCGGCCTGCCGTCGACGTAGCGCAGCGTGACCTGGCTCTTCGCGTCCGGCAGCAGCCCGGCGACGCGCTCGTCGCCCGCCCGCTTCAGCTCGCGGATCGTGCGCAGGATCAGGTGCGCGTAGTGGATCGGCGCCGGCATCAGCTCGGCGGTCTCGGTGGTGGCGTAGCCGAACATGATGCCCTGGTCGCCGGCGCCCTCGTCCTTGTTGCCGAGGCTGTCGACGCCGGCGGCGATGTCGGCGGACTGCGCGTGCAGGTGGCTCTCGAAGCTGGCGCGGCGCCAGGAGAAGCCCTCCTGGTCGTAGCCGATGTCGCGCACCGCCTCGCGCACCAGCAGCTCGAGCTGGTCCGACGTCACGCTCGCAGGACCCCGGGTCTCGCCGGCCAGGATGATCCGGTTGGTGGTCACCATCGTCTCGCACGCCACGCGGGCATACGGGTCGGCCCGCAGGAAGGCGTCGAGCACGGTGTCGCTGAGCCGGTCCGCCACCTTGTCCGGGTGCCCCTCGGACACCGACTCGGATGTGAACAGATAGTCGCCCTTGTCGCGCATGGATTTCTCCTCTTGTCGCGATCCCATGGGACGAGCCACCGGCCGCGTGCGGTCCGAGAGCCGTCGCGCCGGCCCGATGCCGGGGCAGCGCGGGTGTGGCGGATCGGGGCGGGGGAATCAAGCGTGTGCTGCGGTGCAGCAAGCAGGCGGGTGGCGGCAGGGAAGGCTGGGGGGCGAGGCCGCCCCCCGGACCCCGGCGCCCCTGGTGCCGCCTGCCAAGACCTGTGTTCCCGGGACGCGGGTCCGGGGGCGGTGCCACAGCGGGTCCCGTTCCGGGTGTGGGGCAGAGCCCTGGCCTTCCTGGCTCACCCCAGCCCGAGCACGTCCGTCATGCCGTACAACCCCGCCTCGCGCCCGCGCAGCCACAACGCCGCCCGGATCGCGCCGCCCGCGAACACTCCGCGGTCGAACGCACGGTGGGTCAGCGAGATGTGCTCGCTCGTCCCGGCGAACAGCACCGTGTGCTCGCCCACCACCTGCCCGCCGCGCAGCGACGCGAAGCCGATCTCGCCCTCGCGGCGCGCGCCTGCCTGTCCCTCGCGCGCTGTCCGCATCACGTCCGTCAATGCCACGCCACGCCCTGCCGCCACCGCCCGGCCGAGCCCGAGCGCCGTGCCGGACGGCACGTCCACCTTCTGCCTGTGGTGCATCTCGACGATCTCGGCATCGTACTCCGCGGCAGGCAGCGCCGCCCCGAGCCGCTCCGCCAGCGCCAGGACCAGGATGACCCCGGGGGCGAAATTCGGCGCGTAAACGACCGCGGCACGGCCCGAAGCCGCGATCACGGCCTCCTCGTCCGCCGCAGAAAGCCCTGACGTGCCGAGCACCCACGCCGTGCCCGTGGCCGCGACAGCGCCCGCGTGCGCCTGGACCGTGCCCGCGTTGGTGAAATCCACGACCACGTCGCTGACCCGCGCCAGGGCCTCGAAGTCCGCGAGCACGGCGGCGCCGTCCGGAGGCGCAGCCGCCGACCCGGGGCGCAGCGTGCCGCCGGACAGAGTCGCGCCGCACCGCAGGACCTCTGCGGCAAGCAGGCAACCCATGCGGCCCGCAATTCCGGCGATCCCGATGCGCATTGGCGGCTCCAGAGGAAAGCAAGGCTGGGCTCTGCCCAGACCCGCAAAGGGTCCGAGGACCCTTTGATCCCTTGACTCAAGAAAAGCCATCCAAGGGGCTTCCCTTGGCGGGGTCCAGGGGCAGAGCCCCTGGCCTTCCTAGCTTCGGCCCTCGAAGAAGCTGGCGACCTTGGCGAAGAACCCCTCGCTGTCCGGGTGCCCGCGCGTGTTGTCACGTGCTTCGGCCTCGAACTCCTCCAGCAGCTCGCGCTGCCGCTTGGTGAGGTGCTGCGGCGTCTCGACCGCGAACTGGATGTACATGTCGCCCCGCGCCGCCGAGCGCAGCACCGAGAACCCCTTGGCCCTGAGCCGGAGCTGCTCGCCCGACTGGGTGCCCGGCTGCACCTTGACCCGCGAGCGGGTACCGTCGATCGCCGGCACCTCCACCTCGCCGCCCAGCGCCGCGCGCGTCAGCGGCAGCGGCACCCGGCAGAACACGTTGGCGCCGTCGCGCTGGAAGATCTCGTGCACCTTGACGCCGACGTGGACGTAGAGGTCGCCCGGCGTGGTTCCCTGCCCGCCCGCCTCGCCCTCGCCGGTGAGCCGGATGCGCGTGCCGTCCTCGACGCCCGCCGGAATCGCCACCTGCAGGCTGCGCTCGCGCTGCACGGTGCCGGCGCCGGCGCACACGCGGCACGGGTTGCGCACCACGCGGCCGGTGCCGCCGCAGGTCGGGCACGACCGCTCCACCAGGAAGAACCCCTGCTGCGCCCGCACCTTGCCCGCGCCGCCGCAGGTGCCACAGGTCTCCGCCGTCTTGTCCTTGGACTCGGACCCTGTGCCCTTGCAGGCGTCACAGGCCACCCGCGTCGGCACGCGCAGCTGCGTCTTGGTGCCGGAGAACGCCTCCTCCAGCGTGATCTCGACCTGGGCACGCACGTCGCCACCGGTACGCGCACGCCCACCCCGCCGCCCGCCGCCACCCATGAAGTCGCCGAACATCTGGTCGAAGATGTCGCCTAGCCCCCCGGCGCCGGCCTGCTCGAAGCCGCCGCCACCGCCGCCCTGCTCGAAGGCCGCGTGGCCGAACCGGTCGTAGGCGGCGCGCTTCTGGTCGTCCTTGAGGACGTCGTAGGCCTCGCTGACCTCCTTGAACTTTGCCTCGGCCGCGTGGTCGCCCGGGTTGCGGTCCGGGTGGTACTTCATCGCGAGCTTGCGATACGCCTTCTTGAGGTCGTCCGCGGAGGCATCCCGGGGCGCCTCGAGCGTCGCGTAGTAGTCGCTTTTCGCCATGGGCGCTCTCTTACGATGGGCCGGAGATCGGGGATGGCCCGGCCTTGCAACGATCGGGCCGAAGCGAAGCCGGGGCCCTGTCCCATGTCTTGGAAGCGGGAACCCGCCAGGGGCAGCACCTCTGGACCGGCCTCGTTTCGGAACTGGAGCCCATGGACCTGGGCCGAAACGGCTGCGGCCGGGGAACATCCTTCCCCGGCCGCGTCATCAGCGACAGACGACCGGTTCAGGCCGACTTCTTCTTGTCGTCAACCTCCTCGAACTCCGCGTCCACGACCTTGTCGTCGTGCGCGGCACCCGAGGCTGCACCCGTCTCAGGCTCGGCCCCGGCCTCGCCCTGCGACTTGTACATCGCCTCGCCAATCTTCATCGCAGCCGTGCTCAGACGCTCTGTCGCCGCCTTGATCGCCTCGGCGTCGCCGCCCTCCATCGCCATCTTCGCAGCCGCGAGCGCGGCCTCGGCCTCGCCCTTGTCCTGGGCCGGCAGCTTGTCGCCGTGCTCCGCCAGGTTCTTCTCGACCTGATGGACCATGCCCTCGGCCTGGTTGCGCGCCTCGATCGCCTCGCGCTTCTTCTTGTCGGCCACCGCGTTGGTCTCGGCCTCGCGCACCATGCGCTGGATGTCGGCGTCCGACAGGCCGCCGCTGGCCTGGATGCGGATCTGCTGCTCCTTGCCGGTCGCCTTGTCGCGTGCCTGGACGCTGACGATGCCGTTCGCGTCGATGTCAAACGTGACCTCGATCTGCGGCACGCCGCGCGGCGCCGGCGGGATGCCGGTCAGGTCGAAGTTGCCCAGCGCCTTGTTGTCGGACGCCATCTCGCGCTCGCCCTGGAACACCTTGATGGTCACGGCGCCCTGGTTGTCGTCGGCGGTCGAGAACACCTGGCTCTTCTTGGTCGGGATCGTGGTGTTGCGCTCGATCAGCCGGGTGAACACGCCGCCCAGTGTCTCGATGCCCAGGCTCAGCGGCGTCACATCGAGCAGCAGCACGTCCTTGACGTCGCCCTTGAGCACGGCGCCCTGCACGGCCGCGCCGATCGCCACGACCTCGTCGGGGTTGACGTTACGCGCGGGCTCGCGGCCGAAGAACGACTTCACCGCCTCGATGACCTTGGGCATGCGGGTCATGCCGCCGACCAGGATCACCTCGTCGATCTCGGCCGCCGTCACGCCGGCATCCTTCAGCGCGGCGCGGCACGGCTCGAGCGTCCGGCTGATCAGGTCGTCCACCAGGCTCTCGAGCTTGGCGCGCGTCAGCTTCATCACGAGGTGCTTCGGCCCGGAGGCGTCGGCGGTGATGAACGGCAGGTTGATCTCGGTCTCCTTGGACGAGGACAGCTCGATCTTCGCCTTCTCCGCCGCCTCCTTGAGACGCTGCAGCGCGAGCTTGTCGCGGCGGAGGTCGATTCCCTGGTCGCGCTGGAACTCGCTCGCCAGGAAGTCGATAACGCGGTTGTCGAAGTCCTCGCCGCCGAGGAAGGTGTCGCCGTTGGTGGACTTCACCTCGAACACGCCGTCGCCGATCTCCAGCACGGACACATCGAAGGTGCCGCCGCCGAGGTCGTAGACCGCGATCGTGCCGCTGTTCTTCTTGTCCATGCCATAGGCAAGGGCCGCCGCCGTCGGCTCGTTGATGATGCGCAGCACCTCGAGGCCGGCGATGCGGCCGGCGTCCTTGGTCGCCTGGCGCTGGGCGTCGTTGAAGTAGGCGGGCACCGTGATGACCGCCTGCGTCACGCTCTCGCCGAGGAACGCCTCGGCCGTCTCCTTCATCTTGCCGAGGATGAAGGCGCTGACCTGGCCCGGCGCATACTTCTCGCCGCGCGCCTCGACCCAGGCGTCGCCGTTGTCGCCGCGCACGATCGAATAGGGCACCATGCCCTTGTCCTTGGTCACGGTCGCATCGTCGAAGCGGCGGCCGATCAGGCGCTTGACGGCATACAGCGTGTTGGTCGGGTTGGTGACGGCCTGGCGCTTGGCGGCCTGGCCGACGAGACGCTCGCCATTCTCGGTGATCGCCACCATGGACGGGGTGGTGCGGGCGCCCTCGCTGTTCTCAACAACGCGCACATCGTTCGCGGTCGAGCCCTCCATGATCGCGACGCACGAATTGGTCGTGCCGAGGTCGATGCCGATGACCTTGCTCATCCGGTAGTCTCCTTGTCAGCGGTCGCACACGGCCCGAAGCACCGACGGCGACCCTTAGGGTGTGGACGGGATGTATTGAGCCGCCCCCTCCATCGCAAGGGGCCGCTAAGGCAAGGAAGGCCAAAGGCTCCGCCTCTGGACTCCGCTCAAGGCAATCGCCTTGAGAGTCGTATACTTAAGTCAGGAGATCAAAGGGTTCTCGGACCCTTTGCGGGTCCCGACTTCAAGCATGGGACAGAGCCCGAGCTTGCTGTCAGGCGCTGCGGTCCACGCCACCGCCCTTGCTGACGACGACCATCGCCGGCCGCAGCAGCCGCCCGTTCAGCGTCCAGGCCGGCGTATAGGCCTGCAGCACCGTACCCGGCGGGTGTGCATCCGAGGCCTGCTCGCCCATGCCCTGGTGCAGGTTCGCGTCGAACGGCTTGCCGGTCGGGTCCTCCTTCGCGACGCCGTTGCGCTCCAGCGCCGCCAGCATCGCGCGCTCGGCGCCCTCGAACCCGTCGCGCAACTTGGCCACGATCTCCGCCTCGCCGGGTGCGGCCGCCGGCAGGCTGTCAAGGCCGCGGCGCAGGTTCTCGGTCGCCTCGGCAATATCGCGGGCGAACTTCTGCACCGCGAACTGCCGGGCGTCCTCGACCTCGCGGCGCGCACGGGCACGCACGTTCTGGGCTTCCGCCTCGGACCGCATCCAGCGATCGCGGAGATCGTCGCGCTCCGCTTCCAGGGCGGAAAGCCGCATCGTCGCGGCGTGCATGACCTGGTCCGGCGTCTGGGCGCCGTCCGCTCCGGCCACGTCCGGCGCGGGATCCGCCGCCGCCGTGGCCTCGGTGTGGGTGTCGATGTTCATGGCCGGTGAGGTAGGCGAGAGACGCCGCCGGAACAAGACACACCGGACCGGCCGTGCGTGCGGGGACGACGAAGTTTGTGGTCGCGCCGTCCTGGCCGCATACGGTAGCGTGCCACGACCATGTCTCAATCGGGGGTTGCATGTCCGGACACGCAGCCCGCCAGTGGCGAAGCGTGCAGGTGCTGCGCGGGGTGGCCGCCCTGATGGTGGTCGCATACCACGCCCTGGAACAGTGGCGTGACGGACGCCCAGCGCCTGCCACGCAGCCCGCCGCCGTGTGGCCGGGCGGCTTCTCCGCGCCCGGCGCCCCCTGGCCGAACGGGGCTGCCGGCGTCGACCTGTTCTTCGTGATCAGCGGAGTGGTGATGATTGCGGCCTCCGCGCGGCTCGTCGCGCGACCGGACGGGTGGCGGGTGTTCCTCCGACGCCGGGTGGAGCGGGTGGCGCCGCTCTACTGGCTCGCGACCACAGCGAAGCTCGCCCTCGCGGTCCTGGTGCCCTCGCTGGCCAGGCACACGCGGCCGGGCTGGGCCAACACCGTGTGCTCCTACCTGTTCCTGCCTGCCGCCAACGCCGCCGGCGAGATCCGCCCCGTGCTGCCGGTCGGCTGGACGCTGAGCTTCGAGATGCTGTTCTACCTTGTGTTCGCGGCCGGGCTGGCGCTGCGCCCGCGCGACGGCCTGCGCGGCGTCGTGCTGCGCACCGTGCTGCCCACGCTCGCCGTGCTGTCGCTGGCCGGGCTGGCCCGCGCGCCGGACTGGCCCGCAATCACCGTGCTCGCCGATCCGCTGGTGCTGGAATTCGGGGCCGGCGCCACGCTCGGCCTATGGCTGCTGCGTCCGCCGGCCCCGGCAGCGTCCGCACCAGCGATGACGGCCGGCCTGGTGGTGCTGGCGGCGGCGGCGGCGCTGGCGCTCGCCGGCCTGCCGGCAGGCACGCCGTGGTGGCGCGCGCTGGACTGGGGCGGCCCAGCGACGCTGCTGGTCGCAGGCCTGCTCGCGCTGGAGCGCAGGGTCGCCGTGCCCTGGCCCCGGCCGCTGCTTCTGCTCGGCGACGCGTCCTACGCGATCTATCTCGCGCACGGCTTCGTGCTGGGCGGGCTCGGCGCGCTCCACCTGCCGTCCGCCTGGATGCTGCTCGCGGCCGCGCTGTCGCTCAGCACCATTGCAGGGCTCATCGTGCACCACAGGGTTGAGCGCCCGATCGCCGCGTGGCTGGTGCGGCGGCGCACGACGGGCCTGCCGGGAAGCAAGGCCGGGCTCTCCCTCCGCTGACCATTCCGACGGCCCAAGCGAGTCGTCGGAGCCTTTGGTCAGCTACGCCCAAACCCGCCAAAGGCCAGAGGCCTTTAGAAACACGTTCCTTAGGGAAGGCATTCCAAAGGCCCAGCCTTTGGCGGAGTTTGAGGCAGAGCCTCAACCTTGCTTCGCTGACGTCTGCTCACGGCAGGCAGGCGGCCGCGAACTGGGCGAAGGCACGGGCGCGGTGGCTGCCGGCGTGCTTGTCCTCGGGCGCCATCTCGCCATAGCTCAGCGTGGCGCCCGCCGGCACGAACATCGGGTCGTAGCCGAACCCCAGGGTGCCGCGCGGGGGCCAGCACGCCTCGCCCTCGACGCGGCCGAGGTAGGTGGCGCTCGCCCCGTCCGGCCACGCCAGGCACAGCGCGCAGCTGAACCACGCCCGCCGGTCCTCCGCCGCGCCCAGCCGCGCCTGCACCCGCGCCATCGCCGCGGCGAAATCCTTGCCCGGCCCCGCCCAGCGCGCCGAGAGCACGCCCGGATCGCCGCCCAGTGCCGCCAGCCCGAAGCCCGAGTCGTCGGCGAGCGCCGGCCCGCCGCTCGCCAGCGCCGCCGCCAGCGCCTTCAGCCGGGCGTTGCCGGCGAAGTCCGGCGCGTCCTCCTCCGGCTCCGCCAGCCCGAGCGCTGCGGCCGACGTCGCGTCGACCCCGTAGGGTGCCAGCAGCACCGCGATCTCGCGCAGCTTGCCCGCGTTGTGGGTGGCGAGCACCAGCCGGTCGCCGCGCCGCAGCCGCCGGGCCGGGCCCGACCCGCCGGGCCCGCCCCGGTCGCGGCCGTCCGACCGGGCACCCGTCATCGCGCAGCCTCCAGCGCGGCATCCTGCGCCGTGTGCAGGGTGGCCGTCCCCAGGCGCGCCAGACGCATCAGCTCGTCCATCTGCGCGGCGCTGAACGGGGCGCGCTCGGCGCTGGCCTGCACCTCGACGATGCCGGCCGCATGCCCGCCTGATGGCGCGGTGAGCACGAAGTTGGCGTCCGCGTCCGCCCCGCTGTCCTCGCCGTAGTCGAGGTCGAGCAGCGCGCGTCCCTCGGACAGCCCGCAGGAGACCGCCGCGACCTGGCCTCGCAGAGGGCTCGCCGCGATCACCCGCAACGCCACCAGCCGCCGCAGCGCGAGTGCCAATGCCACGTAGCCGCCGGTGATCGCGGCGCAGCGGGTGCCGCCGTCGGCGTTGAGCACGTCGCAGTCCAGCGTGATCGTCATCTCGCCCATCGCGCGCCGGTCGACGACGGCCCGCAGGGCACGAGCGACCAGGCGCTGGATCTCCTGGGTGCGGCCGGACTGGCGGCCACGGGCAGCCTCGCGCTCGCCCCGCCTGTGGGTGGCGCGCGGCAGCATGCCGTATTCCGCGGTGATCCAGCCCTCTCCCTTGCCGCGCAGGAACCCGGGCACGCGGGGCTCGACGCTGGCGGCGCACAGCACCTCGGTGCCGCCCAGCCGGATCAGGCACGAGCCCTCGGCGTGGCGGGCGAAGCCGGGCTCGATGGAGACGGGGCGGAGGGCATCGTCGGCCCGGCCGGACACGCGCATGCCAGGACTCCTGCTGATGACGCGGCGGCATAGCACGTCCGGACGCCCTGTCCCGGAACGCCCGCCACCGTCGCGCCACCGCACGGCCTACCCTTCGCCCGGCGGCTTCGATACACCGCCCCTATGCGCCCTTTCGCCCGCTCCGCATGGCTGACTGCCGCCACTCTGCTCGCCGGCAGCCAGATGGCGCCGGCAGCCCGTGCGTCGCCGGTCTGGCGCTGCCGCGCTGCCCTCGACCGGGCCAGACCGCGGGTGCCTCCGGTGGCCGCGCCCTGCGCCCGGACCGCCTGCGTCCCGTCTGCCCGGCTCCTCCTCGCTGCCGCCTCTTCCGACCAGGTGCCGGGTCCCGCGACCGTGGCGCCCGCCGGGTCGGCACCGCCGGACGCCGGGGCACCTGCCGACTCTGGTGCAGCGAGCGACAAGGCCCCGCAGGCGCCTGCCGGCCGGGAGGATGCGGGCGGTTCGCTGGCGCCCTCCGGTGAGGCCGGCCCGTCCGGCGGCGCAGGACCGTCGCCCGCGGCACCGGAGGCGTCGGCAGCCTCGCCCGCTGCGCCGCGGGAGCCGGCCCGTCGCCGTGCGGCTGCTGCCGTGCCGATCGGCCACTTCCGGGTCTACGAGCATCCGCCGTGCGCCGGCGATCCGTGCCAGGCCACGGTGAGCGACCTGGACGGCGGGCGCAGCTTCGGGGCCACCGTGACGCTCGGGCCGATGCACCTCGCCCGGCAGCTCGAGGAACTCGCCGGCTCCGGCCAGATCGACCTGCTGCTGTCCGGCGAGCTGCGCCGCGGCCCGGCAGGGCCCACGCTGCGGGCGCTGCACCTCGAAGGCGTCACGCCGCACACCTCCGACCCGCCGGCCATTCCCCGCGCCGGCCACGCGCGGCCCGCACCCGGTGCGGGGCGAGACCATGCGCCGGCCCTTCCTCCGCGCGGACTGCTGCGCGCCTGACCCGACGCGGCGAACGCACCCGCATGGCCCTCCTCGCGCCCGGGCCCGGGACGGCGTCGCCGGCCGCGCATTGACCCCGCAGCGGCCTGGCCCCAGCTTCGGCGGCAGACCGATGGACCATTCCCCCAAGCCGCCCCGCGTGATCCCGCCAGAGCTGGACGCCCGCTCCGCCGCCGTGCTGCGCGAGATCGTCGAGCAGTATGTCGAGACCGGCGATCCCGTCGGTAGCCGCACCCTGTCGCGCCGCCTGCCGATCGCGCTCTCGCCGGCGACCATCCGCAACGTGATGGCCGACCTGACGGATGCCGGCCTGCTGTTCGCGCCGCACACCTCGGCCGGGCGCCTGCCCACGGAGCGAGGCCTGCGGCTGTTCGTCGACGGGCTGCTGCAGTTCGGCGACCTCGGCGAGGAGGAGCGCCAGACCATCGGCCGGGCGCTCGAGTCCAAGGGGCGCTCGCTGCAGGACACGCTGGGCGAGGCGTCGGCGATGCTGTCCGGCCTGTCGTCTGCGGCCGGCCTGGTCCTGGCGCCCAAGACCGAGGGCGCGATCCGCCATATCGACTTCGTGGCGCTCGGCTCCAGCCGGGCGCTGGTGATCCTGGTCGCCGCCGACGGCCAGGTGGAGAACCGGGTGATCGAGACCCCGCCCGGCCTGCCGCCCGCGGCGCTGACCCAGGCGGCGAACTACCTCAACGCGCGCCTGGCCGGGCGCTCGCTGACCGAGCTGCGACGCACCGTCGCCGAGGACATGGCGACCGACCGCACCCAGCTCGACGAGACCGCGTCGCTGGTGGTCGAGAGCGGGCTTGCGACCTGGACCGGCGAGGGCCGCGGCGGCGCGCTGATCGTGCGCGGCCAGTCCCGCCTGCTGGCCGAGATCACCCACGTCGAGCGCATCGCCTCGATCCGCACCCTGTTCGAGCGGCTGGAGGCGCAGGAGACCATGCTCAAGCTGCTCGACCTGGCCGAGCAGTCGGATGGGGTGCGGATCTTCATCGGGGCGGAGAGCGGCCTGTTCGGCACGTCGGGGATGGCGATGGTGGTGGCGCCCGCGCGCAACGAGGCGGACCGCATCGTCGGCGCGATCGGGGTTATCGGCCCCACGCGCATCAACTACGGCCGCATCATCCCGGTGATGGATTACACCGCGCGCCTGCTGGGGCGCCTACTCGGGTAGCAGCCTCGCGCGCCAGATCCGGTCCGGCGGGACCTGCCTGCAACCCTCGCCCCCTTCCCGCGTCGGCATGCTGAACCGAGGGGAACTGTCATGCTCGAGAAGCTGCCCGATGCCGTGGGACGTGCCCTGAGCGGCACCCGCGCCGGAGAGGACACCCTGACCCTGCACCGGATCGAGGCGCCTTCGGGGATCGTGGTGACCAGTTCCGCCTTCGAGGCCGGCGCCGCGATGCCGGTCCGCTTCACCGCCGATGGCAAGGGCGTGTCCCCGCCGCTGCACTGGACCGGCGTGCCCGCCGGCACGCAATCCGTGGTGCTGCTGGTCGAGGACGCCGACAGCCCGACGCCGAACCCGCTGGTGCACGCCATCGTCCACGGCCTGCCCGGCAGCGACGGCGGCCTCGCGGAGGGCGCGATGACCGGCCCCGCCGGCGAGGGCGGCGCGGAGATGGGGCGCAACTCCTTCCTGGGCAGCGGCTGGCTGCCGCCCGACCCGCCGCCGAAACACGGGCCGCACCGCTACGTGTTCCAGGTGTTCGCGCTCGACATCGGCCAGCCCGACGCCGGCTCGCCCGGCCGCGGCGGCCTCGTCGCGATGATGACCGGTCACGTGCTCGCGAAGGGCGCGATGACCGCGGTGTTCGAGCGCGCGTGAGGCTGGTCCGGCGCGACGCGGCAGGCCTTGAGCCCGTCTGGGCGGGACACGATATCGCGCGAAACCCAGGAGGCGGCGATGTCGGCATACAGTGACGCGGCGGGCGGCGGGCTCATCGACCTGCAGCACCGGCTGGGGCGGCTGCGTCGTCTGGCGTGGCTGCTCGACGGGGCGGCGCGCATCCCGGGCACGCGGTTCCGCTTCGGGTTGAACAGCCTGATCGGGCTGGCGCCGGGGATCGGCGACACGGTGCTCGCGGGGATCTCGTTGTGGATCGTCTGGGAGGCGAGGGCGCTCGGCGTGCCCGCGCACAAGGTGGCGCGGATGCTGGGCAACGTCGGCATCGAGGCGGCGATGGGGGCGATCCCGCTGCTCGGCGATGCGATGGACGTCGTGTTCAAGGCGAACCTGCGCAACATCGCGATCATCGACGAGCACTTCATGGGCCGCTAGCAGGCCGCTGCGTCGATGCTGCGAGGCAAGCAAGGCCAGGGGCTCTGCCCCTGGACCCCGCCAAAGGCAGGGCCTTTGGAATCCATTCCTTAAGTAAAGCCGGTCCAGGGGCGGCTCGCCCCTGGCGGGTCTGGGCAGAGCCCAGCCTTGCTGTCCTTCTCCGGCTACTGCGGCTTCTCCGTGAACGCGAAGCTGACCTCGGGTCGCCTTGCCGACTCGTTGCCGGCCGCCATGATCGAGATCCGCAGTGCAGCGCTTCCCACCAGGGCCGCCACCGAGGCCCCGTCGGCAAGGCTCGGCAGGCGGCGCGACAGCAGGGAGGCCCCCAGCAGCCCGATCGGCAGCAGGGTGCCGAGCACCGTGACGGCCTTCTCGGCCTGCCCTGCCGGCCCGTCGAGCGCGGCGGAAACGCCGCGCGCCTTGAAGGCCCGGTGTTGGGCGACGCCTGAAGCGAGCTCCACGCCGAGCGCCAGCAGGGCGACCCGCTGCATCGCCGCCGCGGTCCGGTCCTCGCGCCCCAGGAACAATGCGCCGGCGCCCGCGGCCACCGACGCGCTGGCGAAGCGGACGGCCAGGCTCTTCGGCGCCGCGGCCCACAGGGGCGTGCTCGTCGCGGACAGCAGCGCCGCCGTGTAGGTGGCCAGCCCCGCCCCGGCGACGGCAGCCGGGACCTGCGCCACCCCCGCCGTGCGCCGCGCCAGCCGTCCGACCTTGCCGTCGACCCGGTCGCCCACGAACTGCGCGGTCGCGGTCAGCCCGGCGAGACCGGTGAACGCGGTGAGCACGTAGGTGCCGATCGACATCGGCGAGGTGGCGCGGAAGATGCGGAACATGTTGTAGAACCGCGCCGGCGTGTGCAGGTCCCAGACCAGCATTGCGCTGCCGATCGTGGGCGCCAGCATCGCGAGATAGCGCCCGCGGCGAACGGTCGGGGCTGCGGCGCGTCCCTGGGTCAGGTCGGCGAGCGTCGACAGGATCTGCGTCCCGCCCGACAGCCCGGCGAGGAAGATGTAGCCGCCCACCACCCAGTTGTTGAAGGGGGCGTGCTTGAGCTGGTTGCGACCGTAGTAGGTCTCGCCCCGCCACTCGCCCTGGGGCGAGCGGCCTGGTCCTGCAGGTGCCGCGGTGTCGCGCAGGGCGGTCTGGTCGTCCGGCATCCTCAATCCTCCCGTGCGAGCAGGGCGATCGAGGCGAGCGCGAGGCCGGCCACGGTGGCCAGGCCCGTGAGCAGCGACGGCCGCACCCTGCGCGACGCCCGCGTCGGCGCGGTCGGCAGGTTGTAGACCTCGGGCCGCTGGGTCAGCAGGAAGAACGCGTTGAGGTGGCCCAGGTCCCCGGTCGCCCCCGGGCTGTCCGGCACGCCGTACAGGTAGGCCGCGGTCTGGCCGAGCTCGTGGAGCTGCTCGACCCGGTGTGCGGCGCGCGCCTGTAGGAGCTCGACCTCGCCGAACTGGATGCTCTCGGTCGGGCACGCCTTGGCGCAGGCCGGCTCCAGCCCGCCCTTCAGCCGGTCGTAGCAGAGCGTGCACTTGTGCGCCTTGCCGTCCATCGTGGAGACCTCGACCACGCCGAACGGGCAGGCCGGCACGCAGTAGCCGCAGCCGTTGCAGATGTCCTGCTGCACCACCACGGTGTCGAACTCGGTGCGGAACAGGGACCCGGTGGGACAGGCCTCCAGGCACGGCGCGTTGTGGCAGTGCTTGCACACGTCGCTGAGCATCACCCAGCCGCTCTGGAACGGCGTGCTCTCCTCCGTGCGCACGTCCTGCTCGACGAAGGCGACGTGGCGCCAGGTGTTGGCCGAGAGCTGGCCGGTGTTGTCGAAGCTCTCGCCGGTCATGCCGATGCTGTCGGCCGGCAGGTTGTTCCACTCCTTGCAGGCGACCTCGCAGGCCTTGCAGCCGATGCACAGCGTGGTGTCGGTGAAGAAGCCGTAGGAGCGGCCCGCGCGGATCAGCACCCCGCCGGTCAGCTCACTCTCGTCGGGGATCATCCCGTCGAGCGTGGACTGGTGGTAGTCGAGTGTGCGGGGGTGCATGTCCATCAGCGCGCGCCCTCCGAGGCGTCGATCCGCGTCGCCACGTGGGCCAGCGCGTTGTCGCCGTCGCGGTAGGTGACGCGCACCGGGACCTGGTCGCGGCCCAGCGGCACGAGCTGCTCGGTCTCCAGCGCGGCGTTGGGCGAGAGCACGAACAGGCGCGACACTCCCTGGCGGTCGGTCATCTGGAAGCGGCCCTCCTGCACGATGGTGATCACGCCCTCGACACTCTTCATCGTATGCTCCGCTCGCTCATGCACGGTGGCATATGCGCGCCCGGGGCGGGCTCCCGACAACCCGCTCCGGACCCGATCCAGCCGGTCTGGCGGTAACGTGACAGCGCCTGCGGCCGCACCGGGTTGCCGCCGAGGCAACGCCGCGTCAGCGTCCGCGTCATCACGTCTGCCAGTGTCGCAGGCGACCATCGGCTGGGCGACTGCCAACCGATCCTCAAGTTCCGGAGTGCTTCCGCATGGGCAAGATCAGCCGCGGTCCCGCAGCGCGCGTGGGCAAGTTCCTGCAGGACTGGTCGCTGCCCCGCCAACTCGCCGGCCAGAGCAGCCGCGACGCCGCCGCGCGCTCCACCGCCTCGCAGACCCTGCGACCGCGCCTGGAGCACGCGGACAAGGTCGGCACCAGCATCTGCCCATTCTGCGCCGTCGGCTGCGGGCTGCTCGTCTATGCGAAGGACGGCAAGCCGATTCACATCGAGGGCGACCCGCGCTCGCCGGTCAACCAGGGCACGCTGTGCCCGAAAGGCAGCGGCACGCTCGGCATGCTGCTCAGCCCGGAGCGGGTCAACCAGGTGATGTGGCGCGCGCCGCACTCCGACCGCTGGGAGCCGAAGCCGCTGGAGTGGGCGATGGACCGCATCGCGATGCTGACGAAGCGGACCCGCGACGAGACCTACGTGGCCAGCCTGCCCGACGGCACGGAGGTCAACCACACGCTGGGCATCGCCTCGCTGGGCGGCGCCACCCTCGACAACGAGGAGAACTACCTGATCAAGAAGCTGCTCGGCGGCGGCCTGGGCGTGATCAACATCGAGAACCAGGCGAGGATATGACACTCCTCGTCGGTCCCCAGTCTGGGGGCCACCTTCGGACGCGGCGCGGCCACGATGGCGCTGTGGGACTTGGCCAACTCGGACGTCGTCGTGATCATGGGCTCCAACATGGCGGAGAACCACCCGATCGGGTTCCGCTTCGTCATGCAGGCCAAGGCGCGGGGCGCGACCATCATCCACGTCGACCCGCGTTTCACCCGCACCTCGGCGCTCGCTGACATCCACGCGCCGATCCGCTCCGGCAGCGACATCGCCTTCCTCGGCGGCATCATCCGCCACATCCTCGAGGGCGACCTGTGGTTCCGCGACTTCGCGATGGCCTACACCAACATCGCGAACATCATCGAGGATGGCTACGGCGATCCGGAGCAGCACGACGGCGTGTTCTCGGGCTTCAACGCGGCCGAGCGCGACTACACGCAGGACAGCTGGCAGTACGCCGGCAAGACCGTGCCCCCGGCCATGGCCGAGCGCAGCGTGCCCCTGTCCGGGGACGGCGGGGCGCCGATGGCGGACGGTCCGGCGCCGACGGATCCGACGCTGCAGCACCCAAACTGCGTCTACCAGATCATGCGGCGCCACTACGCCCGCTACACGCCGGAGATGGTGGAGAGCATCACCGGGGTGCCGCGGGAGCAGTTCCTGCGCATCGCGGACGCGCTGGCGCGCAACTCGGGGCGCGAGCGCACGGGGGCGTTCTGCTACGCGGTCGGCTGGACCCACCACACCACGGGCGTGCAGATCATCCGCGCCTGCACGATCATCCAGGGCCTGCTCGGCAACGTCGGGCGACCGGGCGGCGGCATCATGGCGCTGCGCGGCCACGCCAGCATCCAGGGCAGCACGGACATCCCGACGCTCTACAACATGCTGCCGACCTACCTGCCGCAGCCCAGCGCGCTGAAGCCGCACGCCGACCTGGCGGAGTATCTGAAGACAGAGACGCCCTCGACCGGCTGGTGGCACAACTTTCCCAAGTACATGGTCAGCCTGCTGAAGGCCTGGTACGGGGACGCGGCGACGGCGGAGAACGGGTTCGGCTACTCCAACTTGCCGCGGCTGACCGGCGACCAGTCGCAGTTGCCGATGACGCTGGCGATGGTGGACGGCGTGGTGCTCGGGCAGTTCGTGCTTGGGCAGAACCCCCTGGTCGGCGCGGTCAACGCCGACTTGGTGGAGCGCGGGCTGTCCAAGCTGGAGTGGCTGGTGGTGCGCGACTTCGCGATGACGGAGACCGCGGAGTTCTGGCGCAAGGGGCGGCTGGTGCAGCGCGGCGAGCTGGCGCCGGAGCAGATCGGCACCGAGGTGTTCTTCATGCCGTGCGCGCTGTCGGCGGAGAAGTCGGGCACCGTGACCAACACCAGCCGGCTGGTGCAGTGGCACGACGAGGTGGTCGAGGCGCCCGGGGACAGCCGCTCCGAGCTCTGGTTCATGTATCATCTCGGGCGGCGCCTGAAGGCGATGTACGCTGACAGCGACCTCCCGCGCGACCGTGCGATCCAGGCGCTCACCTGGGACTACCCGGTCAAGGGCGAGAGGGCGGAGCCGGACGCGGAGGCCGTGCTGCAGGAGATCAACGGCCGCACCGTGGCCGACGGCAGGCTGATCGCCACCTACAAGGACCTCAAGGACGACGGCTCGACCTCGTGCGGCGGCTGGATGTACAGCGGCATCTTTCCCAGGGACGGCCACAACGTGGCGCGCTCGCGCAGGCCGGATGGTCCCGATGGACCTGGCAGCCATCTCGGCTGGGCGTTCGCCTGGCCGTCCAACCGCCGCACCTTGTACAACCGCGCCTCCGCCGACCCGGCCGGGCAGCCCTGGTCGGAGCGCAAGAGGATGGTCTGGTGGGACGAGGCGGAGTCGAAGTGGGCCGGCACCGACGTGCCCGACTTCGAGCCGACCAAGCACCCAGACTACCGCCCGGACTGGGGGGGGCATCCGCTCGGCATGGACGCGCTGTCCGGTGCGGACCCGTTCATCATGGAGGCGGACGGGCGCTGCCAGCTCTTCACCCCGTCGGGCCTGAAGGACGGCCCGCTGCCGGCGCACTACGAGCCGATGGAGAGCCCGGTGCGCAACGAGCTGTATCCGGGGCAGCAGGAGAACCCGACCGTGCAGCTCTGGCCGCGCCCCGGTAACGCGACGCACGGCGTGGCGGACCCGCGCTTCCCGTACGCGTTCACGACGTTCCGGCTGACCGAGCTGCACTGCGGCGGCATCATGAGCCGGGTGAGCCCGCACATGGCGGAACTGCAGCCGGAGTCCTTCGTCGAGGTGCCGGTGGAGCTGGCGGAGGAGCTGGGGATCGCGCACCTGGACTGGACCGTGCTGTCGACGCTGCGCGGCGAGATCGAGGTCAAGGCGATGGTCACGCGCAGGCTCCGGCCGTTCGTCATCGGCGGGCGCACGGTGTACCAGATCGCCATGCCCTGGGTGTTCGGCGGCGAGGGCATCGCGCACGGGGCGTCGGCCAACGTGCTGCTCGGCATCTACGGCGACGCGAACACGGGCATCCACTCGACCAAGGCGCTGACCTGCAACCTGCGGCGCGGGCGGCTGGACAACCCGGCAGGGCACGGCCATGGCCAGTGATCCCGGCGTGGACGATGGCCCCATGGCGGAGGGGGTCGAGGTCCGCGCCGTCGAGCATGCCGAGGCCGATCCGGGCCGGCGGGCGCTGGAGGTGCTCGACAGGGTGCTGGGCGAGAAGCCGGACGGCGGCACGACGAAGCGGGGGCGCGAGCAGCTCGGGCACGATTTCTCCGAGACGACGCGGCTGATGTGCGGCTACCGCGACGGCCTGATCCAGGCGCAGCGCATGGCGGGCGTCACCCCCGCCTCGCAGGCGCGGCTGCAGGCGGTCAACAGCGTGCTGAGCGTGGTTCTGGCCGGGCACTACCCGCTTGGCGACATTCCCTGGGCCCATGTGGAGCGGGCGCGCGATGCCTTTGCCGAGCTGCTGGCCAGGGGCTGAGGTGGCCCGCGTGCACCGGCAGGCGGTGCGCGCGGGTGGCCTGGCGTGGCCGGGGGCGGCGGGCGTCGCGGCGGGGCTGCTGCTGGTTGCGGCGCCGGTCGGGATCGCGGCGCCGTTCTGCGTGCGCACGCCAGCGGTGCCGCCGCGCTGCCTGTATGTCGATCCGGGCGAGTGCAGGAACAACGCGCGCGCCCAGGGCGGCGAGTGCGTCGCCAACCCCCTGGAGCCAAGGCTGGTGGTGGGCACCGGGCGCTACTGCATCGTGGTGTCGGGCGGGACGCTGGAGTGCGAGTACCCGGACCGCTCGCCCTGCGAGCGGGCGGCGGCGCGCATGGGCAGCGGCTGCGTGGAAGCGCCGCGGACCGGAGGCGGCGAGGCACCGCTGGCGGACCCGTTCCGGGCGGTGCGGCCGTATTGAGGGCACGATCGGCTGGCGCATGTGACGGAAAAGGAAGGCAAGGCCAGGGGCTCTGCCCCTGGATCCCGCCAAAGGCCGAGCCTTTGGAAACCCCTCCTTAAGCAAGGCCGGTCCAGGGGCGGCTCGCCCCTGGCGGGTCTGGGCAGAGCCCAGCCTCGCTTCCTACCGGCTCAGCAAACCCGATCGCTGGCATGACGGCGGCCCGGCGTGGCTGTGTTCGTTGCGGTGGAAAACCCGCCCGGGATGCGCCGCGGCGATGTCACGGCTGGCGTGACGGGGCTGTCACGGCGGAGTTTGCATTTGATGGCTTTTTTGTGGCGGTGTCACGCTCGTCAGGACAGCGCACGCCCCGGACTGCGAGGCGCGGCGCGCGGTTTGGTTTCGTTCCAATCCTTGAGACAGGAGAGAGCCTGGTCCGCGCCCGCGCGCAGGCACGGCGCCTCTGTGTTTTGGTGTCGTATCGTTCCGGCCAGTGACTGGACGCGTGCCACGAAGGAAGGGCAGGGCTTGCGCCCTGCCCTTCCGGTCTCGGCGATGTTTTCGGGGCGGGCTACTCGGCGGCCTTCTGGAGCGTGTTCTCCAGGGAGTTGGCCCGGTAGAACTCCTCGGCGGCCGCGGCGCCGCTGCCGGCCTCGACCTTGATGCCGACGTCGCGCATGGCCATCTCGGCGCCGGTGATCGCGGCCAGGCACATCAGCTCGTTCAGGTCGCCCAGGTGGCCGATGCGGAACAGCTTGCCGGCCATCTTGGACAGGCCTGCGCCGGTCGCCAGGTTGTAGCGCAGGAAGGCGCGCTTGATCACGTCGGCGCCGTTGAAGCCGTCGGGCACCATGATCGCGCTGACGGTGTCGCTGTACCACTTGGGCTCCTGCGCGCAGAGCCTGAGCTTCCAGCCGTCGAGCACGGCGGCGCGCACGCCGCCGGCGAGGTAGGAGTGGCGGGCGACGACGTTGTCGAGGCCTTCCTCGTCGAGCAGCATCGTCAGCGACTCGCGCAGGCCGTAGAGCAGCGGCAGCGACGGGGTGTAGGGGAAGTAGCCGTCCTTGTTCGCCTTGGACTGGTCGTCGAAGTCGAAGTAGACGCGGCGCAGCGGGCTGTTGTTGCGCGCGGACTTCTGCGCCTCGAGCGCCTTCTGGCTGACGCAGGCGATGCCGAGCCCGGCCGGCAGCATCATGCCCTTCTGGCTGCCGGTGATGGCGCCGTCGACCTTCCAGTCGTCCATGCGGAAGTCGAGCGAGCCGATCGAGCTGACGCCGTCGACGAACAGCAGCGCCGGGTGGCCGGCGGCGTCCATCGCGCGGCGGATGGCGGCGATGTCGCTGGTGACGCCGGTCGCGGTCTCGTTCTGCACGACCATGACGGCCTTGATCTCGCGGCCCTTGTCGTCCGAGAGGGCCTGGCCGATGCGCTCGGGCGAGGCGCCGGTGCCCCACTCCTCGTCCTGGACCACGACGTCGAGCCCGTGGCGCTGGGCGAGGTCGATCCACAGCGTGCTGAACTGGCCGAAGCGCGAGGAGAGCACCTTGTCGCCCTGGCTCAGCGTGTTGGTGAGCACGGCCTCCCAGCTTCCGGTGCCGGTCGCGGGGAAGATGAAGGCCTGGCCGGTCGTGGTGCGGAACAGGCGCTTGAGCTGCTCGAACAGCGGCAGGGTCAGCTTCGGGAAGTTCGGGTTCCGGTGGTCCTCCATCGGGACGTGCATCGCGTTGAGGATGCGGTCCGGGACGTTGGTCGGTCCGGGCACGTTGAGGAAGTGGCGTCCAGTCATGCAGGCCTCCCAATCGCGTCTTGCTCCCGAAAGCGGTGGGTCCGCCCGGGCATCCGCGTCGCTGTCCCGGAGCAATAGCCCAGAGGACCTGCCGGCTCAAACACCTGCTTTCGACGCCCGCGACATTTCCGCAAAGCCCGGAGGCGTCTGTCGGCAAGAAAACGGCGTGGCGGGAGGCCTGTGGGAAGGAAGGCCGGGCTCTGCCCGAACCCGCAAAGGGTCCGAGGACCCTTTGATCCCTTGACTTAGGGAAGGCGATCCAAGGGCCCAGCCCTTGGCGAGGTCCAGGGGCAGAGCCCCTGGCCTTCCTTCGCGGTTTTCGCCGGTCTCAGCCCCTGCCCGTCTCCAGCCCGACGAAGGCGAGGGTGTCGCGCAGGCTCGGGGCGAGGAAGCGCAGGGGGGCGGCCATGGCGCCGATGATCTCGACGTGGCTGATGCCCGGGTAGATCCGGTCCTCGGCGAAGCCGCCGGCGGCGCGGATGTGCGCGGCCAGGCGCAGCGTGTTGCCCGGCATCACGGTGGTGTCGGTGCTGCCGGCGCACAGCAGGGCGGGCGGGCCGTCGCCGCCGGCGTAGGTGATCGGCTGGGTGTCGACGCGGTCCGCGCCGCCGAAGATCGAGGCCAGCTCGGCGGTGTGCAGCGGCAGGAAGTCGTAGGGGCCGGCGAGGCCGACGAGGCCGCGCAGGGCGTCGCGCGGGACCAGCCCCTCCGCGCCCAGCCAGCGCGTGTCGAACGCCAGCATCGCGGCGTTGTAGGCGCCGGCGGAGTGGCCGAGGAGGAATACCGGCTCCGGCGCGGCCGCCTGGTCCGGGGGGCGCTGCTCCGCGACCGTCCTGGCGTGCACCGTGGCCCAGCGGACGGCGGCGGCGCAGTCGCGCAGGAAGTCGGGGTAGCGCACCTGCGGGTAGAGCCGGTAGTCGGGGATGACCACGATCGCGCCGCGGCTGGCCAGGGCGCCGCCGACGAAGCGGTAGGTCTCCTTGGTGCCGTCCTTCCAGCCGCCGCCGTAGAGGAACACGATCACGGGCGCCGGGCGGGCCCCGGGGGGGCGGTCCGGCGCGTAGACGTCGAGCGTGCGGCGCGGGCCTTCGCCGTAGGGGAGGTCCTTCGCCACGAGCCGCTGCGGCGCCAGGTCGTTGAGGATCCTGGCCGGCGAGCAGCCCGACGCGAGCAGGACGCCCAGGCCGCCCAGCACGCGGCGCCCGATGCCGGCGGCGCGTACCGGCGTTTCGGGCGGGGCGCCGGGCTGCCCGGGTGCCGGGAAGGGTGCCGCCGTGGCGGCGGGGCTGGCGTGGATCTTGCTGCCAGGCGCGGTATCCGGCATTCCCGCGGCGACGCCGGATGGCCGTGGTCGGGCTTCGTTCATCGCGTGACAACGCGCTCCCGGCCATTCGGTGGCATGGGCGGCGGCACGGGCGGTGGCATGGGCGGCGCCCTGGCGCGCGGGCGGCGTGGGGCCGCATGCAGAGTCTTAACCGGGCCCGGTCCATGCTGGACGCCGTGCCGTTCCGCCGAGGGTGCCACGTCAGCCACGACCCGCCTCGCCATCGACCTCGACGCCATCGCGGCCAACTGGCGCCTGCTGCGCGGCCGGCACCGCGGCGACGTGGCGGGCGTGCTCAAGGCCGACGGCTATGGGCTGGGGGCGTGCCGGGTCGCCGGGCGCCTGGTGGCGGAGGGGTGCCGGCACTTCTTCACGGCCCATCCGGGCGAGGCGCGCGCGATCCGGCCGCTGCTCGGCGGCGCGATGGTGGGCGTGCTGAACGGGCTGCAGCCGGGGGAGGCCGGCGGCTATGCCGAGGACGGGCTGATGCCGGCGCTCGGCACGCTGCGCGAGATTGAGGAGTGGGGGGAGGCCGCGCGGCGCCTCGGGCGGGCGCTGCCGGCGCTGCTGCACGTGGACACGGGGATGAACCGGCTCGGGCTGGATGCGGGCGAGTTCGACGCGCTGGTGCGCGAGCCGTCGCTGCTGGACGGGGTGGCGCTCGGCTACGTGATGACGCACCTGTGCGCCGCGGACACGCCGGAGAGCCCGGCCAATGCGGCGCAGCGGCTGGCGTTTGCCGGCGTGTGCGACCGGCTCGACGCGGCGCTGGGGCGCAGGGTGGCGCGGTCGGTGGCCAACTCGTCCGGGCTGTTCCTCGGCGAGGGGTTCGCGTCCGACCTCGCGCGGCCGGGTGCGGCGCTGTACGGCGTCAACCCGACCCCCGGCCGGGCGAACCCGATGCGGCCGGTGCTGCGGCTGTCGGCGAGCGTGCTGTCGGTGCGCGCGGTGCCGGCGGGCGGCAGCGTCGGCTACAACGGCGCGTGGACCGCGCGGCGCGACAGCCGGATCGCGACGCTGGGTGCCGGGTATGCGGACGGGCTGCCGCGCTCGCTGTCCAATGCCGGGCGGGCCAGCTTTGACGGCAGGCCGGTCCCGCTGGTAGGGCGTGTCTCCATGGACCTGACCACCTTCGACGTCACCGACCACCCGGCGATCCGGCCCGGCACCTGGCTGGAGCTGATCGGGCCGGACCTGCCGCCGGACGAGGTCGCGGCCTGCGCGGGGACCAGCGCCTACGAGATCCTGACGTCGCTCGGGCTGCGCTACGAGCGGGACTACAGCGCCCTGTGAGCGGCATGGCCGGCGACACGCACGTCCGCCCGGCGGCCGCGGCGCCGGAAGGTCCGGCGGCCGGGCCCGTCGGCGGCGGACCCGGCGCGCGGGTTGCGCCCGGGGGGGGGCG
>CAXSFE010000014.1:0-46779 GCA_964236585.1 uncultured Acetobacteraceae bacterium
GCCCGGCCGGCGGGGCTGGCGGGCGCCCGCGGCTCGCTGGCGGGGACCCTCGGCCTCGATGCCGGCCGGTTCGACGGGCTGGATGCCAGGGTGGAGCTGGTCCTGCCGGCGCTGGCTGGCCTGCGCGCGGTGATGCCGTCGATGCCGCCGGGCCTGCCCCCGCTCACCGCGGTGTCGTTCGCCGGGCAGGTGAGGCTGCCGGCCGATCTCGCCGGCGCCGAGGTGCAGGGCGGCAGGCTCGACGCCCGCGAGGCGGAGCTGTCCGGCGACGCGAGCGTGCGGCTGCAGGGCCCGCCCGGCGTCAGGGCGCGCCTGCGGGCCTCGCGGCTGGACCTGGACGCCCTGACGGCCGGGACCGGCGGCCCGGCCCCGGGCGGCAGCGGGAGCGGTTCGGTGATCCCGGACACCGAGCTCGACTGGGCGATGCTGCGCGGCAGGACGCTGGATCTCTCGCTCGATGCCGCGGCCGTCACCTTCCTGCACCGCCCCTGGCGCGACGTCCGCCTCGCGATGACCCTGGCGGACGGCCGGCTGCGGGTGTCGCAGGCGCGCCTCGCCTTCCCCGACGGCCCGCTGGAGGCGACGATGAGCGCCGACGCGGCCGGGCAGGAGGTGCCGGTGACGCTGTCCGTGCACAGCGACGCGATCCCGCTGGCGCTGCTCGCGGACGCTGCCGGGCTGCCGGGCGGCGCCACCGGCACCCTGCGGGTCGGGACGGACCTGACCGCGCGGGGCGGCAGCCTGCACGGCCTGGCCGCCACGCTGGACGGGCCGTTCGCCGCCACCCTGACCGGCGGCGGCGTCACCGACGCGGCGCTCGTCGGCCTGGCCGGGCCGGCGCTGAAGGCGCTGAGCATCGCGGTGCCTGCCGAGGGCGAGACGGCGATCCGCTGCCTGGGCCTCGTCGGCCGCTTCGCGAACGGCAAGGGCCGGTTCCCGACCGTGGCCCTCGACACGACCTTCCTGCAGCTGGACGGCGCCGGGGAGGTGGACCTCGGCGGCGAGGCGCTCGCGCTGAAGCTGCACCCCCTCGCGCGGCTTGCCGGGTCCTCCGTGTCGGTGCCGGTCGTGGTGGAAGGCCCGTTTCGCGCGATCAAGGGACGCCTGGACGCGTCGGCGTTCGAGAAGCTCGGCCTGCTGTTCGACGCATGGCTGGGCGGCGACGACCCGAAGACATGCGCGCAGGCCGGCCTGGCGGGAGGCCCGCAGCACTGACGCGGCGGCGGCCCCCGTGGCCTGGTCACGGGGGTGTCGTGCCCGCCGGGTGCCGGTCGTGACCTGCCGAAGAAAGCAAGGCTGGGCTCTGCCCAGACCCGCAAAGGGTCCGAGGACCCTTTGATCCCACTTACTTAAGAGAAGCCATCCAAGGGGCTTCCCTTGGCGGGGTTTGGGGCAGAGCCCCAACCTTGCCTGCCTGCCGTCATCAACGGCCGTTGATGTGGCTCGCCCGGACGTAGAGGGCGGCGACGTGCTCCAGCCCGGCCTGGTCGTCCGCGTCGAAGCGGGCCTCGCGCGGGCTGTCGAGGTCGATCACGCCCAGCACCACGCCGTCGCGCAGCAGGGGGACCACCAGCTCCGAGCGCGACGCCGCGTCGCAGGCGATGTGGCCCGGGAAGGCGTGCACGTCCGCCACCAGGATCGACTCCGCCCGGGTCGCGGCGGCGCCGCAGACGCCGCGGCCGAGCGCGATCCGGACGCACGCCGGCCTGCCCTGGAACGGCCCCAGGACCAGCTCGCCGCCACGCAGCAGGTAGAAGCCCGCCCAGTTCAGCTCCGGCAGCATCTGGAACAGGAGGGCGGCGGTGTTCGCCGCGTTCGCGACCGGGTCGGCCTCGCCGTCGAGCAGGGCCGCGAGCTGGCTGCCCAGCTCCTCGTAGAGCGCGCGCTTCCCGGATCCGGCGGTCCTCGTCGTCTCGGTCATGGCCCAGCTTCGACGATGTGCCCCGTTCCCGGCAAGCCGCGCGTCGGCCACCGCATCGGGCCCGTACCGACGATTGGGTTCGTTGACCGATAAGCAGACAAGGCTGGGCTCTGCCCAGACCCGCCAGGGGCGAGCCGCCCCTGGACCGGCCTTGCTTAAGGGATGGGTTCCAAGGGCCCTGCCCTTGGCGGAGTTTGAGGCGGAGCCTCAACCTTTCTCGCTTGGCCGCCGCCTGTGTCAGCCAGTCGCGCCGTTCGCACCACACGACATGCCCGTCCAGACAGGCCCGACTCTTGCATATGGCTGCACGCGGCGACGCGCATCAGAGACTCGCTTCGAGGCACGATGCTCACCGAGGTATGGGCGGATGTCCGTGACCGATCGAACCGTCAAGAGCGTCTGCCCCTACTGCGGCGTCGGCTGCGGCATCGTCATGGAGGTCGCCGGCGGTCGCGTGGTGAAGCTGACCGGCGACAAGGGCCATCCAAGCAACTTCGGCCGCCTGTGCACGAAGGGCAGCACCTGCGCGCAGGCGATCGCGGCGCCCGGCAGGATGGATCGCGCCTACATGCGCCGGCACGACAGCGAGGGCCGGAGCACGGGCGACCATCTTCCTGTCGCGGTGGACGCGGCGATCAGCGAGGTGGCTAGGCGGCTGTGCGCGATCCGCGACACGCACGGCCCCGACGCGATCGCCCTCTACGTCTCGGGCCAGATGTCGCTGGAGGCCCAGTATCTCGCGAACAAGCTGGCCAAGGGCTACCTGCGCACGCGCCACATGGAGAGCAACTCGCGCCTGTGCATGGCGAGCGCCGGCAGCGGCTACAAGCTGACGTTCGGCTCCGACGGGCCGCCGGGCTCCTACCAGGACTTCGACCGGGCGGACCTGTTCCTGGTGATCGGCGCGAACATGGCCGACTGCCACCCGATCCTGTTCCTGCGCATGATGGACCGGGTCAAGGCCGGGGCGAGGCTGATCGTGGTCGATCCGCGCCGCACCGCCACCGCGGAGAAGGCCAGCCTGTTCCTGCAGCCCAGGGCCGGCACCGACCTCGCCCTGCTCAACGGGCTGCTGCACCTGATCGAGCGCTGCGGCCACACCGATCCCGGCTTCATCGCCCGCAACACCGAGGGCTGGGAGGCCATGCCCGGCTTCCTGGCGGACTACGGCCCGGAAATCGTGGCCGGGATCACCGGCCTGGCCGAGGCCGACATCAGGCGCTGCGCCCAGTGGATCGGCGAGGCGGGCGAGTTCATGAGCTGCTGGACCATGGGGCTGAACCAGAGCACCCACGGCACCTGGAACACGAACGCGCTGTGCAACCTGCATCTCGCGACGGGCAAGGTCTGCCGGCCGGGCAGCGGGCCCTTCTCCCTGACCGGGCAGCCGAACGCGATGGGCGGGCGCGAGATGGGCTACATGGGCGCGGGCCTGCCCGGGCAGCGCTCGACGGAGATCGAGGCCGACCGCGCCTTCATCGAGGGCCTGTGGGGCCTGCCGGACGCGAGTTTGCGTGCCATCGGGGGTGCCGGCGGGGGTGCCGACGCCGGGGCCGAGGGGGGCAGCGGGGCGGTCGGGATGTTCGACGAGATGCGGGCGGGGCGCATCAGGGCCTGCTGGATCATCTGCACGAACCCGGTCGCCAGCATGCCCAATCGCGAGGCGGTCATCGAGGCGCTGGAGGCGGCCGAGCTGGTGGTGACCCAGGACGCCTACCTGGACACGGAAACGAACCGGTATGCCGGGATCATGCTGCCGGGCGCGCTGTGGGCGGAGGCCGAGGGCGTGATGGTCAACTCCGAGCGCACCCTGACCCTGATGCAGAAGGCGGTCGAGCCGCCCGGCGAGGCGATGGCCGACTGGCAGATCATCGCCAGGGTCGCGTGCGAGATGGGCTACGCGGAGGGCTTCGGCTTCGGCTCCGCGGCCGAGGTGTTCGAGGAGCTGAAGCAGGCGGCCAACCCCGCGACCGGCTACGACGTGCGCGGCGCCAGCCACGAGCGCCTGCGCGCTGGGCCGCTGCAGTGGCCCCTGGCGCCGGACGCCGCGAGCGGGCGCAACCCGATCCGCTACCGGGGCGCGTCCTCCGGCACGGACGGCGGGGCACGGCTCGGCTTCGCCACCGGGAGCGGGAAGGCGCGGTTCTTCGCGCGCCCGCACCTGCCGCCGGCGGAGATGCCCGACGCCGAATATCCCGTCGTGCTCAACACCGGCCGCCTGCAGCACCAGTGGCACACGATGACCAAGACCGGGAAGGTGGCCACGCTCAACAAGCTCAACCCCGGCCCCTTCGTCGAGATCCATCCGGACGACGCCAGGTCGATCGGCGTGGTGGCGAAGGACCTCGTCGAGATCCGCTCGCGGCGCGGGCGGGCGGTGCTGCCGGCCGTGGTCACGGACCGCGTGCAGCCCGGCGCCTGCTTCGCGCCGTTCCACTGGAACGACGTGTTCGGCGAGAACCTCGCGATCAACGACGTGACCAACGACGCCGTCGACCCGGTCTCGCTCCAGCCGGAGTTCAAGGTCTGCGCCGTGGCGCTGCAGCGCGCAGAGCCGATGGCGTTGCCGTTCGACGCGACGGGCGCCGACCGACCCGCGCCTGTCGGACCGGCGCTTGTCGGACCAGGGCCTGTCGGGGCGGCTGCCGTCGCGTCGGCCGCGGTCGGGCAGGCCGCACCGGCGGGGATCGCCGCCACCGAAACGAGGGGAACGCGACCCGAGATGAGCCCCAGCGAAGCTTTCGCCAGGATGTTGGGCCTGAACGCCGCCGGCGAGATCGCGCTCGACGATCAGGAACGGCTCTACCTGCGGGGCTACGTCTCGGGACTGGCCGCCGACGGCCGTGCCGACGGCGTGCCGGTGCTCCCGGCCTCGTCGCCGCTGCGTCCCGAGGTGCGGCTCCTGCTCGACGGCATGCTGGCGGGACTGTTCTCCCGCGGCGCGCCCGCCGCCGCCGCCCCGCCGCCCGGGCCGGTGCTGCAGGCCCCGGTCCCGGTCCTGGTTCTCTGGGCGTCGCAGATCGGCAGGGCGGAGACCTGCGCCGGCGAGTGCGCGCGTGCCCTGGAGGCACTCGGCCATCCCGTGCGCCTGGACGCGATGGACGCGGTCGGGCCTGCCGAGCTTGCCGGCGCGCCGGTGCTGCTGCTGCTCGCCAGCACCTTCGGCGACGGCGACGCCCCCGACAACGGCGCGACGCTGTGGAGCGGCCTGGCCGGCGACGGGGCGCCCAGGCTGGACGGCGTGCGCTTCTCCGTGCTCGCCTTCGGCGACTCCAGCTACGACCAGTTCTGCGGGTTCGGCCGCAGTCTGGACGCCCGGCTGGAGGCGCTGGGCGGGCGGCGGCTGGCGCCCAGGGTCGACTGCGAGCCGGAGTACGAGGACGCGGCGAAGGGCTGGCTCGACGCGGTGGCGGCGGCGCTGCGGGACGCCGCGGCGCTGCCGGGCGCGTCGGCCGGACCGCCCCCGGCCGTCCCCGACGACCAGGGCGCGGCGGGGCGGCCGGTCCCGCCCGAGGCCGCTGCCAGGCCGGAGGCTGCTGCCCGGAATGCCGGGCCCCGGTTCACCCGCGCCGAGCCGTTCCACGCCCGCCTGGTCGGCAACCGGCTCCTCAACGCGCAGGGCTCGGAGAAGGAGACGCGCCAGTTCGTCTTCGACCTGGCCGACAGCGGCTTCGAGTACGAGGCCGGCGACGCGCTCGGCGTCTGGCCCAGGAACGACCCCGCGCTGGTCGCGGAGATGCTGTCGACGCTGGAGCTGCCGGCCGGATCGGCCGTGGCGGTTCCCGGCCTCGGCGACATGCCGATCGGCGAGGCGCTGTCGACCCAGTACGAGATCACCCGGACGACGCCCGAGATGTTCCACTTCGTCGCGGAACGGTCGGGGAGCCGCTTCCTGCTCGACCTCATGCTCGAGGAGCGCAGGAGCCACCGCACCGACTGGCTGTGGGGGCGCCAGTTCATCGACCTGCTGCACGCCTTCCCCGTCCAGGCCGACGCCGCCGAGATGCCGGCCCTGCTGAAGCGGATGCAGCCGCGGCTCTACTCGATCGCGTCGAGCCCGCGCCTGCACCCGAGGGAGGTGCACCTCACCGCCTCGACCGTCCGCTACGCCCACGAAGGCAGGAGCCACGGCGGGGTCTGCTCCACGTTCCTCGCCGATCGCGCCGCGGAGGCCGCGGTGCCGATCTTCGTGCAGAGGTCGCAGCACTTCCGGCCGCCCGCGGACCCGTCGCTGCCGATGATCATGGTCGGCCCGGGGACCGGCGTCGCGCCGTTCCGCGCCTTTTTGCAGGAGCGCCAGGCGACCGGTGCGTCCGGGCGGAACTGGCTGTTCTTCGGCGAGCAGCGCGAGCGGACCGACTTCTACTACCGCGACGAGCTGGAGGGCATGCAGCGCAGCGGCCTCCTGACCCACCTCGACACCGCCTTCTCGCGCGACCAGGCGGACAAGATCTACGTGCAGACCAGGATGGCGGAGCGCGGCGACAGGATCTGGAGCTGGCTGCAGGAGGGCGCGCACGTCTACGTCTGCGGCGACGCGAGCCGCATGGCCAAGGACGTCGACGCGATGCTCCGCCAGATCGTGCAGGCCAGCGGCGGGCTGGACGCGGACAACGCCGCCGCCTACGTGGCCGCCATGGCCAGGGAGAAGCGCTACGTGCGCGACGTCTACTGACGCCGGGGGGCTGGCGAAGCAGGCAAGGCTGGGCGAAGCAGGCAAGGCTGGGCGCTGCCCAGACCCGCAAAGGGTCCGAGGACCCTTTGATCCCGCGACTTGGGGCCGGGGGTGAACCCTCGTCCAGGGGAATGGACGGGCATGGCCGTTCCTGTTCCTGACGGTCTGTGGCTGGTGATCGAGCCTTTGTTGCCGCCCCCGCGGCCGAAGCCGGAGGGCGGGCGGGCGCGGGCGGCTCGTGCCGCCGGAGGCCGGTGCCCCGCACGGACAGGGCCCCGGCCGCAGGTCGTCAGGAGCGAGGAGCGGCAGGCCCGTCCGGCGCCTCGAATGGGGTTTGTCCCGGCTCCTGAGGCACGCGCCGCGGTCGCAACCACACTCGTCGCCGGACTCGCACGGGAAGGCGAGATCATGCTGAAGCAAGACCAGGCATTCAGTATCATCACATTGAATGCTGCAGTTCTACGACCTGTCAGTTGCCGTACATCCTCCAGGAATGGAGCCTCCGTCGGCACTGGAGTTCCCGAAGCAGGTCGCCGCTCCGTTCAGGCATCTGCCCATGATGGCGGTGGCGCCAAGGCATCCTGCTGCGCGCGCGTTCACGGCCGCTGGTCCAGCGCACCACCCTGACGAGGAGCCGCGAGCATAGCCACGGGGACCGACTGGGCTTGTGTCGACATGCTGGTCCGCTCCTGCCGCAAGTCCGCGCGGATTGGGACACGGCGACAGACTGTAGTTCACTCTTCTTCTGCCAGAGAAGGAATCTGCTATTTATGAAGTCAGATCCATGACAACAAATATCCTCGGAAATATTATGCATCCGTCATTGTCGATGGATCGTATCTTCAAGGCAAAGCTCCAGCGGCTTTGTGCCACGGCGGCCTGTGCCAGAAAAGCATTTGGAGCGAAACGATGAAACGTGCACTGCTTGCCATGACGGCGCTCGCCGCGGCGACGACCCTGCAGGCGCCCGCGCGCGCCTCGAGCCACAGGGAGGCGCCGATGATCGCGGGGATGCCGCGTCTCGACGCCTCCGACTTCTTCCTGTTCCGCAGCTACGAGCCGAGCAGGGTCAACTACGTCACCATGATCGCCGACTACGTGCCGCTGCAGGATCCGGGCGGCGGGCCGAGCTTCTACAACATGGAGCACAACGGCTACTACGACATCAACGTCGACTCCGACGGCGCCGGCAAGCCGACCTACACGTTCCGGTTCCGCTTCTCCACGGTCACCCGCAACCTCAGCGTCCCGGTCGGCGGCGTGAACGTGCCGATCGCCCTGATCAACGACGGGCAGATCACCCCGGGCAGCAACGCGGCGCAGAACGTGGTCGAGAGCTACACGATCTCGCTGGTGACCTACGCCCGCAACGGCACGCCCACCGAGACGCAGCTGAAGTCGACCGACGGGCGCGACACCTTCCCCAAGCCCGTCGACCGCATCGGCGACAAGTCGGTCCCGGACTACGCCGCCTACGCGGCCGGCTTTACCTACGAGATCGCCGTGCCCGGCTGCGGCAACGGCCGGGTCTTCGTCGGCCAGCGCAAGGACCCGTTCGTGGTCAACCTCGGCGAGACCTTCGACCTGGTCAACTACGCCAACCCGATCGGCGAGCAGTTCAGGGCCTCGGCCCAGGACGACCTCGCCGGCAAGAACGTGACCTCGATCGTGTGGGAGATCCAGTCCGCCTGCCTGACGCATGTCGGGGACCCGGTGGTCGGCGCCTGGACCACCTCCTCGCTCGGCACGACGGACGCCGCGGGCAAGACGACGTACACCCAGGTCTCGCGGCTGGCCAACCCGCTGGTCAACGAGCTGGTGATCGGGCTCAAGGACAAGGACAGGTTCAACGCCTCGCTGCCGGCCAACGACGCGCAGTTCGCGACCTACGTCACCAACCCGACGGTGCCGGCGCTGATCCAGGCGCTGTTCCCCACCACGACGGCGCCCACCAAGATCCCGCGCGCCGACCTGGTGGCGGTGTTCCTGACCGGCATCGCCGGCCTGAACGCGCCGCAGACCCTGCGCACCGCGTCCGAGGAGATGCGTCTCAACACCAGCATCCCCGCCACCGGATACGGCCTGCAGAACCGGCTCGGCGTCATCGCCGGCGACAACGCGGGCTACCCGAACGGCCGCCGCCCGGGCGACGACGTGGTCGACATCACCCTGCGCGTCGCCATGGGCAAGCTGTACGCCCTCGGCCTCTACGGCCAGCCGTCCGACGCGCCCTCCGGCTCGCTCGAGTTCACCGACGGCGCCTACACCGACCAGACCCACTACCTCAGGGCGTTCCCTTACGTGATGCCGCCGCTGTCCGACTCGCCCCAGCCCAACCACCCGTGATCGTGGCGCGGGACATGGCGGCGACCCGCGCTCCCGTCCGCGCAGGGGAGCCTCCGTGTCCTGCGGCACCGGGGGGGTGCGCGGGAGCGTCCCGCCGCCTCGCCGCGACGGCACGGCTTCGGGGCGCGTTCTGCCTGGCGGCGCTCCTGGCCGCGAACGGGCCGGCGAGGGCGTCGCCCTTCCTGCCCGACGCGGACGAGGTCGTGCTCGAGCAGGTGCCGGGCGCGCGGGATGCGTCCGACCGGGCGCTGCGCCGGTCCAACGCGGCGCTCGCGCAGGACCGGGGCAACCTCGGGCTCGCCGTGACGGTGGCACGGGCCGACATCGAGCAGGCGCGCCGCCTGGGCGACCCGCGTTTCCTCGGCCGTGCCGAGGCGGCGCTCGCGCCGTGGCCGCTGGACTCCGACGCGCCCGCCGAGGTCCTGCTGCTGCGTGCGGTGATCCTGCAGAGCAACCACGACTTTGCCGGCAGCGTCGCGGCGCTGGATCGCGTGGTGGCGATCCTGCCCGCCAGCCGTCAGGCCTGGCTGACGCTGGCCGCCGTGCATCAGGCACAGGCGGAGTATCGCACCGCGCTGCACGACTGCGGGCAGTTCGCCAGCCACACGCTGGGACTCGCCCCCGACACCTGCACGGCGTCGGTGATGTCGCTGACGGGCCACGCGCCGCTGGCCCTGCGTGCGATCACCCTCTCTCTGGCGCGGAACGAGGAGGAGGCGCGCGCCAGCCCCGCCACAGCGGTGTGGGCCCTGACGATGGCGGCCGAGACCGCGGAACGGCTCGGCGATCCGTCGGTGGAGCCGCGCTACCGCGAGGCGCTCGCGGCGGACGCCACCGACCCCTACCTGCTCGGGGCCTGGTCGGACTGGCTGCTGGACCAGGGGCGGGCGCAGGAGGTGGCGGCGCTGCTGCGCGACCGCACCCGGATCGATCCCCTGCTGCTGCGCCTGGCGCTAGCGGAGCAGGCGATGGGGGAGCCGCGCCTGGCGGACCACGTCGCCGATCTCTCGGCCCGGTTCGAGGCCAGCCGGCTGCGCGGCGACACGGTGCACCGGCGCGAGGAGGCCCGGTTCGCGCTCCGGCTCCTGCACGAGCCGGTGCGGGCGCTCGATCTCGCGCGGGCCAACTGGACGGTGCAGCGCGAGCCGGCCGATGCCCGCATCCTTCTGGAGGCCGCGGACGAGGCGGGGCAGCCTGCGGCGGCCGATCCGGTCCGGGCCTGGATGCACGACAACCAGGTGGAGGACGCGCTGCTGTCTGCCCTGGCCACCCGCGGACGCGGCGCGCCCGCGCCGGGCGACCACGCCGCGCTCGTCGCGCCGGTGGCAGGGATGGCGGCGGTGCGGACGGCCTCGGCGGCCGACGGCTCCTCGGGCAGGAGCGGGCGATGATCCGTGCGCTGCTGCTGGCGGTGGCGCTGCTGCTGCTCGCGCGCGTCCCCTCCGCCCGGGCGCACAGCGCCAGCAGCGCGTACCTGCACGTCGAGGTGGCGGGCGAGGCGCTCGACGTGCAGTGGTCCATCGCGCTGCGCGACCTCGACTACGCGATCGGCCTCGACACCGACGGCGACGGCGCCATCACCTGGGGCGAGCTGCGCCGGCGCCAGGAGGCCGTCGCGGCCTATGCGCTCGCCCGGCTGACGCTGCGGGCCGACGGCGAGGTGTGCACCCCGGGGCCGGTGACGATGCTGGCCGACCGGCTCGGCGACGGCGGCTACGCGGTGCTGCGCTTCGCCGCCGCGTGCGGCCACGTGCCGGCCGGCGTCTCCGTGCGCTACGGGCTTCTGTTCGATCTCGATCCGATGCATCGCGGGCTCCTGGACCTGGTCGTTGCGGGGGTGGCGCATGTGGCGGCCCTGTCGCCGGACCGGCCGGAGGAGCGATTCGACGTGACGCCGGGCTACGGCGAGACGGTGCGCACCTTCTTCCTGACCGGGGTCGACCACCTGCTCACCGGCGTCGACCACATGCTGTTCGTCACCATGCTGCTGGTGCCGGCGATGTTCCACCGTGGTGGCCGAGGCCGCGGGCCGGACGCCGCCCTGGTGCCGGTGTCGAACTTCCGGGGCATGTTCATCGAGTCGCTCAAGGTGCTGAGCGCGTTCACCCTGGCGCACGGCACGACGCTGACGCTCTCGGTGCTGCACATCGTCAGCATCCCCGAACGCCTCAGCGAGGCGGGCATCGCGCTCACCATCCTGGTCACCGCGCTCGACAACATCTTCCATGTCATTCCGGGCCGGCGCTGGCCCCTCGCCTTCGCCTTCGGGCTGGTGCACGGGCTGGGATTTGCCACCGCGCTCGGGCCGCTGTCGCTGCCGCCGCCGGCCCTCGCGGTCGCGCTGCTGTCGTTCAACCTCGGGCTGGAGGCGGCGCAGGTCAGCATCGCGGCCGTCGTGCTGCCGATCGGGTTCGCGTTGCGCAACACCCGGCTCTACCCGCGCCGGATCATGCCCGGCCTCTCGGGCGGCGTCGCCGTGGTCGCGCTGGCCTGGTTCACCGACCGTGTCATGGATCTCGGCATGATGCCGTTCTGAGGCCGCTGGGCGGAGCTTCCGGCTCGTCCGCGTGTTCCGCGGAGCGGAGAGGCTGTGGTTCGGGTCCGCCCTGGCTTGCCGATCCACACGGGGCCGAGTGTGGCAGAGTTGCAGGCGCCGGCCCGGCGCGAGACACGACTGCGCGTGGCTCCTCGTCTCTGCGTGATGGCCCACGTGCCGGGCGGCGGCGGCGTGGACCGCCGGCGCTGCGCGACGCGGTATATCCAGCAGAGCAACTGCCAGGCTCAGAGGTGAACTACCGACGGCCTTTGGGTATGGCTGGTTGGGTAAGCAAGGTTGAGGCTCTGCCTCAAACTCCGCCAAAGGCTAGCCTTTGGAAACCAATACCTAAGTATAGGGTTTCCAAAGGGCTCGGCCCTTTGGCGGGTCCGGGCAGAGCCCGGCCTTGCTTGCTGACGGGTCGGTGTCGGAAGCCGCCGGTATAGGAGCCGTGTCCGTCGTCGCCCGGACAGGCTGGATGGGATCGACCCGGTTTCGTGGACGCCCTGACGCTTTCGCCAGAGGTGCTCCTGGTGCCCGGATCGCGTGCTCCGCGTACGCCTGGGTTCCGCCGCCGGGTGGTCGATCTGGTTTGTGCCCTGCCGCGCCACGGCCACCAGCGTGACGATGTCGCCCTGGAGGCCGAGGCAGCGGCCCGCCGCTCGGCAGACCGGCTCTCCTGCCGGCCATCAGTGACCCGGGCGATCCGACTCCGTTGGCGGGCGGAGAGCGCCGGGCCCGGTCACCGGAACGACGACCTTGCGAGCGGGAGCACCGACAGGGAGCGTACGCCCTGGGCGCCATGGATCAGCACGCCCTCGATGTCGGCGGTGGCCGACGGCCCGGTCTGGAAGACGGCGTAGTGTGCGTGGCGCCACTCCGGGCGCCGGTAGGCGTGGTGGATGTTGGGGAGGATGTCCGCCGGATCGAGCAGCACGATCAGGTGCTGCGGCAGGTACCCGAGCGTGTTGACGCCGAGCTGCCGGTCGGTCAGGCAGACCGATCCGGTCTCGGCGACGGCGAACGCGGCGCGGACGACGCCGTAGTCGACGTCGGCCAGGTCCGTCGGCCGGGTTTCGGCGCCGATCGCCCGGTTGCCTGCCACCTCGGGCACGTTGGAGCAGACGATCCCGGCCTGGGCCAGCCTGGCATGGACGGGGGCGAGAGGGTCGTCCTCGCCGGGGTCCAGCCATTCGCCGCCCATCAGCTCCAGCATCTTCGCGAACGCCGCCGTCAGGTCGGCCGGCGGGCTCGTGTCGAACATCGGCACCTCCGGCAGCGGCCGGTCGACCTGCGGCGCGTGGGCGCGCACGGCGGCCAGGATGTCGTCGCGGCTGCTCATGGCGTCCTCCCCGCCTTCTGCGCCCGATGCTCCGCGTGCCACTGGTGGAACGTCTGCCTGGGCGCGGCCGGAACCTCGCGGCCGCGACCCCACGTGTTCATCCGGTTGTAGACGATGAAGCGGGGCAGGTGGCGCAGCGCGCTGTCCGCCAGGGGCAGCGCCGCACGGAACAGGCGCGGGCTCGCCAGCAGCTCGCCCGCCGCCTTCATCATCAGCTTCTTCAGCAGCGGCAGCTCGTGGGTCTCGGACATCACCTTGCGCCAGGCCGCGATCTGCTCGTGGATGTTGATCCTCACCGGGCACACGTTGGTGCAGCTGCCGTTCAGCGTGGAGGAGAACGGCAGCGTGCTGTAGCGGTGCTTGTTGAACGTCGGGTCGATGATCAGCCCGATCGGCCCGGCATAGGTCGCGCCGTAGCTCAGGCCGCCCGAGCGGCGGAACACCGGGCAGGTGTTCATGCAGGCGCCACAGCGGATGCACTTCAGCGACGTCCAGAACTGCTCCATGCCGAGGCGTTCGGAGCGTCCGTTGTCCACCAGCACGACGTGCATCTCCCCTCCCTGCCGCGGGCCGCGGAAGTGCGAGGTGTACTGGGTCATGGGCGAGCCAAGCGCGCTGCGCGACAGCAGGCGGACGAGCACCGCCAGATCGTCGAGCCGGGGCACGAGCTTCTCGATGCCTGCGGAGACGATGTGCAGCTTCGGCGTGTTGGCGGACAGGTCCGCGTTGCCCTCGTTGGTGCACACGACGATCGTTCCGGTCTCCGCGACGGCGAAGTTGCACCCCGTCATCCCGGCGTCGGCGGACAGGATCAGCGGCCGGGTCGCATCCCGCTGCGTCTTGGCCAGGTACTTGACGTCCTTCGTGTCCGGGTCCGAGCCCAGCTGTTCCGCGAACACCCTGGCCACGTCCGTCCGCAGCTTGTGCACGGCCGGCACGACGACGTGGCTCGGCGCCTCGCCGTCCAGCTGCTGGATGCGCTCGCCGAGGTCGGTCTCGATGATCTCGACGCCGTGCCGGCCCATGAACTCGCGGAAGTTGCACTCCTCCGTCAGCATCGACTTGCTCTTGATCAGCCGCGTGGCGCCGTGATCGTTCATGATCCGCAGCACCGTCTCGTTGTGCTCGGCGGCGTCGCGCGCCCAGTGCACGTGGACGCCGTTGGCGCGCGCGTTGGCCTCGAACTGCTCGAGGTACTGCGCCAGGTGGGTGAGCGTGTGCTCCTTGATCGCGGACGCCAGGGTGCGCAGCTCCTCCCATTCGGGGATGGCGTGCATCTCGCGGTCGCGCTTCTGCCGCAGGTCCCACAGCCGCTCGTCGTGCATCGTCTCGTGCTCGGTGGCGGCGATGAACCGGTTGGCCGCCTCCGACTGGTCCACGCGGCGGTTGCCGACGACGTTGGCGCCGCGCGGCTGCGCTTCGGGGCCCTTCGGCGTTTGCCGCTCGTCCGTCTTCGAGCGCATCGGCCTGGACGTGCCCTCTGCGTGGTCCAGGCGCGCGCCATTGCTCGTGGCGCCTTCCGTGGGCCCGTGATCCTCCAGTTCCGGGTGCAGCATGGGATCTGCCTCGCTCATGCCCTGGCCCCGTTCAGGATCTGGGCGATGTGGATGTAGCGCTGCGGCAGGCCGAGCCGTTCGGCGCAGCCCTGCTGGTGCAGCATGCAGGAGCTGTCCGACGAGGTGACGTACTCGGCGCCCGCCTGGTGCTGGTCGCGCGCCTTGTCCTGCCCCATCTTCGCCGACACGCCCTCCTCGAAGACGGAGAAGGTGCCGCCGAAGCCGCAGCACTCGTCCGGACGCGAGAGCCTGACGAACTCGATGCCCTTGACCTTGCTCAGCAGGTCGATCGGCTTCGAGAAATCCTTTGTCCGCAGTTCGGAATAGCTGGCGATGCCGAGGCCGCGCAGCGTCTGGCAGTTGTTGTGCAGCGCGACCTTGTGGGGGAACTCCGCCCACGGAAAGGCCTCGACCTTGAGGATGTCGTGCAGGAACTCGACCAGCTCGAAGGTTCTGGCCCGCACCGCCTTCACCGCCTCCGTCTGCTCGATCGCGTCGAACGAGAAGCGGACCTGGTGCACGCAGCTTCCCGAGGGGCCCACGATGTAGTCGTAGCCCGAGAAATTCCTGACGAACAACGCCTCCGTCGCCGCCGACTCCTCGTGGCAGCCGGTGTTGGTCATCGGCTGGCCGCAGCAGGTCTGGTCGACGGGATAGTCGACCTCGCAGCCCAGCCGCTCCAGCAGCTCGAGCGTGGCGATGCCGACCTCCGGGTGGAACGCGTCGACGTAGCAGGGGATGAACAATCCAACACGCATGAGCCTGCTCCTGCCGGTCAGTGGATGAGGTTGGTGCGCGCGACGTCGACGATCTCGGTGCCGCGGCCGCTGATGACCGCCCGGGCGACCCACAGGCCGAACCCGGCCGCCTGCGCGACGCCGACCTTGGGCGGCATGGCCAGCTCCAGCCGGGCGGACACGACATCGAGGAGCGCCGGGCCGTCGTGCCCGAGGAACTCCGCCATCGCCGCCTTCAGCTCCGCCGGATCCTCGACCCGCCTGGCGAACAGGCCGGCGCCGCGCGCCATCGCGGCGAAGTCGGGGTTGGTCAGCTTGACGCCGGCGTCGAGGTCACCCGGCGATTCGCCGAGGTCATGGAGGAAGGCGCGGGCATCCGCCGCACGGAACGGCTTGAAGCCGCCATGGACCGTGTTCCAGGGCGGCGTCCGGGTTGGCAGCTGAGCGAGGAGCGCCGCGCGGATCGCAGGGGTCGAGGTCGTGGCGCACGACCACCACGCCCCGCAGGCCGCCCGTGTGGCGCACGGCTGTCCCGGTGCTCTCGGCCTTCTCCGGCGGGGCGTTCCAGGTGTCCTGATGGACTTGGTTGCCCGGCGCTCTCCGGACACGACGGCGTCGATCAGCCCCTGCCGGGTCGGGCCAGGCTTGCCCCGCGTCCTGTCCAAAGCCTCGCGCAGCCTCGTGCCCTGCCGGTGCGGGAGAGTCGCGGGCGGGAAGCTCCACGATGTCTCGGCGACGGACAGCCCGACGCTGGCGTCCAGTCTGCACCTCGCCCCCTGGGCGCCGCCGCCGTCGAGGCGCGCCGGCTTGTCGTCCTGCGTCGTGGTCTGCGCGGTCACGAGGCCCTCGTGGTGTCGCATATGTTGCCGGTGCCAAACGATTCGGGGTCATGCGCCGCCGACGCCGTGGCCGACCATGTGCCTCGGGTCCGCCACCTTGTCGTAGGTCGCCTCGTCCACGTCGCCGGACGCCAGCGCCGCTTCCCTGAGCGTGCTGCCGTCCTTCATCGCCTTCTGCGCGATGTGCGCGGACTTCTCGTAGCCGATCACCGGGCTGAGCGCGGTGACGAGCATGACGCTGTCCGCCACGTACTGCGCGATGCGCTTCTCGTTCAGCGTCGTGCCCTCGACCGAGAACAGCCGGAACTTCTCGCATCCGTCGCCCAGGATGCGCGCCGAGTGCAGGAAGTTGTTGATGATGATCGGCCGCATCGCGTTCAGCTCGAAGTTGCCCTGGCTGCCGGCGAACGCCACGGCCGCGTCGTCGCCCAGCACCTGGATGGCGATCATCACGATCGCCTCGCACTGCGTCGGGTTCACCTTGCCCGGCATGATCGACGACCCCGGCTCGTTCTCCGGCAGCCGCAGTTCGCCCAGGCCGCAGCGCGGGCCGGAGGCGAGCCAGCGCATGTCGTTGGCGACCTTCATCAGCGCGACCGCCAGGCCGCGGAGCGCCGCGTTGGCCCGCACCATCGCGTCGAGCGAGCCCTGCGCCATGAACTTGTTCGGGGCCGTGACATAGGGCTGCCCGGTCAGCTCGGCGACCTTGGCCGCCACCTTCGCGCTGAAGCCCTCCGGCGCGTTCAGCCCGGTGCCGACCGCCGTGCCGCCCACGGCCAGCTCCAGCAGGCCGCCGCGGCTGTGCCCGATCTCGGCGATGCAGGCGCGGATCTGGGCGGCGTAGCCCGACCATTCCTGCCCGACCGTCAGGGGCACGGCGTCCTCGAGGTGCGTGCGGCCGATCTTGACCACGTCCCTCCAGTCCTGCGCCTTGACCTCGATCGCCTTGGCCAGCGCCGCTACCTGCGGCAGCAGCCGGGTGTCGATCTCGTTGATCGCGGCGATGTGCATCGCGGTGGGGAAGGTGTCGTTGCTCGACTGCCCCATGTTCACGTCGTCGTTCGGCGCCACCGGCTCCTGGCTGCCGAGCGTGCCGCCGAGCAGCTGTATGCAGCGGTTCGACACCACCTCGTTGACGTTCATGTTGCTCTGCGTGCCCGACCCGGTCTGCCAGACATACAGGGGATAGTGGTCGTCGAGCTTGCCCGCGATCGTCTCGTCGCAGGCGCGCACGATGGCGTCCGCCTTCCACTGCTCCAGCCGTCCCCCGGCCGCGTTCACCAGGGCGCAGGCCTTCTTGACGACGCCGTAGGCGTGGTAGACCTCCTTCGGCATCCTGTCGCTGCCGATGGAGAAGTGGTGCAGCGAGCGCTGCGTCTGTGCGCCCCAGTACCGGGCGGCCGGCACGGACACGTCGCCCATGCTGTCGAACTCGCGGCGCTCGCCCGTTGCGTCGATGCCGACCGGCAGGTCCCTCAGCGCGTGGCCCTTGCCCATGCCGAACACGCTCAGGCCTGTCCGGCATAGGCCGGCTTGTAGACCTTGCCCTCGACGAAGGCGCGGATGTCCTTCGGGCGCTCCACGGTCGCGAGCCCCTTGTCGAACATGAACTCCACGACCCGCACCGCGGTCGTGATCTCGGTCTCCAGGATGTTCGACTGCGAGGGGTACAGCATCCCCTTCTTGCGCAGGTCGTCGCCCACCTGCTCGGCGCTCGCCTCCGCGGCGGCTATGAACACCTCGTCCGTCAGGCGGGTCGGCCTGGCGCAGTAGGTGGCCAGGCCGACGGCGGGGAAGATGTAGAAGTTGTTGGCCTGTCCCGGATGGTAGGTCTTGCCGTCATAGGTGACGTCGGCGAACTGGACGCCGGAGGCATACAGCACCTTGCCCTTGGACCACTCATAGGCCTGCTGCGGCAGGACCTCGCACTTGTCCGTCGGGTTGCTGAGCGGGAAGATGATCGGGCGATCGGTGATCCTGCACATGGCCTCGACCACGCCCTGCGTGAAGGTGCCGCCGGCCGTGCTGACGCCGATCAGGACGGTCGGCTTGAAGGTCTCGATGACCTTAACGAGGTCCCTGGTCGGCTCGGCCTGATGCGCGTACGGCTCCTGCCACTTGTTGAGGTCCTTGCGCGACGGCTCGATCAGGCCGTTGACGTCCATCATGGCGATGCGCGCCCTGGCGTCCTTCTCCGACAGGCCCTTGTCCACCATGGCAGAGGCGATCAGGCCGCCGATGCCCAGCCCCGCCGAGCCTGCGCCGAAGAACAGGCAGCGCTGGTCGACCAGCTTCTCGCCCTTGATCTCCAGCGCGGTGATCAGCCCGGCGATCGTGACCGACCCCGTGCCCTGGATGTCGTCGTTGTAGCAGAGGACCTTGCCGCGGTAGCGGTCCAGCATGCGCAGCGCGTCCGTGCCCTTCCAGTCCTCGAAATGGATGCAGCATCCGGGAAACTCGTCCTGCACCGCCTGGACGAACTCGTCGACGAAGCTGTCCAGCTCGTCGTCCGGGGGCGGCGTCTGACGCAGGCCGAGGTAGAGCCCGTCGGCACGGTAGGCTGCGTTCGCGGTGCCGATGTCGAGCAGGATGGGCAGCATGCCGCCGGGCGGCACGGCCGCGCAGGCGGTGTAGAGCTGCAGCTTGCCGATCGGGATGCCCATGCCGTCGGTCCCGAGATCGCCAAGACCCAGGATGCGGCCGCCGGTGCTGACGCAGATCGTGTGCACCTCGCGGACTGGCCAGTTGCGCAGCACCTCCGCGACGCGGCCGCGCATGTCGATCGACACGTACATGCCTTTCGGCCGCCGGTAGATGTGGCCGAACGTCAGGCAGGCCTCGGCGATCGTGGGGTCGTAGACGATCGGCACGAAGCGCTTCGGGTCGGACATGACGACGCGATAGAACAGCGTCTCGTTCCTGTCGCTCAACCCGGTTAGGTAGATGTAGCGCTCGAGGTCGCTGTCCTTCTGGTCGAGCTGCACGATCGCCCGCTCGAACTGCCGGTCGAGCGTCTCGACGGCCTGCGGCAGCAGCCCCTCGAGCCCGTACGCCTTGCGCTCCACGGTGGTGAACGCCGTGTCGCGGTTCAGGACCGGATCGTTCAGCAGGGCGGCGCCAGTCAGTCTGGTTGTCGCAGCCATCTGATCCATCTCGGTGTTTCCTGTTACAGTCTGTAGCGCGTGGAAGACGGATTGCTGGCACGAGTTTCGGTGGATCGGCGCACGTGCGGTTTTGTGATGCCAGTGTCCGATCCGGCGCGGACGGGTTTGACCCAGGCCGGGCAGCGCGAGGACGGCGCCGCTCACCCCTTCGGTTTGCCGCAGGACAAGGTGGAACACAGAGCGCACCGTCAGCGCCGCCGCGATCGCCAGGACCGAGGTGCGCGACTGGCCGCCGCGGGTTGTCCTTGGCTCAGCCTTGCAGGCGGCGATCTTGGCGACACGCGGCGTTGGCCTTGAACGGCACGCCGAGGCACCTCGGACAGCAGCGGGAGACCAGCTGCGCGACCCTGCCCCGATCAGACAGCGGCGGCTGACCCATGCAGCATGGTCCCATGCAGGTGCTCGCCGACTATGTCCGGAACGCCGAGATGTTCGCGATCATGCCGGCGAGAGCCTCCTGTAGATCATTTCTGATGTCGACCGTATGCTTGTAAGATCACGTCCTGGTCACACAGTATTCGTCCCATGATGTCGCCCAGTGCAATCGGGCCGTCCGCTCTTCTTCCTGGGTGGTTTCCAGGGCGTATCTTCGCCAGACATCGGCCATGGCTCTGGCCTCGGCGACCGTGGCGTCCAGGGCGCCGTCGGGCGCAAGTCTCGAGCCGGTGTATGACAGCGTCGGCTTCATGGCTTGTCCTCCGAGCCTGCATGAGGTTGCTCAGGCTGCGCGTGCCGCACGCTCCCCTGCGATCCGCCGCAGGGTCGACCGGACAGCGTCGACGACGGGCCCGTCCAGGGCGAGCGGCGCGCACGCGCTGGCGAAGACCGCGCCCGGGTCGAAGTCCGCCGCGAACCCGACCACGGCCGCGTTCGCGAACGCGGACCGGTTGCCGGTGTCGAGGTAGCTTTCCGCCGGCAGACCCTCGGCCAACAGGATCGCGTGACGATCCAGCTCGACGTGATGGTACGTCACCCTGTCCCGCCGCTCCTGCACGACCGAGACCCCGTCCGCCAGCACGTGGACCGGAACGAGGTGCCCGCCGACGAACAGCGCGTGTTCCGGGCTCAGGACCAGGTCGCGCCTCGGCAGGCCGGGGCCGAACGCGTCCGCCAGCACGCGGACCGGGTCGGCCGCCCGGACACGGCGATGCCCGACCCAGATCACCGGCGCCGTCTCGCCATCGGCCAGCCGGAGAACGTCGCCGGTGCCGAGCGACTCGACCGCGACCTCGCCGCGCAGGGTCGAGATCAGCGTCCCCGCCACGAAGCAGGCGGCGGCCGGGCCGCACGGCGCCTCGTGCAGGGCCGCGACGCCGTAAGGGGAGTCTCCGGGCGGCGCCAGGCCCGGCAGATGGCCCTCCTGCGGGCCGTGCGGACGGGCGTCCGGTCCGGCCATGCCGTGCGGCACGGTGGCATCGGGATCGGCAAGGCTTGGGTCGTGACCGGGCTGGTCGCAGCTGGGCTGCATCGCTGGTGGCTCCTTCATGGCTGCTGGCAAGGCGCGCGGATCGCGATCCGCGCGGGCGATCCGCCCTGTCCGGACGGTCTTCGCCCGGCGGCGCGAGACGGGGTCAGTGGCTGCCGGGATGCAGGACGACGCTCCGGAACGTGATCCTCGTCGCGTCGGACAGGGTGATGGTCGTCCCGGCGGTGGCCTTCGCGGCCGAGGTCGTGTCGGCAGGAGCCGCGGCGGACACCACCCTGGCGAGGTCCATCAGCAGGTCGGCACCGGCGGCCGCGCCGCCGACGAGGCTGGCCTGGCCGCCGGGCGCCCCGGTCAGGCTCGCGGCGCCGGACGGCAGGGCGAGGTCCTGCCCGAGCCCGCCGCCCAGCGTCGTGTTGCCCGTTGCGGCTGCCGTCGAGGCCGCGGCGGCGGCCCCACCGAGGAACAGCAGCGAGCCGCCGGAGACCGACGCCGCGGCAAGGGAGGTCGTCCCCGACGACAGCGAGCCGGACGACAGCGTGCCCGACGAGGGCGAGACGGTGTCGGGACCGGCAGGCCCGCCGAGCCCCGGGGACAGGGCGGCGCCGGTGCCCATGGAGCCCGAGGAGATCATCGCGGCGAGGTGCCCGGCGATCTGCATGTTCCGGGTCGTGCCGAGATCAAGCAGAACGCCGTGCCCGTTCGAGCCGCACACCGTGGTGGCCATTGTTTCACATCCTGTCGTTCGGGTTGTCTACGAAGACTGCTGCAATACCGGACAATGATAGGGCATCAGGCCGTCATGACTTTGGGGACAACCCTTCTCCTGAACCAGCACTATGACCTGCACGAGAGTAACGAACCGTGCGTCTGGCGATCCGCACCCCCGCGGACAGGCGGCTACCGCCACTTTGTCGTGTCCTGCCCGCCGTGCGTGCGCGCCGGGCGGGGCCGGGACCCTCCCGCGCCGTCCGCGATCCCGCCCCCGCCGGCCCGCAGCCTTCGCGCCAGCGCCGTCACGACCAGCAGCGCCAGGTCGTGCAGCGCCACCGCCGCCAGCGACCCCGCCTGGCTCTGCTGCGCCGCGACGAACGCCAGCTCGCTGGCGCAGAGCCGGGCGGGCACGCCCGACACCGCCGCGCGCACGGCCGTCAGCCGCGTCACGACCGCGCCGCCCACTCGCCCAGGCGCACCGGCACCAGCATCTCCGCCTCCGTCACCCCGCGCTGCCGCAGCGTGACCGTCCCGCCCATGCGCAGCGCCAGGGCGGCCGCGATGCCGAGGCCCTCGCCGGGCGCCGCGTCCGCGTCGACGCCGCGCCCGTCGTCGCTGACCAGCAGCCGCAGGCAGGAGCCCGGCCGGCTCGACAGCGCGATCCGGATGGTGCCGTGCGTGCGGGCGCAGAATCCGTGCTTCATCGCGTTGGCCACGAACTCGTGCGCCACCTGGATCACCGCGCAGCGCAGCGCCGCCGGACAATCGCCGTCGACCAGGACCTGCACGCCGACCGCCTGCCCCGGGGCGGACATCAGCGCCACCACCGCCGCGGCCAGCCGCTCCAGCCGCACCTGCATCGGCCCCGGCGACTGCGTGAGCCCGAACAGCGCGTTGGAGATCTCCGCGGACAGGCGGATGCGCCGTGCGACGTCCTCGATCGACGCGCCGCCGGCATCCTGCGGCGTGGCCATCAGCACGCCGAGGATGCGCTGCAGGGCGTTCTTCGTCTGGTGGCGGAGCTGGCGCATGTCGAGCGGCTCGGCGCCCGTGTCGCGTGCCGGCGCAGGGTCGGCACGCACCGTCCCGCCGAGCCACGGGGCCGCATGCCCCACGTCGGAGGGCGGGACGCCGCGAGGGCGAAGCGTCGCCGCGCCGGAGGCGGCGGGGAAGATCAGGCTCATGGCGGCATTCACCTGCGTGACGGTGGCGGGAAGGCAGAGTGGCGCGGGACCGCGACACCGACCTGCCTCCCCCCTATGTGGGAATATTTCCCACAAGCACTTTGCGCAGCGGCAGGACGCATGGTCAATCATGAAACGCGGTTCGTGGGTATTTTTCCCATGCGCAGGAGTGCTACGGACCATCGCCGACGACGCGAACCCGCCCGCCGACCGTGGCGGCCAATCCTCCTCGCCGCCCGTGGCGGCCAATCCTGCCCGCCGCCCGTGGCGGCCAATCCTGCGAGCGCATGCCCCGAACTCCCGCCCCCGAAGACCCGAGCGAGCCGCCGGCTTCCCGCCCCGACCCGCGGCCGGACCCGCGGCCGGACCGGCGGACCCTGGACTCCGGCGCGTTGCTCGGCTCGCTGACCCGCGTGCTGCGCCCTCTGGTGCGGCTGCTGATCCGCGGCGGCGTCACCTTCCCGATGCTGTCCGACCTGCTGCGCACCCTCTACGTCGAGGTCGCGCACCGCGACCTGCTCGAGCCCGTCGCGCGCACCGACAGCCGGATCAGCCTGCTCACCGGGGTGCACCGCAAGGAGATCCGCCGCCTGCGCCTGCTGCCCGCCACCGACGTGCCGGCGCCGCCGGCGGTGCTGGGCCGCCAGCGCATCGTCGCGCGCTGGCTCGGCACGCCCGAGTACACCGGCCCCGACGCCCGCCCGCTGCCGCTGCCGCGCACGGCGGCCGACGGGGTGTCCTTCGAGGCGCTGGTGCGCTCGGTGACCACCGACGTGCGGCCGCGCGCGGTGCTGGAGGACTGGCTCGACCAGGGCCTGGTGCGCCTCGACGCGGAGGACCGCGTGTGCCTGGAGGTCGACGTGTTCCTGCCGCGCGAGGACCGCGACGGGCAGCTGTTCTTCTTCGCGCGCAACCTGCACGACCATATCGCCGCCGCCGGCGCCAACCTGCTCGCCGCTGGCCCCGCGCCGTTCCTCGACCGCAGCGTCCACTACAACCGGCTCTCCGGCGCCTCCGCCGCCAGGCTGGCGATGGCGGGCCGGGAGGCGGCGCAGGCGCTGCTGCTCGACATCAACCGACAGGCCCTGGCCGAGGTCGCAGCGGCCCTGCCCGGCGACGGCGAGCCCACCCGGCGCGTCAACCTGGGACTCTACCTCTACGTCGAGGACGACGAGGCCCTGCAGTGATCAGGAGACCGCAGCCGGCCTGGCTGGCCCTGCTCGCGGGCCTGTTGCCGCTCGCATGCTCTGCGCCGGCCCCTCCCGCGTCGTCCGTGCCGTCCCGCGTGAGCGAGGGCGGCGTGTGCCGGCTTGGCCCCGGCGGTGCCCCGCCTGATGCGCCGAGCGAGGTGCAGGACGGGACGCTGCGCCCGATCGACCAGGGCATCGGCGGCACCGGTGCCCCGTCCCGCCACTTCGCCGACACCGTGCCGGTCGACCAGGGCATCGGGGGGACCGGCCTCGCGCCGGCGGGCGACGCCACGCGCCCGGGCACCGGGAGCGGCCGGCTGGGCGTGGTCGGCGTGGTCACCGGCTTTGCCAGCGTCTGCGTGGACGGCCTGGAGATCGCCTACGACGCCGCCACCACGATCAAGCTTGACGGTGCCCTGGCCACCCGCAGCGCGCTGCGCGCCGGTCAGGTGGTGGTGCTCGACGCGAGCGGGGGCATCGACCCGCGCGCGGCCAGCATCGCGGTGCGCCACGAGGTGACGGGGCCGGTCGAGCGTCTCGAACCGGGGCTTGCGGTGGTCGCGGGGCAGCGCGTGCGCCTGTCCGACGCGACGTGGGGAATCGCAGCCCTGCAGCGGGGCGCCTGGGTCTCCGTGAGCGGCCTGCGCGACGCGGCCGATATTGTTCAGGCCACCCGTGTCGACCCGGGCACCCCCGGTCCGGTGATCGTGCGCGGACGGCTGGTTCCGGGCGTGGTGCCGCACATCGGCCTGCTGGCGGTACGGGCGTCGCCGTTCTCGCGCGACGTTCCCGGCGGCGGGGACGTGGAGGCGATCGGGCGCTACGTGGACGGCGGCCTGGCTGCCGACAGCGTGGCGCCCGACCTGCTGGCCCGCGATCCCGTCGCCTATTTCGGCGCGGCGGTGAGCCACTACGTCGTCGAGGCCTACACGATGCCCCGGCCCGGCGGACTGCAGATCGGAACCGGGTTGCAGGCCGCCTACCATGGACCCGACGCCCCGGGTGGCCGGCGGGTGATCGCGCTGTCCCGCAGCGTGACCGGCGACGGCTTGGTGGCGACCGGGATCACCGACGTCGCGCCCCCGCCCGGGTCGACCGGGGCGCCGGGAGGGGACGGCGCGGGCGCAGGGCGTCCTCCGGGCGGACAGCCCGGGTCCGCCGGCGGCTCGGGTCCGCAGGGCGGCGCAGGCGGAGCGGCGCGGGCGACCATACCGGCGGGCGACACCCAGGCGCTTGCGCCAGCCCCGGTGCCGGGCGCGTCGACGCCGCAGGGCGCCGGCGGTCCGGGTGGCAGCTTCGGCGGCGGCACGTCACAGGGCTTCGCCTCGCCGAGGGGCTACTCACCCTCCGATGCGCCGGGTCCTGCGGGCGGTCAGGGCCTCCCGGGAGGGCAGGGATTCGGCGGCGGGAGGCCTGCAGGACACTGAGAGCCGGGACAGGACTTCGAGCCGGGACAGGACTTCGTCCAGGGCGTTGGACGGACATGGCGCTCCCTGTTCCTGGCGACCTTCGGCAGGCGATCGAGCTTCCGCTGCCGCCCCGGTGGCCGAAGGGCGGGCGGCCGCGAGCACCGGGCAGCTCGGCACTGGCCGGGGAATCCTGTTCGTGCTGAGCACCGGCATCCGGCGGCACGAGGTGGCGGCCGGGCCGGGCTGCTGCGGCAGGACGTGCCGGCGCAGGCTGGGCGAGCGGCACGCGGCCGGAGTGCGGGTTCGCCTGCGCCGTGTGCCGCTGGAGCGGGTGAACGACGCGGCACGGCCGGACCGGAGCCGTGCGGCACGCGACGGCGCCAGCTTGGCGGCGAGAAAGGGGTGCCGAGGTCGCCCGGCTTTCAGCCCCGCGGCGTCAGCCGTCGCTGGCCGAGCACCATCGCCAGCAGCAGCACGGCGCCCCAGACCAGCTCGGTGGCGAACGTGTTCACGCCCATGAGGTTGAGGCCGCTCGAGAGGAACTGCAGCGCCAGCACCGCCAGCACGATGCCGGCGACGCGGCCGGAGCCGCCGAACGGGCTGATGCCGGCCAGCACGCAGATCAGGATCGAGAGCAGCAGGTAGGCGCTGCCGTAGTCCGCCTTGGCGGAGTTGGCGCGCGCCGCGATGACGAGCCCGGCGGCGGCGGCATAGACGCCACTGGTGGCGTAGGTCCTGAGCAGCACCGTGCGCGTGTCGATGCCGGCATAGGCCGATGCCACGACGTTGGCGCCCAGCAGGTAGGCCTTGGCGCCGAACGCCGTCCGGGACAGGAGCGCCGACAGCACGGCGGCGGCCAGCGCGAAGACGACCACCGGCACCGGCAGGCCGGCGATGCCGCCGTTGCCGATCCAGCTGAAGGCGGCGGGCAGGCCGAAGATCGCGGTGCCGCCGGTCAGCACCACGGCGATGCCGGAGAACACCAGCCCCGTCGCCAGCGTCGCCAGGATCGGCGTCACGCCGATCGAGGCGATGACCAGGCCGTTCAGCAGGCCGCCGGCGGCGCCCACCGCCAGCGCCAGCGCGACCGACAGGACCACGACCGCGGTGCTCCACGCGGAGGGGCCTGGCCCGGCCAGCGAGCGCATCGTCAGCGCCGCCAGGATCGCCGCGAGGTTCGACAGCGCGATGATCGACAGGTCGATGCCGCCGGTGATCATCGGCGCCGCCATGGCCAGCGCCAGGAGCCCGTAGCCGGGGAACTGCACCGCCATCGACAGGAGGTTGCCGTGCGACAGGAACAGCCCCGGCATGGCGAGGCTCATGGCGACGAACACCGCGACGTCGATGATCGCCAGGCGCGCCAGGTCGGAGCCGCGCAGCCATGCCGCCCACGGGCGCGGGCCGGCGCGCGGGACGGGCACGCGGGGCATCGGCTGCGGCGGCCGGGCGGGACTGCCGCTCATGCCGCGCGCGCCCGGCTCCGGTGGCGGAGCGCCGGGATGCCGGTGCCCACCAGGATCAGGACCCCGACGACGACGTTCTGCCACGTCGACGGGATGCCCCACAGGATCAGCGTGTTGTTCATCACCGCGATGAGCGCCACGCCGAGCAGCGTGCCGGTGATCGTGCCGTGGCCGCCGGTGATGCGGGCGCCGCCCAGCACGACCGCGGCGATGACGGACAGCTCCAGCCCCACGAGGTCGAACGGGTTCGCGACGCGGTTGAACGAGGCGTGGACCACGCCGGCGGCGCCCGCCAGCAGCCCGACGACGGCGTAGACGAAGTACTGGACGGCGACGACGTTGACGCCGATCCGCTGGGCCGACACCGCAGAGCCGCCCAGGGCGAAGATGCACCGTCCCAGGATCGAGCGGTTCAGCAGCAGCCAGGTGCCGGCGACGGCCAGCACGAGGACGACGGACGCGGTCGGCAGCGCGTAGACCGAGCCGTCGCCGGCGCCCACCTTGAGCAGGCTCGAGCGCGCGAAGGCCCGCATGCCGACCGGCAGGGTGTAGATCAGCGTCGTGCCCACGAACGTCAGCAGCACGCCGCGGAACACGCTCAGGGTGCCGAGCGTGACGATCAGGGTCGGCAGGCGCAGGCTGGCGATGAAGAAGGCGTTCACGCACCCGAGCAGCGCGCCGATCGCCATGGCCAGCGCGAACACGGCGGCGACGTGAGCGCCGAGCCCCAGCAGGGTCACGGCCTTGACGCTGCCGTACATCGCCACCGCGGCGATCGCGGTGAAGGACACGTCGATGCCGCCGGACACCAGCACGATGTGCACCCCCATCGCGAGGATCCCGGGCACGAGGGCTGCGCGGACGAGGTCGAACACCGTGCCGACGGAGGCGAAGCCGGGATTGACCAGGCTGGTCGCGAGGCAGAAGCCGACGAAGAGCGCCGCCGTCAGCGTGTCGTCGCGCCCGAGCAGCGCCTTCATGGGTCACGCCCCGGCCCGGCCATGGCCGGTCGTCCCCTGGAACCCCCCTCAGGCAGACGAGCCCTCACGGCTTCGCCCCGGGCGAGGTCCGGGGCGGGACCATTGACCTCCTGCGCCATGGTCCTGTCCTAGCCCGCCAACGCGGCCGTCAGCGCGCTCTCGGACAGGGCCTGTCCCTCGATCTGCCCGGCGATCCCGCCGCCCTTCATGACCAGGACCCGGTTGCAGCACGAGACCAGCTCGCTGAGGTCGTCCGAGATCAGCAGCGTCGCCAGCCCCGTCCGCGACGTGTCGGCGATGATGCGGTGGATGTCGGCCTTGGAGCCGACGTCCACGCCGACGCTGGGCCCGTTGAGGATCAGGACCCTGGGGTCCTGCGCCAGCCAGCGCGCCAGGACGACCCGCTGCTGGTTGCCGCCCGACAGGGACTGGATCGCCGCCGCCGGCCGGCCCTTGACCCTCAGCCGGTCGAGCCAGCCGGCGACGGCCTCGCCCAGCGCGCGCGTCCGCAGCCGCCCGAACGTGCCCTTGAACCGGTCGAACAGCCCGGCCTCCACGTTGCGCGCCACCGACTGGTCGAAGAACAGCCCTTCGGTCAGGCGATCCTCGGGCACGTAGCCGATGCCGTGCCGGATCGCCGCCTGCGGCGAGGCAGGCCGCACGGCGGCGCCCGCCACCTCGATCGATCCGGCGTCGGCGGCGCTCAGGCCGAAGACCGCCTTGGCGAGCTCGGTGCGCCCCGAGCCCAGGAGGCCGGCAACGCCGACCACCTCGCCGGCGCGCAGGCTGAAGGAGACGTCGGAGAACCGGCCCCGACGGGACAGCCGGTCGACCCGGAGCACGACCGGCCCGAGCTCCGCCTCGGGCAGCGCATGGCGGGTCTCGGGGAAGTCCCGGCCGGTCATGTGCCGCGTGAGCAGGGCCGGCGTGAACTCCGCCACCGGTCCCTCCGCGACCTTGCGGCCGTTGCGCAGCACCACCACGCGGTCGCAGACCGAGAACAGCTCCTGGAGCTTGTGGCTGACGAACACCACGCTGACGCCGGCCGTCTTGAGCCGGGTGATGATCGACAGCAGCGTCCGCACCTCCGCCTCCGTCAGGGCGGTGGTGGGCTCGTCCATGACGATCAGCCGCGCGTCGTGCGCGAGCGCGCGCGCGACGGCGACGAGCTGCTTGGCCGCGACGGGCAGGTCGGCCACGAGCGCGTCCAGGTCCACCGACACCTGCATCCGTTCCAGCGCGCCGGCGGCGAGGCGGCGCATCTCCGCCCGGCGCAGCCAGCGCCGCCCGCTCGCCAGCTGGTGGCCGAAGGCGACGTTCTCCGCGACCGAGAGGTTCGGGAAGAGCGAGAAGTCCTGGTAGATCACGTGGATGCCGGCGAGCAGGGCGTCGATCGGGCGCAGCGCCGCCAGGCGGCGTCCGTCCAGGACGATCCAGCCCGAGCTGGCGACGTGCGCGCCGGACAGGATCTTGATCAGGGTGGACTTGCCGCTGCCGTTCTCGCCGGCGAGCGCGATCGCCTCGCCGGGGCGGAACGACAGGCTCACGTCGTCGACCGACAGGACGCCGCCGAACGACTTGCAGACCCGCTCCAGCGCGATGACGTCAGCCATGCCGCGCCATCCGTCGCGACCGTTCGGACACGGATCAGAACGGGTATTCGGACGCGTTGTCCTTGGTGACGTCGACCCAGGCCTGGCCGTAGATCACCCGCCCCTTCACCGAGACCTTCGCGTAGCCGGGAACGCCGAGATCGTCGTTGTCGTGGACCGTCTTGCCGTCGATGACCATGCGCGCGACCTTGTCCATCGCGTAGCCGGCATCGGCCGGGTCCCAGAACGAGATCATGGTGATCGCGTCGTCCTCGAGGTACTGCGCGTTCTGCGACGGCAGCCCGGTGCCGATGACGCAGACCTTGCCCTGCAGCCCGCGCTCGTCGACGGCCTGGCCGATGCCCGGGACGTCCAGCGAGGAGCTGCCCTCGAACCCCTTGAGCTTGGGATAGGCGCGCAGCAGCTCGAGCGCCTTGTCGTGCGACTTCTGCTGGTCGTCGTTGCTCTCGTTCTTGGAGCCGACCATCTGCATCCCCGGGTATTTCTCCTTCTGCCGCGCGACCGCGGCGTCGACCCATTCGTTGTGGGTCTTGGAGGTCAGGTTGGCGACGAACACGGCGTACTGGCCCTGCTCCTTCATGCAGGACGCGAGATGGTCCATCAGGTGCTCGCCGTAGGCGGCGTTCTGGAACGCCTCGATGTCGTAGGACGCGTTCTGGATCGAGGACGCCTCGTGGGTGACGACCTTGATGCCCTCCTCCTGCGCCTTCTTCAGGATCGGCTCGACCGCCTCGGGCGACAGCGGCACGACGGCGATCGCCGTCGGCTTCCTGGCGATCGTGTCCTCGAGCAGCTGGACCTGGAGCTGGACGTCGCCCTTGGCCGGACCGACCTGCGAGGCCGACGTTCCGGTGTCGGCCGCATACTTCCTGACGCCCTGCTCCATCCGCTCGAACCAGGGCACCCCGGACAGCTTCACGACGGTGATGATCGTCGGCGCATCCGCCGCGCGAGCCATCGCGGCGGCAAGAGCCACAGTGCCGACGAAGCACACGGTCAGTCTGAGGCCAGTCGTCATCACGCTTCCCCGCCGGCTTGCAAATGCCGAAAGAACGTTGCATGCCTGCGACACAGGTCGGTCCAAGAACATCGCAGGGACACAACTTGTGGAAGGCGATGCATGTCGATCGGCAACCTTGCATTGCGTTGTTTTGACGTGGACTGAAGCACCTGCCGCCGTGCGGGTCAACAAGCAACCGGGCCGAATTCCCGTCCAGCATCGGCCGCCGCGTGCTCACGATGGCAGCCACGACAGGCACAGCGCCCCGTGCCTCGGCCGCACCGGCGTCGGACCCCTGCGGTGGCGCGGGCAGGGCAACGGAACCGGCAGGCCGGCCCGGGCCTGCGCCGGCGGTTCGCCGAGGACGACGCGGCCGGCCGTCGGCACGCCACGCCGGCCACCCGCCAGTCACCGGGACAGGCGACGCGCGTCACTGCCTATGGTTTTTTCCTGAAAGCCCCGTCCATTGACGGGCCAGATCCTGCGTTCGTGCCGCACAGACGGGTCCTGCTCGACCCTGCGATCTCCGGAGGCCGTTCACGTCGAGCGTCCTGAGCAGCCTGTGCTCCGTTGCGATCAGACGTCGGAGGCGTCGTGGCCGGATGCCGGATGCGTCACGGGTCGTCTCCGGTGATCGGCGCCCTGGCTTTCAGACGGATGTCGTCCGGACGACGGTCCAGCCCGCGCGAGGGCACCGGCAGCCGGTGGCCGCTCTCCTGCGCCGGCGACAACGCGATGCGCCACCGCGTGCCGTCGTCGTCATCGCGCTCCAGCGTCCCGCCCGCATGCTGCAGCAGACGCTCCACGAAGCCCAGGCCGACGCCGTCAAGACGCGGACCCTCCAGCCCGCAGCCGTCGTCGGCGATGGTCAGGACCGGACCATGGCGCCTGTCCGCGCTCCCGGCGACCAGGCCGATGGTGACCCGCCCGAACCTGCGGCCGACGAACGCATGTTCGGCTGCGTTCGACACCAGCTCGTTGACTGCCACCGCGAGTGACAGGGCGCGGCTGCGCGGCATGGCGACAGCCTCCACCTCGACGAGCAGCTCGATCGAACGCGACCGGAACCCGCCTGCCTCGGCAATGCGGCCGCAGAGCGCGCGCAGGTAGCCGCCGAGCTCGACCTCATCCGCAATGCTGGCGCCGAGCAGCTGATCGTACAGGCCGGCCAGTGCCAGAACCCGCCCGGTGATGCGCTCGAGGCTCCTGCGCTGCGCCTCGTCCATCGCGTGTCGCGCCTCCATGCTCACGATGGAGATGAGACCCTGGAGATCGTTGCGGACCCTGTGATGCATCTCGCGCAGCGACAGCTGGTGGTCGAGCGCCTCTCGCACGGCGTGTTCCTCGTGCAGCCCACGCTCTGCAAGGCCGAGCGCGGCCGCCAGGCTGCGCGCTATGACCTGCAGGAAACAGACATCCTCCACCGTGAAACAGCCACGCTTCGGACTCTCCACCTCCAGCACGCCGAACGCCGCCGTGGCATTGCCGCCACCGCCGGGGATGGCAACGTTGATGCTGCTGCCGATCCCGTGCTCGGCCAGGATGGCGGGCACCCTGAACCGCCCTTCGGCCGACGACGTCGTCGGCCACCACGGACCGGCCGGTGTGCCAGGTGAAGCCTGCTGCGGTGCCCACGTCGGCATCCAGCCGTGCGCGGCCGACGATCCCGCCACGCCAGCCGATCCCGGCCTGGAGCACGAAGGCGCGCTCGTCGGGCAGGTAGACCAGCAGCTTGGCGAAGCCCGCGGCCAGGCCATCCGCCGCCACGCAGCATGCCTCGTCAAGCATCGCCTGCACGTCGTCGCAGTCGGCGGCAAACCGGCCGAACTGCGCGACGATCTGCATCTGACGGCGCACAGGGTTGACCACGGGCGGGGATTTCGACCGGTCGCGTTGCCTCTTGGGCCGGGTCAGCCGTGACGGTACGTCACAGGCCATCGGTCAACCGACGTCGTTGTCGTGCGGGGCAGGAACCAGCCTGGACATGCGACAGAGATTGGTGGGCGGCGCTGCGACATCGAATGACCTCAATGTCCGATCCACACGGCCAGGCGGCGTTGGCGCTGTACAAAAGCCTTGATCTCCTGCCTATCGAGCAAGGTGTCGTTGGCAGGCATCAGGTTGTCCGACGCCATCGAGGATGTTGTCGAAGTCAAGCGAGAAGTCGCCGGGACCAGAAAGCCCGTTGTCGCCAGCGTCGCCTCCATGATCCTGCTGCAAGCTATTCCACGCAGCACATCGGCAGCAGCTCCTCCGGGAGTTGCCACTGCAGCGGTATAATACGAAAGGACTCTTGGCTCTGTCCTTCAACATCACCCTACATTCTACGAGCCTCTCATTTCTTTTCCATGGCCATGTTGTTTTCAGGTAGCCTGCGTAGCAGTCGTAAATGTTTCTGCCACTAAACTGGTATAGGCCACCGCGCTATAATGGGCTTGATTCAAGCTTATTGACACCTGAGTTGTTTGACACGCCTTGCACTCGCCTTTTCGGGGAGGGGACAGGGTGCACACCGCTTACCTTGGTCACCATCGCTGGCAGTGGGACGCAGCTCGCCCGTCCCGATCAGGTGGTCCCGCTTCGGCAAAAGCCACCGTGCCGCGGACCAACGGCGTGTCAGGAGGTTTCACGGTCGGCGATCAATCAATGCTGTCAGGCTCGGAGCAGCATCATCAGCCATTGTCGGCACCTTCGAGTGCCGCCGCCAGCGTACCGAGTAAGCGCGCCGTGTCGGCCCGTGGTGCTTGCGCGGATGCGCAAGGCGGTCCTGCAATTACCGAGAGAGCTTACAGCGCCTGCAGAATGCCCGGGGAGCCGGTTCCGTTGGTGTTGGAGGAGCGGAATGCCGGGCGGGTTGCCTGCAGCAGACTGGCGCCCTCCGGCTGTGATTGTGGTCGTGCCGCCCGGCACGCGCCGCGGCTAGACCAGCTCAAAGTCCGCCGTGGGATCACAAGCAGCCGCGCTCGCAGTTGCAGGCATTGACGCCACCACGCAAGAAAAGCGACCTGATTGCCTCAAGGCATCGCTGACGGCAATCCAGAAGTAGTCAGTCGCCACCGAATGCAATCGCGCCACTTCTGGTGCCGGCATGCTGCCGCCCATCTGCTGCTCGATGAGTGCCGCCAGACTGTGTTGATCCAGAGTCATTGGGGGCATGCCTTTGTATGTCGCTATGCAGTAAAAAAGCAGGCAGGAGGCGCTCGCAGGTCTCCAGAGACGCCGCCAGCGTCCGCAGAAAGCGGCAATCCTGGAGAGGCAAAGGCTGACGCCAAGAGTTGCGCATTGTCTCAAGGTTGGGACGCAGCGTCTCGAAAGGGAACTTAGTCGCGGCGGTCACGAGGAGCTACTGCATTCCCACGTGTGCTCCATCACAGAATGTTCAGGACCGTCACCACGACTCAGACCGGTGCGGATTGCAGTTCCTCCACCCAGGTCGGCGAGGCAAATGCCATTCCGCAGCAAGCCAGAGCCACAGCATTTCCGGCAAGACTGCGGCGCCTCCGACCAGCGGCGTGCCAGGCGCGCGCCGTGACTGTCGATCGATGGCATCAGCGAGGCCTGAGCCTGTGGCCGGGTCCATAGCCGGCGCTCTCGATTGCTGCAGGTCGATCTCATGGCGCCTTCTCGACCCGGAAGTATGTGGGCTGGCATGACGGGAAAGGAGACTCCCCATGGCCAGACGCAAGGCGCCCTGCATCCCCGACCAGCTGCCGGCAGGCGCGGACCCCAGGACCGCGTTCGACCCGAACGGCCTGCTCGACGGGCTGGCGAAGGCCCTGGCCGAGCCGGGTGCTGAACGCCGAGACGGACCATCCCCTGGCGAGCGAGCCTGGCGACGGCCGTAGCTTCGGCGAGCGCTTCACCCGGGCGACGGCCTGATCGATGGCAGCACACGAGATTCCTGACAGTCCCGCGCCTTGCACCAGTGGCCTCTGACACCGGCCTGTCGGCAAGCAAGGTCGGGCTCTGCCCAGACCCGCCAAAGGGCCGAGCCCTTTGGAAACCCTCTCCTTAAGAACTGGATTCCAAAGGCTTGCCTTTGGCGGAGTTTGAGGCAGAGCCTCAACCTTGCTTGCCTGGACCAGTCATGCTCACGGGCCGCTGGTAAAAGCATCCTGCTGGTTGCTTACCGGCTGAAACCGACACCGAACGCCGTTGATCCCGAAAGGACATATCTGGCGATAGATCGACCGTGGCATCATGTCAGGCCGCCCAAAGCTTGACGCGCCTTCGCCGCAGCGGTCCACGAGCGCGTCCGTCCGGTCGCGCAACAGCAGCCTGAAGCGAACCGGCTCCTCCGTGGCGTCCGCACTGCATAAGGCGGGTGCAACTCAAGCGCCCGGCACTGCCGACCCAGGAGCGTGCCTCGTGGCGACCGCGCAAGACCGCACCCGGTGATCAGCCAGGCGCGACAGCTCAGCATCCTGGATCGGACGGGCTCGCTCCTTCGGAAGTATCGATGCCTGCGCGAGGTGGGAGGTGTCTCCCGCCTCGCACGGCGTCACGGTGCCGGACTCAGCCCCTGCCAGCGGTCACGGGTCGCATCGTAGTGGCGGGCCGCATCGTAGAGGGGCACGTGCAGCTCCAGCTGCTCGGCCGTGAGCTTGCCGGCGACCGCCAGCACAGCCAGCTCCGCCACGTGTTCGTCACGCGTCGCGCGCACCAGGCTGACCCTGGCGGCCACCAGTTCCTGCTGCGCGTTCAGCACCTCCAGCAACGTGCGCGCCCCGACGCTCTGCTGCCGGGCGACGCCCCGCACCGCCACGGTGTTCGCCTCGATGCTGATCGTCGCCTGCCGCATCCGCTCGCGCCCGGCCTCGAGCATGTCCCACGCGGTCTGCGTCTGCTGCCGCACCGCGCGCGCCACGACGCCGACCTGCAGCAGGGTGCGCTGGGCAGCCTCCTTCGCCTGCCGGGTCTGCGCCGCCGGGCCGCCGCCCTGGTAGATCGGCACGGTGAAGGTCAGCGTGGTTTCCGCGATGTTGTCGCGCTGATGGAAGGACTGGACGTCGGTCTCCTTGTCGCGCGTGCCGCGGACCTCCAGCGACAGTCTCGGCAGCAGCCCCGCCCGCGCGATGTCGATCCCCTGCCGGCTCGCCTCCAGCGCGGCCTGGGCCTGTGCGACATCGAAACTGTCGTTCAGCACCGAACCGAGCGCCGACTGCCGGCTCGGGGGCAACGGCAGCACGAGCCGCGGCAGGTCCAGCTCGCCCGGCAGCGTGCCGACCTGCTGCTCGAACCGGGCGCGCGAGGCCGCCAGGTCCGCCTCCGACTGCGCCAGCAGGCCGCGCTGGTCTGCCAGTCGCGCGCGGGCCTGCTCGACGTCCGTCTCGGTGACGGACCCGGCGGCGTACTGCTGCTGCGTGGCGCGCAGCGTGCGGTCCAGCACCAGGGCCTGGTTGCGGTTCAGCGCCGCGATCCGTGCGTCCCGGGCAACGTCCAGGTAGGCTGTGCCAGCCGCCAGCAGCACGCCGGACTCGGTGGCCCGCAGCGTGGCGCGCTCCGCCAGCACCAGCGCCTCCGCCTGCGCGACCTGTGCGCCGACCCGCCCGCCCGTGTACAAGGGCTGCGTCAGGCGCAGGTCGGCCTCCTGGGGCGCCCGCCGCTCCGGCGAGTGCGCCGTGTCGATGCTGTCGAACTGGGCCGAGGCTCCGGCCGACCCCTGGAGCACGACGCTCGGCCGCCAGCCCGACAGCGCCTGCGGGACGCCCTCGTCGGCCTCGCGCAGCCGCTGCCGTTCGGCCTCGAGCTGCGGGTTGTAGAGGTATGCCTGCGAGAGCGCCCTCTCGAAGCTCGGCTCGACGAACAGCGGCTGCGCCAGGGCTGCGCCCGGCGACAGCAGCGCGAGCATGGCCAGGCGCTTCATCGGCGCGGCGGCGGCCGGGGTACCGGCGTTTCCCGCAGCACCAGCACCAGCACGAACGCCCCCAGCAGCACCATCGCCGACCACCCGAACGTGTCGGCCGTCGCCTCCACCGTCGCCTGGATCCGCGCCGCCTGGGACAGCACGCCCAGGCCGGCCGCGCCCTCTCGCGCCACCGTCACCGGCGCGCCCTGCACCAGGTGCTCCGTCAGGTAGAAGGAGTGCACCCGCTCGCGCACCGTCATGATCCCGGTCGCAACGGCGCCGGTGGCGGTGACGGCCAGGTCGCGCACGACGTTGAAGATGGTCCCGCCCGACAGCGCGTCCTTCGGCTGCAGCGTGCTCGTGCTGACCACGGTCGTCGGCACCAGGATCAGGACCTGCGAGGCCGAGGACAGCGCCAGCACCAGGACCAGGTCGCCGCCGACCCAGTCGGAGTCGATGAAGGTGGCGAGCCGGTAGGCCATCGCGGCGGCGAACAGGCCGATCCCGAGCACCAGCCGCGCCTCCAGCGCGCGCAGCAGGAACGGCAGCGGGATGCACAGCACGAACTGCTCCAGGGCGCCCCAGACGAGGATCGAGCCGACCTGGTCCTCGCGGAAGCCGCGCACCTGCTGGCCGAACGTCGGGATGATCGAGCTCGTCAGCAGCGAGGCGAAGGCGAAGCCGAAGATCATCAGCAGGCCGCCGCTGAAGTTGAGCCGCGTCAGCAGGCTCAGATCGATCAGCGGCTCCTCGAGCGTCAGCTCGAGCGTCACGAAGGCGGCCAGGAAGCAGGCCGCGCCGACGAACAGCGAGTCGACCAGCGGCGAGTCGAACCAGTCCAGGCGCTGCCCCTGGTCCAGCGCCGCCGTCAGCGTGCCGGCGAACAGCGCCAGCAGCAGCATCCCGCCATAATCCGTCTTCGCGAAGACCTCGGGCTTCATCCTCTCCACGGGAAGTCCCGCCAGCACCATGAACACCACCAGCGGACCCAGCGGCAGCGCGATGTAGTAGATCGCCTGCCATCCGAACGAGTCGAGCAGCAGGCCGGACAGACCTTCGGCGCAGAGCGGCGTTGCGGCGGTGACGAAGGAGTACACCGTCAGCCCGATCACCCGCTGGTGCGCCGGCGTGAAGCGCAGCACCGTCAGCAGCAGCAGGGGGATGAGCGCGCCGCCGCCCATCCCCTGCAGGAAGCGCAGCCCGACCAGCCACCGCAGGTCCGGCCCGGCGCTCGGCACGAAGCCGCCGGCCACCGTCAGCAGCACGGCGGCCGCCGCGATCGCGCGGCGCGGCGAGATGATGGACGACAGCCATGGCGTCATCGGCACCACCGCGACCTCGGCGATGTTGTAGGCCGAGGAGACCCAGGACGACTCGTCGATGCCGTATCCGACGCCGCCCCGCAGGTCGGCCAGGGAGAACGCCGTCAGGCGCGTGTCCAGGTTGGAGGCGAGCGAGCCCAGCACCGCGCCGGCCATGCCGAGCGCCAGGCCCCAGCCGATCGGCGGCGGGCCCGTCTGCGGCCTGCCGTCCGGGCCCGGCGGCGGCGGCGGCGGGACCGGCGGGGCGAGCGGGTTCACGGCGCCGGGGTTCCCACCGTGTCGACCCAGGTCTCGGCGGACAGGCCGGGGCGCAGCCGGCCCGCCAGGTCCGGCCGGGGGTCGAGGTCGATCTTGACCGGAACGCGCTGGGTGATCTTGGTGAAGCTGCCGGCCGCCCGGTCCGGCGGCAGGGCGGACTGCGTCTGCTCGCTCTGCGGCTGCAGGCTGTCCACGTGGCCGTGCAGCAGCAGCCCGGGCAGGGCGTCCACGTGCACCTCCACCGCCTGCCCCGGCCGCATGCGCGTCAGCGCCACCTCGCGGTAGTTGGCCACCACCCAGACCGGCTGCACCGGCACGACAGTGATCAGCGTGGCTCCGGGCGCCACATAGGCGCCCCGGCGCACCAGCCGGGCCGTCACCACGCCGTCCACCGGGGCGGTGATCCGCGTGTAGCCCAGCTGGATCCTGGCGTAGGCGAGCGCCGCGCGGCTGTCATTGGCCTGGGCGCGGGCCTGCTCCAGCTGCGCGCGCATGACCTGCACGCCGGCCTGGGTGGCGCCCAGGTCCTTCACCCGGCCCTCCCGGGAGGCCTGCTGGCTCGCCTCGCCGGACACGGCGTTGTCCCAGTCCCGCTGCAGGTAGGATTCGGTGTGCAGCAGCGCCTGCTGCCGCAGCCTTTCCTGCCGCGCCTGGACCAGCCCGGCGTCCGCCTCGTGGATCGAGGCCGTCGCCACGCCGGTCTGCGCCTCCTGCTGCGCCACCCGGGCCTGCGCGACGGCGACGGCGGCCTCCGCCATGGCCAGCGCCGCCGCCGCCTGATCCACCCGGGCGCGGTAGTCCACGTCCTGCACCGCGAACAGCAGGTCGCCCCGTCGCACGAACGAGTAGTCCGCGACCGGCACGTCCTGCAGGTAGCCTGCGACGCGGGTCTGCAGCGTCACCGGGTCGCCCTGCAGCTGCGCGTCGTCCGTGTTGCGGCTGCCGGTGTCCAGGACGAGCTGGTTCCAGTCGATCGCGAAGGCGGCGACGCCCAGCAGGCCGAGCGCGAGCACCAGCGCGCGCACCGCATGGTTGCGCATGCTAGGGCCCCGTCCGCACGCTCGCCACGACCGACATGCCCGGCCGCAGCAGGCCGCGCAGCGGGCTGCCGTGCCACTCCACCGCGATGCGCACGCCGACGCGCTGGACGACCCTGGTGAAGTTGCCCGTCGCGTTGTCCGCCGGGATCGCGGACAGCTGGCTGCCGGTCAGCGGCGAGAGACCGACGACACGCCCGTCCAGCACCTGTCCGGGGAACGCGTCCACCCGCAGCCTTGCCGGCTGGCCCGGCCGGACCAGCGGGATCTGCCGCTCGGTGAAGTTCGCGTCGACCCAGACCGTGTCGAGCGGGGTCAGGACCGCGATCGTGCCGCCAGGCTGCACCAGGTCGCCCACCCGGACCTGGCGCGCACCCAGCGTGCCGTCCGCCGGCGCCCGGATCGTGGTCCAGCCCAGGTCGATCTCCGGCAGCGCCAGCGCCGCCCGCCGCTGCGCCACGCTCGCCTCCGCCTGGACACGCTGGGCGGCCAGGGTGTCGAGCTGGCGCTGGCGGACCAGCAGCGTCGCCTGCCCGGACTCGATGCCCGCGACGCTGCGGCGCTGGTCGGCCTGCGCCTGCTCGAGCGAGCGCTGCAGACCGACATCGGTGGCGATGAGCTGCTGCTGCCGCCGAAGCTCCGGCGAGGTGCGGACCGTGGCGGCCTGTTCCGACGCCTGCTGCGTCCGCACCTGCCCGATCTGGGCCGCCAGCTGGTCCTGCTCCGCGACCAGGCTGGCCACCTGCGCCTCCGCGGCCGCCAGCTGGGCGCGTGCCTGGTCGACCTGCGCGCGGTAGTCGTCCTGCTCCACCTGCGCCAGCACGTCGCCTTCGTGCACCACCTGGTCGTCGGCGATCGGCAGCGCGGTCAGGTACCCCTGCACCCGCGCCGCGACGGGCACGATGTCGCCGCCGACATAGGCGTCCTGGGTTTCCGGGTCCCGCTCCTGCGTGATGGGCCGGTCGAACGACAGCAGCGCCACCGTGACGGCGACGACGCCGACCACGCCGAGCGCGAAGACTGCGGCGTGAAGCCAGGGCGACCGGCCTGCGTGGGGCGGCGGGGAGGGTTCGGGCGCCGGGGAGGGTTCGTCAGCGGCCAACGGGGGCGTCCGGCGGCGGATCGGTCTCGAGAGCCGGCGCCTCGGGAACCTCGCCCTGGATCACGTCCGACCCGGGCGGGCGGGAGGCACCCGGCGCCGAACCGATCGGTGCCTGCCGGGCCAGCGCGACCTGCCACCCGCAGCCGTCCCCGGTGTCGGCCTGCCCGGCGAAGCCGTCGGGACCGAAGCGCCCGGCCAGCACCGCGCGGCCGAACGCCAGGGACGCGGCGCCGTCCGGCCGGACCAGGCCCCGGAACGGGTAGTTGACGCCGGACGTCGCGAAGGGCGGGTCGACCATCATGTCGCGAGGCTGCGGCGCCGCGCCGGCGCACGTCCCGCCCGGCAGTGGCGTCCACGATCCGGCGTAGTAGCCGGCGAACCCGGCCGGCGCCGGCGACGCGCCTGCGTCCCGCGACGGCCGGCCCGATGCCTCCTGCGCGATCGCGAGCGGGCCGGGCCGTGGCGGCGCGCACGAGACGACCAGCAGGGGGACGAACCCCGCCCACCTCACGCTTCGCGGCCGTGCTTCGCGACCATGCCCAGTCCTCAGCTGCCGGCCATGTCAGCGTCGCCCCCAACGTTCGGCGTGGACGGCTTCGTTCTATCACCGCGGACCGGCATCCGGGAAGCCGGGTCCGTCCGGCTCGGGCGAACGTGCGGCGCGGGTGAGCGCAAGACGGCTCGGGCCCCGGGGTCGCAAGGCGGTGCGCCCGGGAGACCGACGCCGCCCCCTGGACCGGCCTGCTTGAGGGGCGCGTTCCAGGGGCGCAGCCTGCACGCCGACACCCTGCCGCCCTTCTCCCCGCCTGGCCTGTTCCTGGTGCGCGGCGTGATGGGCCTCGCGGTCTTCGCCGGGCTGGTCGGGGCCGGCGTGGCCCAGCGGCGGCGGGCGGAGTGGCACAAGCGGCTGATGCCGTGCGCGGCCATCGTGGTCATCGTTCCGGGACCGGAACGCGCGCTGCCGATCCCGCTGATCGGCCCGGCGTGGCCGTTCGTGGTGGACGGGCTGGTCGTGCTGATCGCGCTCGCGGGCCCGGCACCCACTGAACCGCCGGACCGGCCCCCGCTCCAGACCGCAAGAATCTGGCAGCGCCCGGCCACGTCCGCAGGCAGGCAAGCGTCTTCTTTTTCTGAAGAAAAAGAAGCGAAAAGACTTTGCCCATGGGGTCACGGGCCCCGCGGCCGGCTCCGAACCCCTTTGGGCAAAAGTTCTTTGGTTCTTTCTTTCAAGAAAGAACACGCTTCCTTCCCGCCATGGTGCGCCGGAACGACGCCGTGCACGCAGGGCCCCGCCTCACCAGACCGTGTAGCCGCCATCCGCGTAGACGATGCTGCCCGTCATCAGGCTCGCCGCGTCGGACGCCAGGAAGTGGACCACCGACGCGATCTCGTGCGGCTGGCCGACGCGGCCCATCGGCGTGGCGGCGAGCCACGGGTCGTACAACGCCGGGTTGCCCATCCCGAACCGCGTGAGCGGGGTCTCGACGTAGGTCGGCGCCACGGCGTTGACCCTCACGCCGCGACCGGCCCACTCGGCGGCCAGCGAGCGCGTCAGGTGGTGCACGCCCGCCTTGGACGCGTTGTAGGCCGCCTGCTCCTGCGGCCGCACGACGATCGAGCCCGCCATCGAGCCGATGTTGACGATCGCCCCGCGGCCCTGGCCCAGCATGACGCGCCCGAACTCGCGGCAGCAGCGGAACACGCCGGTCAGGTTGACGTCGAGGTGGCGCTGCCAGAGCGCGTCGTCCACGTCCTCGGCCTTGACCTCGGACACCACGATGCCGGCGTTGCAGACGAGGATGTCGACCCTGCCGTGCCGCCCCGCGACCCCGGCCGCGGCCTGCGCGACGGCGACCGGGTCGGTGACGTCCATCCCGATCCCCTCGGCCGCCCCGCCGGCCCCGAGCGCCGCGTCCGCCCCGCCCCGCGCCAGCGCCGCGTCGAGGTCGGCGACCACCACGTGCGCCCCGGCCTCCGCCAGCGCCAGCACGCAGGCCAGGCCGATGCCGCCACCGCCGCCGGTGACCACGGCGACCCGGCCGTCGAGGCGCAGCTTCTCGAGATACATCGGCACGCTCCTCGACGGTGGCCCCAGGCTCAGCTCAGCACGATGCCGCCGCACACGTTCAGCGACTGGCCCGTCACGAACGCGGACGCGTCGGAGGCGAGGAAGCAGGCCGGGCCGACGACGTCCTCCGGCTGGCCGAGGCGGCGCAGCGCCGTGTTGGCGATCCACCGGCCGGCGATCGCCGGGTCCTCCAGGTTGGTGCGCCCCATGTCCGTGACGATGATGCCGGGGCAGACGCAGTTCGCGGTGATGCCGAGCGGGCCCACCTCCTGCGCCAGCACCCGGGTGAAGCCCATGATCGCGGCCTTGCTGGCGGAATAGTGCGCCTGCTCCGGCGCGCCGTGCTTGCCGCCGATCGAGGCGATGTTGACGATGCGCCCGTAGCCCCGCGCGCGCATGTGGGGCAGCAGCGCCTGCACGACCAGGAACGTCCCCTTGGCGTTGACGTCCATCACCGCGTCCCAGTGCTCCTCCGGCAGCCCCTCCACGGCGCCCGGGATCAGGATGCCGGCGTTGTTGACCACGGCGTCGATCCGCCCCGCCCAGGCGAGCGCCTCGTCCACCATGGCCGCGACCCCCGCGCGGTCGCCGACGTCGGCGCACACCGCGAGCGCGCGCCGGCCCGTCCCCTCGATCTCGCGTGCCACCGCCTCCAGCTCCTCGCGCTGGCGCCCGATGTCGTTGACCGCCACGTCGAAGCCCTCGCGCGCCAGCCCGAGCGCGATGGCGCGGCCGATGCCGCGGCTGGCGCCGGTGACAAGGGCCGTGCGGTTGTCCGGACTCGCCATCGTGACCTCCTGGGGAAAGAAGCGGGCTGGGGAAAGAAGCCGCCCGCGGAACGAAGCCGTCCGCGGGACGGCGGGCTACGAGAAGAAGCGGATCTCGCCGCGCATCACCGCGAGGCTGACGGCCGCGATCATCACGACGCCGCGAACCTCGTTCTGCAGGTAGAACGGTGCGCCAAGCAGGTTGAGCCCGTTGTCGAGCATGCCGATGATGACGACGCCGACCAGCGTGCCCTGGATCGTGGCGCGGCCCGGCCTGAACGCGGTCATGCCGAGGAACACCGCGGTCAGGCTGTCCATCAGGTAGGGCTCGCCGGCGCCGGGCTGGCCGGTGCCCAGGCGCGCGGTCAGCATGACCCCGCCCATCGCGGCACCCAGCGAGGACAGGGTCAGCGCCGTCATGCGGCAGCGGTTGACGTCGATGCCCGACAGCCGCGCCGCCTTGAGGTTGGACCCGGTGGCGACGATGGCGCGGCCCAGGCGCGTGCGGTTGACCAGCACGTAGAACACCGCGACCACGACCAGGGCGATCAGGATCGGCACCGGCACCACGCCCGCCACCCGCCCGGTGGCGATGACGTAGAAGGCGGGGGGGAAGCTGGCGTAGATCGAGTCGCCGCCGTCGTAGGCGTAGTTGAGCCCGAGCGCGATCGGCCCCATCGCCAGGGTGGCGATCAGCGAGGGGATGCGCAGCCGGGTGACGAGCAGGCCGTTGACGACGCCGATCGCCACGCCGGACAGCACCGCCAGCACGATCGCGGCCGCCACCGGCAGGCCGGACCAGACCATGAGCCCGGCCGCCAGCACGCCCGACAGCCCCGCCGCCTGCCCGACCGAGAGGTCGAACTCGCCGCTCGCCACCGCGACGGTCAGGCCGGAGGAGATCACCATCAGCACGGAGATCTGCACCAGGATGTTGCTGATGTTGGCGGCCGAGACGAAGCGGTCGCTGCTCAGCGCGAAGACCGCGAAGATGAGCAGCGCCGCGGCCACGGTGCCGTAGCGGGCCGCGAGCGGGCCCAGCTCGAGCGGCCGGCGGACGGGTCGGGATGCGGTCGTCGACATGGTCAGCTCACTTCCAGCAGGAGACGGTCCTCGCTCACCTCGCCGCGCGCCAGGCTGGCGGCGAGGCGGCCGTGGCCGATGCAGTGGACCCGGTCGCACAGCGCGACCAGCTCGGAGAACTCGGCGGACGCGATCAGCACCGCCGCCCCGCGGCCCGCCAGGTCGCGGATCAGCGCGTACAGCTCGGCCTTGCTGCCCACGTCGACGCCCTCGGTGGGGTTGTCGAGCAGCAGCACCGGCGAGCCCGCGCCCATGCGCGCCAGCCAGCGGCCGAACACCACCTTCTGCTGGTTGCCGCCGGACAGCTGCAGCACGTCCTGCTGCGGCCCGCTGCAGCGCACCCGCAGCCGGGCGATGATGTCGCGCACGATCGCGAGCGCGCGGGCGGGGCGCACCAGGCCGTAGCGGCTGATCTGCCCCAGCGAGCCCGACAGCACGTTCTCCTCGACGGACAGGCCCGCGAACATCGCCTTGCGCAGCCGGTCGTCGGCGACGAGGTAGATGCCGTGGTCGATCGCCTCGGCCACCGAGCGCGGCAGGCGGCCCAGCCCGGACAGCCGGACCTCGCCGACCGCCGTGGCGGGCGAGGCGCCGGCCAGGCACTCGAGCAGCCCGGTCTGGCCCGCCCCCAGCACGCCGGCGATGCCGACCACCTCGCCGCGCCGCACGGTGAGCTCGTCCACCTCCAGCCGGCCGACGCGCAGGCCGCGCACCGCCACGCCGGGCGGGCTCCCGTCGTCGGCGGCGGCATGGCTGCTCCAGTCGGCGGCCTCGATGGCGCGCCCCACCATGAGCTGCACCACCTCGCGCAGGGTGACGTCGGCGAGCGCGCCGTCGTGCACCTTGCGGCCGTCCTTGAGCACCGCGACGCGGTCGCACTGGGCGAAGATCTCCTTGAGGTGGTGCGAGATGAACAGGATGCCGAGGCCCTGGCGCCGCAGGTCGGACAGGAAGGCGAACAGCCGCTGCGTCTCGGCCAGCGTCAGCGACGCGGTGGGCTCGTCCAGGATCAGGATGCGCGGCCCGGTAGCCATCGCCTTGAGGATGTCGAGGATCTTCAGCTCGCCCAGGCTCATCGTGTCGCACTCGCGCGAAAGGTCGATGCGCACGCCGAAGCGGTCGGCCAGCGCCTGCGCCTGCGCCGCCAGGGCGCGGTCGTGGATCAGGCCGCCGCGCAGCGGCTCGCGGCCCAGCATGACGTTCTCGGCGCCGGTCAGCGGCCGGATCACCGCGACCTGCTGGTGCGCGACCGCGATCCCGGCCGACAGCGCGTCGGCGACGCCGCGGAACTGCACCGCCCGCCCGGCCACGTGCAGGGTCCCGGCGTCGGGCCGCTCCGCGCCGCAGATGATCTTGACCAGCGTCGACTTGCCCGCGCCGTTGGCGCCGACGAGCGCCAGCATCTCGCCGGCGTGCAGCTCGAGGTCGACCCCGGACAGCGCCGCCGTCGCCAGGTAGCTCTTGCCGATCGCGCGGGCCTGCAGCAGGGGGGCGGGGGCGGGGGGTTCGCTCATGTCGCACTCCGGGTCGCGGGCGGGGGTCGCCCCCCGCCCGCGGGCACCGCTCAGGCCTTCATCGCCGAGAGGGCGCGGTCGCGGTAGATGTAGTAGAGGTCGGTCGCCTCGTAGCTCGGCTTGCCTTCGGCCGGGACGTTGACCCCGTTGATCAGCAGCGGCGCCGGGAACTCCACCGTCGGCACCGGCACCACCTCCTTGGCGGGCCGGCCCTTGCCGACGATCTCGTTGACCAGCCAGCCGCTGTAGGCGCCCCAGATCTCGAACGCCTGGGCGGTGGTGGCCTTGAGCGGGTAGCTGGTGTCGCGCATGCGCTCCAGCGCCGTGGGCGCCCCGTCGGCGGACACCACGAACACCCTGTCCTGCATGTTGCGCGACTTGATCACCTCGGCGGCGGCCATGCCCGGCTCGTCCCACGGGCACCAGATCGCGTCGAGGTCGTTGCCGTAGCGCGCCAGCCAGTCGTTCACGACGTTCTGCGTGGTCTCGTAGAAGCCGGCGTACTGGATCACCCGGTCGGCCTCCAGGTTGATCCACTCGTTCTCCGTCAGCACCGCGCGCATCACCTTGCCGCGCTTGCGCGTGCCGTGGTGGAAGTTGGCGACCACGGCGCAGATGTTGGCCTTCTGCTTGCCCTCGCCGAGCAGCCTGTCGACCATGTACTGGGTGTACTGGCCGCCCATCACCCAGTTGTTGCTGGTGATGTCGGCGATCGCCGGCGCCTGCCAGCCGCTGTCCAGGCTGAAGAACGGAATCTTGGAGCGCGCGAGGTCGTCGAGCGCGCTGTGGGCCGCGGTCAGCGTCCCGTACATCACCAGGATGGCGTCGGACTTGGCGGTGATCGCGTTCTCGATCTGGTTGACCAGCGCGCCCGGGTCGCCCTTGGCGTCGGTCATGGTGACGTCCCAGCTCTTGTCGAACCCGGCGCCCTTCAGCCACTGCTGGAACCCGGCCCAGCTCCTCTGGTCCGACTGCGCCGACATCTGCTGCGCCACCACGGCCAGCTTCACCGGCTTCGCGTCGGCCTGCGCGCGCGCCGGCGTGCTGCCGAGCGCGAACTGCGCGAGCTGCACCCCGCCCATGGCGGCGGCGGCGGCACCCATGCCGCCGAGCAGGCCCCGGCGGGTCGGCTGGATGAGGGTCGATCGTTCGTTGGCCATTTCGTCCTCCCTGTGTTGTGTCGAGACACGTCCTCTTGCCGGGACCCGTCGTGTCGCAGGCCCGTTGCGTCGCAGGCCCGTCGCGTCGCAGGCCCGTCAGTCGAACAGCGCGGCCACCTCGCCGGGCTGGTCCCAGTGCGGCACGTGGCCGGCATCGGGGATCAGGTGGACCGCGGCGCGGCTGCCGGCCTGGGCCGCCTGCGTCCAGGGGATGATGCGGTCCTGCAGCCCCCAGACCACGCGGACCGGCATCGCGAGCGAGGCCAGGTCGCGGGTGATGTCCACCTGCTGGCCGCCGTCGTCGACCAGGCTGTCCGCCAGCCCGACGAGCCGCCCGCGCGACAGCTCGGCGGCCAGGGCGTCGAGCTGCGCCGCGGACAGCGCCGCGGGCCGCACCACCAGCCGACGCAGCAGGTGCTGCAGCCCGCCGCCGGCGTGCGCGCGCACGATGCCGCGGACGAAGTCGACGTCGATCGCGCGGTCCAGCCCGGCCGGCGCCAGCAGCGTGAGCCGGCGCACCCGCGC